>JAOTWJ010000138.1 GCA_029862925.1 Gemmatimonadota bacterium
CCGACTTTCCCGATCTCACGTCGTTCCGGGACGCGATCTACCGCGAGGACCTGGCCCTGCCCGTCATCACGCTGTTCGTGAGCCACGCCGTGTCGTTCGCGTGGAACTACGTCGGCTCCGGCGAGTACCGGCGCACGGACCCGCGCAGTCTGATGCACCAGCCCTATGGCCGCGTCGTCGTGCTGCACCTCGTGATCCTGGGAGGCGGGTTTCTCGTGCTCGCGCTGGGCTCTCCCATGGTGCCGCTCGCGCTGCTGGTGGTGCTCAAGATCGGCGTGGATCTGGCGGCGCACGTCCGCGAGCACGGCGGGCGGGCGGCTCTCGGGGCCCGCCTGGTGACACGCCGCGCGCGGCCGCGCGGGTGAGATCGGCTTTACCCGGCCGGCCCGCGGGTTACCTTTCAGCGTTGCCATGCACGTTCTTTGATGGACTCGCGAGCGAGGATGATCGACATGCGACGCACCGTGGTTTCCGTACTCTCCGTTCTTACCCTGAGCGGCGCCTTGGGCGCCGCCGCCGCCCAGGAGACCGTGAACGAGCCAAGCAGCGGCGTGCCGTTTCCGCTGCGCCTCGTCGCGCCGTCCGGCGGCGAACAGATCCTGATGGGGACCGGCCTGCGCACCAAGACCTTTCTCAAGGTGAAAGTCTACGCCTTCGGGCTGTACGTGGACTCGGCCGCCGGCCAGGCCGCGATGGCCACATTCGCCGGCAAGGACCAGAAGACGCTCGAGAAGGACGACGCGTTCTACGGCGCCCTGTTGAAGATGTCGTTCCCCATGACGTTGCGACTCGTGATGACCCGCGACGTGGGCGGTGACGACATGGCGGAAGCGTTCGACGGCGCGCTCCGGCCGCGCGTGCAGCAGGCGGCGGCGGAGATGAGTATGCCCGGCGGTGAAGCCGCGTTGGACACGTTCCGCGGCTACTTCAGCGTCGAAGAGATGACGAAGGAATCCGAGCTGCTGTTCTCGTGCACCAACGGGACCCTGGCATCGAGCGTGAAGGGCGAGGCCCGCGCCCCGATCCAGTCGCCCGCGCTGTGCTGGGCCCTGTTCGACGTGTACCTGGGCCAGAAACCCATATCCGGCGACGGCAAGAAGAAGGTCATCGCGAACTTCCCGGCGCTGATTGCCGCCGGCGGCATGTAGCGGTTGAGTTTCGGCGCGTCGCAGGGCAGATTTCGCGCGCTCGTGGGACGCAGGGAGCGGGGAGCGGTTCCCGCCAAGGTCAGGCGGGCAGTTCCCCGCTCCCTGTGCGCTCCAGGAGAGGTGGCCGAGTGGCTGAAGGCGGCGGTTTGCTAAACCGTTATAGGGGCTAAAACCCCTATCGGGGGTTCGAATCCCCCCCTCTCCGTGGCCTCGCCCCTTATGGAAACCCCGCTCCGGGTCCGGTTTGCCCCCTCCCCCACCGGCTACCTCCACGTCGGCGGTGCCCGCACGGCGCTGTTCAATTGGCTCTTTGCCCGGCGCCGGGCCGGTACCTTCCTGCTGCGGATCGAAGACACCGACAGGCAACGCTCGACCGAGGCGCACACCGGCGTCATCCTCGACGGCCTGACCTGGTTGGGTCTGGATTGGGACGAGGAGATCGTGTTCCAGGGCGCGCGACTCGCGCGCCACCAGGTGCTCGCCGACCGGCTCGTCGCCGACGGCGCGGCCTACCTCGAGGAGGGCGCCGTCCGCCTGCGCATGCCGGACGCGGAGCTCGCATGGGACGACGCCGTCTACGAGCGGATCAGCTTCCAGGGGCGCGACATCAAGGACTGGGTCATCCTCCGGTCCGACCGGACCCCCACCTACAACTTCAGCGTGGTCTGCGACGACCTCGACATGCGCATCACACACGTGATGCGCGGCGAGGACCACATCTCGAACACGCCCAAGCAGATCGCCGTGTACCGCGCGCTCGGGGCCGCACCGCCCGTGTTCGTCCATCTGCCGATGCTCAATGGCCCCGACGGCAAGAAGCTGTCGAAGCGCCACGGGGCCACGGCGGTCGGGGAGTACCGCACCATGGGGTTCCTGCCCGACGCGATGCGGAATTTCCTGGCGCTGCTCGGGTGGAACCCGGGCGACGACCGGGAGCTGTACTTCGACCTCGCGGACCTCGTCGCCGCGTTCTCGCTCGAGCGGATCCAGAGGACGAGTGCCGTCTTTGACATGACGAAGCTCGAGTGGATGAACGGCCAGTACCTGAACCAGGGCGCCCCAGCCGATTTGCTGCCCCTGATCACCCCGCACCTGCAGACGCTCGGACTCGACGCGGCCGCGTTTCCCGACGAGCGCGTGATCCGCAGCATCGAGACGATCCGCGGCCGGTCCCGCACGACCGTCGAGTTGGCCCAGCGGGTCGCCACCCGGCTGGACCGCGCCCACCTGGAGCGGGACCCCAAGGCGCAGAAAGCCGTCGCGCAGGACGTGGAGGGGTTCCGCCGGGCGCTGGCCGCGGCGCAGGACCGGCTGGGAGGCCTGAGGGACAACGACTGGAGCGCGGACCGCCTCGAAGCGGAGCTGCGCGATCTCGCCGCGGCCGTCGGGATGGGGGTCGGCAAGGTCATGCAGCCCATTCGGATCGCCCTCACCGGAACAACGGTCTCCGAGCCGGTTAACCTTCTGCTGTGGGCGGTGGGCAGGGACGAGAGCCTGGCCCGGCTGTTCGCAGCCCAGCAGTGGACCGGGGCGGACACGCCCTGACGGCGTGGCCCGGCCCGCCGTAGTAGATTCCGTCGCCTTCCACCAAGGACCCCAGACCTCATGAGCGCTCCCGGCACCATGCCCGAGAAGCAGTTCTTCGGCCATCCGCGCGGTCTCGCGACCCTGTTCTTCACCGAGATGTGGGAGCGCTTCAGCTACTACGGCGGGCGGGCAATCCTCATTCTGTACATGCCGGCCGCCATCGCCGAAGGCGGGCTGGGCTTCACCGTCGCCACGGCGGCGGCGGTGTACGGCCTCTACACCGCCGGCGTGTACCTCTTCGCGCTGCCCGGCGGATGGGTCGCCGATCGGCTAGTCGGGCAACGCAACGCCGTCTTCGCCGGGGGCGTGCTGATCGCGGCCGGGAACTTCAGTCTCGCGACCCCGGGGCTGGCGTTCTTCTTCACGGGATTGAGCCTGAACATCCTGGGCACCGGCCTGCTCAAACCCAACGTCAGCGCCATCGTGGGCGACCTCTACCCCGAGGGCGGCGCCCGCCGCGACGCCGGCTTCTCGATTTTCTACATGGGCATCAACGTGGGCGCCTTCGTCGCCCCCCTGGTCTGCGGCTACTTGGGAGAGACCATCAACTGGCACCTGGGCTTCGCGGCGGCCGGCATCGGGATGGTGCTGGGTCTGCTGCAGTACCGCCTGGGCTACAACTACCTCAAGCTCGCCGGCCTGTACCGGGACGAAGCGCGCGCCACCCGCGGCGACGCCCTGCAGAAGGGCCTGCTCGGCGTCGGGCTCGTGGTCGCGATCGCGGTCGTCGTCTGGTTCCTCTCGCAATCGGGCGCGGTGACCCTCACGCTTCAGGGCGTGGCACAGGCCACCGGTTTCATCATCCTCGCGATCGCCGTGCTGTTCTTCCTCGCCGTCCTGCTGTTCGGCGGGCTCGACGGCCCCGCGCGCAAGCGCGTGATCGTGATCTTCCTGCTGTTCCTCGGCGCGGCGATGTTCTGGGCCGGATTCGAACAGGCAGGCTCCTCGATGAACCTGTTCGCGGAGCGGCTCACCGACCGCAGCATCTTCGGCTGGCTGATGCCGGCCAGCTGGCTCCAGTCGGTGAACCCGCTCTTCATCATCGCGCTGGCGCCGGTGTTCGGCTGGCTCTGGGTCTTCCTCAACTCGCGCTCCGTGGAACCGCCTCTGCCCGTCAAATTCGGCATGGGGCTCATTCTCCTCGGCGTGGGCTTCCTCGTGATGGCGTGGGGCGCCACCTACACGACCGGCAATGGCGACCTGGTGAGTCCGGCCTGGCTCGTGTCCACCTACTTCCTGCACACCTGCGGGGAGCTGGCCTTGAGCCCGGTGGGACTCAGCAGCATCACCAAGCTGTCGCCGCCCCGCTACGTGGGGCAGATGATGGGCACGTGGTTCATGGGCGCCGCCCTCGGCAATCTGGTGGCGGGACTCGTGGCCGGCATGTTCGAGACGCTGCCGCTGCCGACGTTGTTCTTCCGGGTGGCGGTCGCGGTCGCCGTCGCGGGCCTCTTCTTCATCGCCTTCTACCGGCCGATTCGGAACATGATGGGCGGCGTGCGCTAGGGAGTCGCGTCTCGGCAGGGTCCGGTCGCAACGCCACGCCGGGCTGGGGTGCCGCGCCGCCGGGACGCGTCACGAGGTGCGTCAGGTCTTGATCGAGTCTGGCGGAACCGCCTGGTTGCGTTTCGCCTCGCGCTCGGCGTCCCGCCGCTTGCGGGTCTCCTCGACGTTCTTGCGGAACTCGGCCGCGCTCACCGCCCGCTGGGCGGCCTGCATGATGTCCTCGCGAATGCGCTGCATGTCCGCGGCGCGCTGGGCCTGCTCGTAGTTGCCCTGCGGGAGCGGCAGGAGCGCCAGGATGACCGCGGGGAGCTTGAGCCCGCCGAGGTAGATCCACGACCCGTCGATGCCCCACTTCTGGCCGTCGATCTCCGTCACCCACGGCGTCGGGCGGGCGACGGCGAACGAGTCGGGCGGGAGCGTGTCGAGGAACGCCAGGATCCGCCGGGTCACCGCGCTGTCGATGCGGGCGGCGTGGACGGCCGCGTCGCCCGAGTCCCCGCCGCCTGCGGCGATCGCCGCGGCGATGGCGTCCCACGGTCGCACCCACAGGCGACCGTCACCGAACCGCGCTCCCAGGAGCCGGCCGCCCGGTGTGCCCCGCACCTCGCCTTCACCGGCGCCGGGCACCGCCGCCACACCCCCCGGGCGGCCGGGCGGCTGGGCGGCTGGGCCCGCTGGCGGCACGGCGCTCGGCACGACGGTCGGTGCAGTAACCGCCGTCGGCCCCGTCGCACCGCGGGGCGCGGCCGCTTGTCCTTCCGCCCGTCCGCCCACCCGCCCCACCTCCGCCCACGGCAACTCTGCGGCGGCCGGCCCCGGCTCGCCGGGCACGAGGAGGACCGTCACCGGTGGCAACGGGAACGTGCGATTGGTGGAGACGATCACGAGCAGGAACACCGCGACGTGCACCAGCACGCTCACGCCAACCCACCAGGGGCTGGCGCGGGGCGCAGACGGTGGCAGCCAGTCGCGCCGCATGGGTCCTACACGGCCTGGCGCGCGTGCGCGAGGGTGCGGGCGATCCGCGTAGCGGCTTCGGCGAACCGCGCCTCATTAACGGTGAGCGCCACGCGGAAGTACCCCTCCCCGGCGGGCCCGAAGGACGAGCCCGCGAGGACGGCCACGAATTCGTCTTCCAGCAGCCGCTCGGCAAACGGCGCGGACGGAATCCCATCGGGCAACGGCACCCACAGGTACATCGTGGCCTTGGGCGGCGTGACCGCGAGCCCGATGGCGCCGAGCGCGCGCACGGCGGCGTCCCGGCGGCGACGGAACGTGTCGACGATCGGCCGGACGATGCCGTCGCCGGCATCGAGGGTGGCGGCCGCCGCCCGCTGCACGGCCAGAAACGGCCCCGTGTCCACGAAGTTCTTCACCTGCTGGAGCGCGGCGATGCGGTCGGCGTGTCCCACGGCCCACGCGATGCGCCATCCCGTCATGCAGAACGTCTTGGACATCGAGTGGAACTCCACGGCGACGTCCTTCGCCCCCGGGATCTCGAAGATGCTCGGTGCCCGATACCCGTCGAACGTGATCTCGCAGTACGGGTTGTCGTACGCGAGCACGATGCCGTGCCGCGCGCAACACGCGACGGTGCGTTCCAGGTACTCGCGTGGCGCCACCGCGGTCGTGGGGTTGTTGGGATAGTTGAGAAACACGAGACCCACCCGGGCGAGTTGCGCCGGCGCCAACTCCTCCAGCTCCACGAGAAACCCGTTCTCGGGCCGGAGGGGAACCACGATCGGCGTTGCGCCGGCCAGGACGGCCCCCCCCATGTAGGGGGAATACCCCGGTTCGGGGATAAGGCACCCGTCCCCGGGATCGAGCGCGGCGAAGGTCAGGTGGGCGAGGCCCTCCTTGGACCCCACCAGCGGCAACAGCTCGGTTACGGGATCGACCGCCACGCCGAACCGCCGCTCCAAGTACCGCGCGGCCGCCTGGCGGAACTCGGGTAGCCCTGTCTGGAACGCGTAGCGGCTCATCTTCGGATCGCGCGCCGCTTCGGCCAGCGTGCGGACGGCAATCTCGGGTGGCGGCAGATCGGCGTCCCCCGCCCCCAGGTCGATTACGTCGCGCCCGGCCGCCAGGAGGCGGCGCTTGATGGTGGCGATGCGATGCACCGCGTACGCCGGCAGCTGCGCCAGCCGCGCCCGTCCCGCGCTCATACCGGGGCTCCAATTCCATGGCGAGCGAAGAAGTCTTCCGCCGCGCTCCGCACCGCGGCCCAAGGACCGATGATGCGCGCGGCGGGAGGCAGCGATTCCAGCAATGCCGCTCCGTAGCGGCGACTCACGATGCGGTGATCCATCAACACGACCACGCCCACGTCGCTGGTCGAGCGGATGAGCCGGCCAAACCCCTGCTTCAGCTTGAGCGCCGCGTGCGGCACCAGGTACTCCATGAACCCGTCCCGGCCTTCGGCCTGGAGACGTTCCAGCCGGGCCGCCGTTAACGGCTCGGAGGGCACCTTGAACGGCAGCTTGGCGAGCACCATCACCCGCAGCGCGCGTCCCGGCACGTCCACACCCTCCCAGAAGCTATCCGTGCCGAACAGAATGGCCGAGCCCGCGTCGCGGAACCGGCGCAGCAGCTGGTCGCGCGGTCCCTCACCCTGCACCAGCAGCGGCCAGCGGGCGCCCACCGCGCCGCGCACCGCGTCCGCGGTCCGGCGCAGGGCCGCGTGACTGGTGAACAGCACGAACATGCCGCCGTCCGACGCGTGCGCCAACTCGAGAATGGCGGTGGCCATCGCCCGGTCGTGCCCGGTCTGGTCGCCGCGCGGATCGGCCAGATCGGTCGGCACGCCAAAGAGGCACTGCTCCGGGAAGTCGAACGGCGAGGGCAGGATCTCCTCGAACCGCACACGGCTGGGCGGCAGCGCCAGCCCCACGCGGTCGCGGTAAAACGCAAAGTCGCCGCCGGCGGCTAGGGTGGCGCTGGTGACGACGACCGTCTCGACCCGGTCGAACAGCGATTCCTTGAGGATCGGCGCGAGGTCGAGCGGCACCGCCTTGAGCCCGACCGGAAACGGCAGGTCGGCGGTGGGGCGCGATCCGCGCCGTTCGATCCAGCGCACGAGCGGCAGGCCCGCCTGCGGGCGCAGCGAGAGCAACAGGCCGTCGCTCGCACTCTGCAGCCGCCGGACCACGCCGCGCAGCTCCTGCACGAGCTGGGAGCGGCGGTCGGGCTCCTCCGTGAGTTCCAGGCGGTCGGCGACGGTATCGACGCCGTCCCGCAGTTTGTCGAACAGCCGCAGCAGGCCCTCGAGCGATTCCGCCAGGCCGGCGTCCCACACCGGGTCCGCGGCGAACTCGTCGGTGAGCCGGAGCTCGCCGTGCTGTCCCTGGAGCAGCCGGTCCGCGAGCAGCCCGAACACGGCCGCGGCCCGGCGCCGGGCCTCCGCCGTCTCGGGAAGCAGCCCGGTGCGGATGAGCTCGATCGACGGGCCGCTCAGCAGATCGTCCCGCCCCGCGAGGTCGGCGAGCAGCGTGGGCAGCAACCCGCGACCGTTCCGCTCGAGCCGCCCGAGCAGCCGGGTCACGCCCCACGACGTCACCTGCGCGCCGAGATGTTCGGCGGCCGTGTCCTCGAGATGGTGGCCTTCGTCGAGCACCAGCCGGCGATAGGGCGGCAGCACGGCCGCGTCCTGCCAGTTGTCCTGCGCCCGGCGGATGGCGACGTCGGACGCGAGCAGATGATGATTGACGACCACGATGTCGGCGTCCGCCGCCCGGCGGCGGGCTTCGAACAGGAAGCAGCGATCGAAATGCGGGCACTTGAGCCGCGGACAGAGGTCGGCTTCCGCGCTCACCTCGTCCCACACCTCCGACGGGGGCGGATCGGCGAGATCCGACAGGGAGCCGTCGCTCGTGCGGGCCGCCCACGCGGCAATCCGGTCGAGCTCGGTCTGCGCGCCTTCTTCGAGCAGCGACAGCTGC
>JAOTWJ010000139.1 GCA_029862925.1 Gemmatimonadota bacterium
ATGGCCCACCGCGACGAGCGCGCGGTCATGGAGCAACTCGCATCGTGTCGAGTAGCCGGGCCACGTAGGGGGTGGCCGGTGCGGATACCAGCTCCTGGCGCGTGCCCACCTGCTCCAGACGACCGGCCCGCAACACGGCGATGCGGTCCGCGAGCAGGAACGCTTCGGCAAGGTCATGGGTGACCAGCACCACGGTAGCGCCGAGGCGGGTACGCAACGCGGCGAAGGCGCGCTGCAACTCGGCCCGGGTGATGGCGTCGAGCGCGCCAAAGGGCTCGTCCATCAGCAGGACCGAGGGCTGGGCAGCGAGCGCCCGCGCGATCGCGACGCGTTGTCGCTGCCCGCCGGACAGCTGCCCCGGGTGCCGGGCGCCAAACTCGGCGGGGGGAAGCCCGACGAGATCCAGGGCGTCGCGCGCGCGGTCCTGCTCGTCCGCTCGTCCGAGCAGCCACAGCACCAGCCCGGCGTTCCGCAACACGGTCCAGTGGGGCAGCAGCCCCCCCTCCTGCTGGACGTACCCCGTGTGGCGCCGGAGCCCGACAGGGTCGAGCGCGCGGGCGTCGGTCTCATTCACGAACACCGTCCCGGCGTCGGGCTCGACGAGCCGGTTGAAGCACCGGAGCAGCGTCGTCTTCCCGGACCCGCTCTCGCCGACGAGCGCGACGCACTCGTCACGCGCCACGACGAGGCTGACGGCCTGCAGTGCCGTCACCCCGCCGAAGCGCTTTGCGACGCCGGCGGCGCGCAGCGCCGGGGCGGTCGCCGACCCGGTATCTGTCTCGGAAGCCATGACTTAAGAGGCCTTTAATGATGCCTTTAACGGTGGCTCACCGCCCATGGGACAGTTTTCCTGCAGGGTGTGAACCGGACGTTCGCGCCCGCGGAACCATGTCGTCACAGCGACCAGCGGGGTGACAGTTGGGAGTCGAGGCAGGGATCCACGCCACGGGCGTTCTCGCACGGGCGGTTGCCGAGGGCCGGGACTCCCTGCTCGAACCCGAAACGTTCGCCCTCGTCTCGGCACTCGGCTTCCGCGTGCCTCGTCAGCTCTTCGTGCACGGTGCGGCTGGGGTGGCCCACGCCGACCTCACCGTGCTCGGGGGCGATCGGGTGGTGGTCAAGGTCGCCTCGCCCGCGATCCTGCACAAGACCGATGTGGGCGGCGTGAATGTCGTCCCTGCGACGCCGACTGCCGTGGTGCGAGCCGTGCGCGACATGAGCGAGCGGCTGGCTGAATACCCGCTGGCAGGCTTCACGATTCAGGAATTTGTCCCGCACCCGGAACGGGTTGGCGCCGAGCTGCTCGTTGCGCTGCGGCACACGGAGGACTTCGGGCCCGTGGTCTCGCTGGGGGCGGGTGGCGTCCACGCCGAGCTCTTCGGCCGCCACCTGCGCGCCGGCGATGGGCTGGCGATGTTCGTCCGCGGGGAGGCCCCGGACGCGTGGGAGCGCACACTTCGCGCGAAGCCCGTGCTGCGGCTTGCGGTGGGGGGTGGTCGAGATCGCCACCCATTGATCGAGCCCGACGTGCTGCTCGCCCTGGTCCGCTTGCTGCTGGACTTTGCCGAGTCGCCCGACGGGGCCGGCGTCGCGGAGCTGGAGATCAACCCGCTCGCGCTCACGCCATCAGGTCCGGTCGCCCTGGACGCGCTGGTCACGCTTCGGCGCGCGCCCCGCCCGACGGCCGCGCCGCGCCCGCTTGCCAAGCTGCGGCACTTGCTGCGGCCGGAGCGGATCGCGCTCGTCGGCGTGTCCGAAGGGGACAATCCCGGGCGCGTCATTCTGCGCAATCTGCTGCGGGGCGGATTCGCGCCAGACCGGGTGCTCCTCGTGAAGCCTGGCGCTGCCGAGATTGAGGGCGTCCGCTGCTGGCCCACGCTCGAGGCGTTACCGCACGCCGTGGACGTCTGCGTGCTCGCGGTAGGCGCGCCGCAGGTTCCCGGCCTCCTGCGAGCGATCGTGACGCATCGGCGGGCCGAGGGCGTGATCGTGATCCCGGGTGGCCTCGGCGAGACTGCCGGATCCGAGGGTCTCGCTGAGGAGGTGGCGCGAACACTGGCCGAGGCACGGGCGACGAGTTGGGGCGGGCCTCTGGTGAACGGTGGCAACTGCCTCGGCATCCGTTCGGCGCCCGGGGGCTACGACACGACGTTCATCCCCGATTACAAGCTGCCGCCGCCGGCCGCTGAGGCGGCGCCCCTGGCGTTCATCGCGCAGAGCGGCGCGTTTGCCGTGGCGCGCTGGAGCAAGCTGGCCGGACTCAGCCCGCGCTATCTCATCTCCGTCGGCAATCAGCTCGACCTCACCGTCGGTGACTACCTCACCTACCTGAAGGACGATCCCGAAGTCCGCGTGTTCGCCTGTTACGTCGAGGGCTTTCGCCCGGGTGACGGTCGCCGCTGGCTGGCGGCGGCCCGGGCGATCGTCGCGAGCGGGCGGACGGTCCTGCTGTATCGCGGTGCGCGCACGACCGCCGGTGTCCGCGCCGGCGCATCCCACACGGCCGCGATCGCCGGCGACTACGCCGTGACCCTGGAGTTGGCGCGCACCGCCGGGGTCCTGGTGGCCGACACGCTGGACGAGTTCGACGACTGGCTGCGGGTGTTTACGCTTCTGGACGATCGTCCCGCCCGTGGCCGCCGGCTCGGTGCCGTCTCCAACGCAGGGTTCGAGTGCGTCGCCATCGCCGATGCCATGGCCGGCCTCGAGCCGGGCCGTCTGGGGCCAGACACGACACGCCGCATCGTCACCGCACTGGCGGCCGGCGGGCTCGAGGGCGTCGTGAGCACGCAGCTGCCGCTGGATCTCACCCCGACGATGGATGCCACCGGCTACGAGACGTGCGTGCGCGCCGTGCTCGAGGACGACGGCGTGGACGTCGGCGTCGTGGGCTGCGTCCCCCTCACGCCGGCGCTCGCGACGCTACCGGCCGGCGCCGGACACGCGGAAGACGCTGCCCGGGCCGACGCGCTCGCGGCGCGTCTCGGCCGCCTGCGCCACACCGTCCGCAAGCCGTGGGTTGCGGTGGTCGACGCCGGCAGCGGCTACGACGCCTTGGTCAGTCTGCTGGAGGCGGCGCGGATCCCGACCTTCCGTTCGGCCGATCGTGCGGTGCGCGCCTTGGCGGCGTACTGCGCTCCCCGACCCGCATGCACCGGTGAGGACACCACGTGATGACTACCACGCAGAAGAAGGTCCGACCGAAACCGTTCCTGCTCCCGCAGCTGTGCAAGGCCTGCGGGCGGTGCATCGAGGCATGCCCCAAGCACTGCATCGAGTTTGGGACGGACATCGACCCGGCGACCGGGCTGACGCCAGTGGTGGTGCATGAAGAGCTCTGTAACGGGTGCGCGCTGTGCTACGACGCCTGTCCGGAGCCCTACGGGCTCATGGCTCGCACGGGGGAGCTCGACGCCATCGACATGGTCGTGTCGGATCCCTACTCGGCATTCGGCGCGCGCGAGCGCGAAGCGCCGAGCGCCGCGGCTCTCCCGGACCGACGGGTGCCGCTGCCGAAGCGGGAGCCGATGATTCTCAAGGGCAACTACGCGGCCGCCGTGGGAGCCCTGCTCGCGGGCTGCCGCCACTTCTTCGGGTATCCGATCACCCCCTCCACCGAGGGCGCGGAGTTGATGGCGAACGTGCTCCCGCGCCTGAACGGCGTGTTCCTTCAGGCCGTGAGCGAGGTGGCGACGGTCAACATGATGTACGGCTGCGGCGGGGCAGGGACTCGCTGCATGACGTTCACGTCGTCCCCCGGCTTCTCCCTGATGCTCGAAGGGATCTCCTACATGATCGGGGCCGAGGTGCCGGGGGTCTTCGTGAACGTGATGCGGGGCGGCCCGGGGCTCGGCAACATCGCGCCGGAGCAGGGGGACATCAAGCTCGTCTGCCGCGGCCTCGGGCACGGCAACACGCACGCGCTGGTGCTCGCCCCGGCCAATCCCCAGGAGATGCTCGACCTCACCATGGAGGCGTTCGACCTGGCGTTCCAGTATCGGAACCCGGTGATCATCGTGGGCGATGGATACCTCGGGCAGATGACGGGCCGCGTCACGCTGCCGTCCCATCTGACCGCGCCGGGCATGCCGTCCTGGGCGGTGTGCGGCGATCGAGAGCACCGACGGAACCTCATGACCTCGATCTGGTTGGTGGAGCAGGATCTGGAGCGGCATAACGAGCACCTGAACGCCAAGTACGCCCGGATGGCGCGTGAGCAGCAGCGCGCGGAATGCGTGGAGTGCGACGACGCCGAATGGCTGCTCGTCGCGTGCAACACGCCCTCGCGCATGGCCCGGGGTGCGGTCGCGGCGCTCCGCCAGCGCGGTCTCAAGGTCGGCCTGTTCCGGCCGATCTCGCTGTGGCCCTTCCCGATCGACGCCCTGCGGCCGCTGCTGGCCCGAGTGCGGGGACTCGTCGTCGTCGAGGCCGGTGCCGGGCAGCTCGAGGACGAGGTGCGACTCGCCTTGAGCCATGCGGGGGTGGCCCCGCCCCCCGTCGAACACGTCCGCCGGCACGGCGGGGTGCTGCCTTCGGAGCAGGAGATCGTGGATCGGCTGGTCGCGTTGGAGGAGGCGAGCCATGGATAGCGTGTTCTACTCGCGGTTCGAGCGGCACGACCACGCCGAGGGGCTCAAAGGGCTCGCGACGCACTACTGCGCGGGCTGCGGACACGGCATCGTCCACAAGTTCCTCGCCGACGCCATCGAGGAGTTCGGCATCCAGGATCGGACCATCGCCGTGTCGCCGGTGGGCTGCGCGGTGTTCCTGTACTACTACCTGGATGTCGGCAATACCCAGGCGGCGCACGGCCGAGCGCCGGCCGTGGCCCTTGGTCACAAGGTGGCGAATCCCGAGGCGATGGTGATCAGCTACCAGGGCGACGGCGACCTGGCCTCGATCGGGCTCGCGGAGATCATGCAGGCGACCCAACTGGGCCTGCCGCTCACGTTCATCTTCATCAACAACGCGATCTACGGCATGACCGGCGGGCAGATGGCGCCGACCACCCTGCCCGAGCAGAAGACCACCACGACGCCCGAAGGGCGCAGCCGGTTCACGGGCACGCCGCTGCGCATGGCGGAGATCGTCGCGCAAATGGACGCCCCCGTGTACGTGGAGCGGGTGGCGCTGTTCGACAACAAGCAGCGCCATCGCGCGCGGCAGGCGATCAAGAAAGCCGTGCGGCTCCAAATGGAGAATCGCGGGCTCGCCTTCGTGGAGGTGCTCTCCGAGTGCCCGATCCACTGGCACCTGACGCCAATCGAGGCGGAGCGGTGGGTGAAGGAGCAGATGCTGCCGTACTTCCCGCTCGGGGTGAAGAAGGACACCAGCGCCGACGTGGAACCGTGGTTCACCCTCGGCGCCCCAGTGTTCGAGCCCGGCGCCGTGGC
This sequence comes from Gemmatimonadota bacterium, assembly GCA_029862925.1. GTDB lineage: Bacteria > Gemmatimonadota > Gemmatimonadetes > Gemmatimonadales > GWC2-71-9 > JAOTWJ01. The sequence goes on from JAOTWJ010000139.1 coordinate 5,394, forward strand.
CGCGGCGATCGGAGCCACGGAGGAGCCCGCCGAGCACTTCGGGACCGCTTTCCCGAGCCATCTCGACCCGCACGACGTGGCCATCAAGTTCGCCGGCGCAGGCGGGGACGGAGCCCAAACGATCGCGTTGCTGACCACCCGCGCCGCCATCCACGAGGGGTGGGATGCGACGTATATCCCGAGCTACGGACCCGAGTCCCGCGGCGGCACGTCGTACGCCGACGTGCATGTGGCCGCGGCGGAGGTGCTGTCCCCCGCGGCCCCCGCACCGCACGTGCTCGTGGCGTTCAACGGGCAGAGCCTCGAGAAGTTCGGGCCGCAGGTGCAGCCAGGTGGGATCGTCCTGTACGACAGCGCCGTGATCGCCAAGCTGCCGGCGCTCGCCCCGGGGGTGCGCGCCACGGGTCTGCCCTTTACCCAGATCGCGCGCGACCTGGGAGCCGCGCGGGTCAAGAACATCGTCGCGCTCGGCGCGCTCCAGGCCGCCACCCGACTGTTCCCGGCGGAGAGCTTCCTGGCCTCGCTGCGGGAAACGCTGCAAAGCCAGTGCGCCCTGCTGCCGCTCAACGAGGAGGCCTTCGCGTGGGGCGCGCGGGCGTTCCGCGAGACCATCGCACCGGCGCCGACGTGACCAGCACGGGCGCGCGAGAGGAGATCGAGGCAAAGGGGCGGCGGGCGCGGTGCTGAGCCGGGCGGACGTGCCGCTGCGCGTGTAGGGTCGATCCGTGGCCGGGAAGTGAGCGGGGGCGGGCCGCCATGGCCCGCCCCCGTCGCCTGGCAGTCGCAGTCCCTTGCTACGGCCAGATGCCGCGGGCAAGCGTGGGGTTTGCCACCCGACGAACCGCCAGGATGTACGCGGCGGTCCGGAGATCCACCGGCGTGAGCGGGACGCCGCCGGGCGCCTTCGCGTCACGCGACGCCTGCAGCGTCGCGAGGTCGGCGTTGACGGTGCGCTGCGTGTCGATCACGGCGTCCGCGGCCCGGTTCATCTTCTTGAGCAGCTTCTCGTTCACCGCACTCTCTTCCCACTGCTCGTTCTCGATGTTCTGAACCCACTCGTAGTAGCTGACGGTCACGCCACCCGCGTTCGCCAGAATGTCCGGCAGCACCTGGACACCGCGCTCGAAGAGCATGCGGTCGGCGGCCGGGGTCGTCGGTCCGTTGGCGGCCTCGACGATCAAGCGGGCACGCACCTGGGCCACGTTGTCGCGCCGGATCACATTCTCGAGCGCCGCAGGAACGAGGATGTCACATTCGACCGTCAGGACTTCCTCCCCGGAGAGGTCCTGCGCGTCCGGAAAGCCGGTCACCGACCCGGTCCGCTTCTTGTGCGCACTGACGGCGGCGGGATCGAGACCGTCAGCCCGGTGAATCCCCCCACGGGAATCGCTCACGGCGATGATGCGAGCGCCCGCCTCGTGGAACAGCTGGGCCGCGATCGCGCCGGCGTTGCCGAACCCCTGAATCGCGACGGTGGCCCCCTGGACCGACGACCGCCTCGGAACGATGCCGCGCCGCAGTGCCTGCTGGGTGACGAACAGACATCCGCGCGCGGTCGCTTCCCGCCGGCCCAGGGATCCGCCGAGATCCACCGGCTTGCCCGTGACCACCGGGAGGCAGTTCACGCCCGGGTGCATCATGGCGTACGTGTCGTAGATCCGGGCCATGGTCCCGGCGTCCGTGTTGACGTCGGGCGCGGGGATGTCGGTGTGCGGGCCGATGTTCTCGCCAAGGGCCGCGATGAAGCGGCGGGTCACCTTCCGGACGTCGCTCACGCTCAGCTTCTTGGGATCGAAGGCGACCCCGCCCTTCGCACCGCCGAACGGAATGTCCACCACCGCGCACTTCCACGTCATCCACGACGCGAGCGCGCGGACCTCGTCCGCGGTGACGTCGGGGTGATACCGGATCCCGCCCTTGCCGGGCCCGCGGACGGTGCTGTGGAGACAACGATACCCGACGAACGTGAGCACCGTACCGTCGCTCAGCTCGATCGGGAACTCCACCGTGAGGAGGCGCTCGGGCCGCTTGAGGAACTCGCCCAACCCGGGCGTGAGCTCGGGGATGTAGCGCGCCGCCAGATCAAACTGCGACTGCGCGATGTGGAAAGGATTGAGATCCTCGGGCTCCGGCGCCTCTTGCTGGTCTGGCGGTCGGGTCTGGGGTTTCGTCGCGGTGGCCATGGGAAGTCGCGGCTCCGAGTAGGATGGTCGTTCGGCGTGGGGGCCAATGTCGTCAAGTCCCGTGCGCTCGCCCGGACCAACTCGACATCCGGGTCGAGGAGATGGTTGACATGATAATGCATAAGTCGCGTTCCTGCATGACTTTCCAAAAAGACTGTCATGACTTTCCAAAAAGACTGTAAGGAATCCCCCACAAATGACGATCCGGCCGTTTGGGTCGCGAATCAACGCCCCAGTCGGCGACCACCCTGTTGTGTCGGCGCAACAGCCTGTGGAATGTCGAGAGGGCGTCGCCGGTCCGTCAGGTCCGGTCGGGGGCACGGGATTCGCATCTTCCGGTCGGTCGCGGACTGAGGAACTCGCGCGTTACCTTAGTCCCCCCCGAGGGCCCGCCCGTTGGGTCGGACCCGCCGGCGGCGAGCCAAACCACGCATTCACCGACGACGCCCGCGTGACTTCCGGCAGTACCCCGCGATCCGTGACCCGACGCGCCCTGATGGGCGTGGTCCTGGCCGTTGTCACCGTCGCGTCCACGACCTGCAAGCTCTCTGAG
>JAOTWJ010000140.1 GCA_029862925.1 Gemmatimonadota bacterium
CATCGGGTCGAGTCCTGCCGGGCCTGTGAAAGGCGGCGCGAATGCGCCGCCTTTTTCACCGGCCCGCACCCTCAGTAGGACCGACGTTCCGTGATGGATACCGGAATGTTCTTCGTCGTGAACAGCAGGTTCACCTTCTCGGTGTACGCGATCGAGACCTGAATGGTCCGCGGGGATGGCCGGAACATCTGCACCCTGCTGGCCGCGGGCGGCAGGTGCAGGTCGGCGATGTCGTCCACCAGTTGCTGGCGAATGGTCTCGTCCGCGAGCTGACCCGTGTAGGACAGTTGCTCGTCCATCGCGTTTCTGATGGCATACCGGTGCCAGTAGACTTTGCCGAACGCCATCGCGTAGTACACCGCGCCCGCGATCACGACCAACATGAGCAGGCTGGTGACCTTCACCCTGCCAAACCGATTGTTCGCTGGGAACACGGTGTTTCCCGTCTGGGGTCATGCGAGCATACCGATTCACGGGCGGTGGCGCAACGTGGCGGGTGGCTGAGGACGGGTCCGGCTGCAACGCACACGTGAAATTGAGACTGGCACATTGAGCATTGCGGCTTCTGATGGCGGCTTGGTCACCGGTCCCCCCCCGGGGGGAAGGAGGCCGGTGTGATGGTTGTCACCATTGTCAGGCGGGCCTGAAGGCATTATTGTGTGACCGGTATTCCCCGGGGCCTCGGCGTGGCGAAGACGCCCAAACATGCCCTCCCGCATCTCCTGCTGAACGTGCCGGCCCTCGCGGGCCGGTCGGAGACGGATGTTGCCGACCATCTTGGTCCGCCGGATGAGGGGGGAACCTCGACCGACCCCACCCGGACGAAACGGTGTTACCGGGCTGGCAACGTCGAGGTGGTGTTCGTCGAGGGGAAGGCGGGCTGGATCAAGCTCTACGGCACCAAAGACCTGCCGTTCGCGAAAGAAGCGCTCAGCAAGCTCGGGCTTCCCGTGCGGTATCCGACCTACGTCAACTCACACCACGTCATGAGCTGGGACAACATCCCGCACCTGCGGGAAGTCAGCCTCTACGGCGGCGGACCCCAGGGCTCCGTCTCATCGGTTCTCGTGTGCGTGCAAACCGACTCCCGGTCCGCCTCCGGCAGCAGCCGGAAGCCCGGCATCTCGTTCCCACGGCTGTGGGCTTTCGGTCACGCCTAGCACGCCCACCCCCCTGCTCGGCATTGGGCATCGGACAGTGAGCATACAGTGGCTACCGCGCCGTCATCGTGGTGCGGATCGTCATCGGCATTTCGCCCATCGGGGTGGGCGTCGATCCGTCCATCTCCATGGCAATCGAGGCTGCGCGTCCGGCCGCGAGGTCCAACCGCACCTCGCCGGTGATCGTGAACGCCAGGCTGGTCGGCAACTCGGCGCCTGACATCCCGAGCGTCCCGTCGACTCCAACCACCGCGACCCGGCCCTGCATGGCGCGCAGGGTGAACGCGGCGGCAAAGCGCATCGCGCCGCTCCCGACGCCGGTCGAGTCGAGCGCCACGGTCATCGAGTCACGCCACACGGCGCCCACCCGCACCGGCGCCTCCGGAAGCAGCCAGAACGACGGCAGGTTCAGGCGCTCGGCGCCGCCACCGATGCCCATCTGGCCCGCGCTCCCCGGCGCCGCTCCCATCTGCCCCATCATGTCCCGCAGCGCCGGACTCGGCGTGAAGTCGGCGCCGAGGACCTTGCCGCGACTCGACATGCGTGACTCCGTCACGGTGCCGGCCATGAGGTCGCCCATCTGCCCCATCATCTGTGCCAGTTGGGGCGCCGCAGGAAACTCCAGGCGGACGGAATCGATCACCACGCGTTCGGTGTACCCGTCGGCCGCGACGGCCGTCACCGTACTCGTGTTCCACCCGGTCATGCGGGCGAACGGTGTGTCCGGATCGGGGGCCATCTCTGCCATCGGTCCGCCGCGCACGAACGTCTCGACGGTCATCAGGTAGTGCGTGACTTGCCCCTGCGGCGGGCGCATCCGCAGCAGCACGTCCTGTGCCGCCAGGCAGTTGGCCGACGCGAGTGCGGCGAGAAGCAGAACGGCGGTACGCATCGAACCCCCACGAGGAAGTGGCGGACATCGCGATCGAACGATCGCCTGACAGAGGGATGTCGGCAAGACAACCGCCGCGAGAGCTAGCGGAGGAGATAGCGCGGCGTGGTGCGCTTGTAGGCACGGTAGGCGTCGCCCAGCTGCCGCTCGAGATGCTCCTCTTCGACGAGCACCGTGCCGTGCACCAGCACCAGGTAGAGCGCGACGCCCACCCACGCCATCACGGCGACCCCCGTCAGCGCATACCCCACGGGAATCCCCGAGTAGGCGACGTACTGTGGGTTGCGGGACCACCGGTATGGGCCGTCGGTCACGAGTTGCGGGGCGGCCCGCCCGACCACCATGGCGGTCGAGAATCGTCGCATTGGGACGAGCGTGGCGATGAGCCCCACCGCCATCAGGCCGTACCCCGCCCATTGCCGGGCCGACTGCGGGTTCAGGAACATCGGGAAGGCGTATCCGAGGATGACGTGGGGCATCGCCCACGCGGTGAGCAGGAGCACGACGCCGAGCGCGGTGGTGCGGCCATGACGCCGATAGTCGGCCCGGTACTTGAGCAGGCCGATCGCCATCACGGGGCCGGCGAGCAGCAACCAGAGATCGGGGGAGGGCATGAGGCTCAATGTTCAATGCTCAATGATGAATGTCTAATTCCGAATGTCCAATGTCCAATGTCCAATTGAGAATCACCGTGGAGCCCACGCTGGCAACTAGTCCTTGTGACTGGTCATTGGACATTGGACATTCATCATTGAGCATTGAACATTGAGCGTAATGACGGCACCCCGAGCCCCGACGACGGTCTATCCGAGCAAGCGCGACTGGTGGATCGAGATTCTCCTCTTGCTGGCCGCAGCGGGGACGGCGGCCGCGGCCGCGGGGGTCTGGTTCTCTCCGGAATCCCTCGGCGTCCGGGTGGGGATGACGGTCGTATCGGCGGCGACGGCCGCGTTCGTGCTCTGGGTGCTCTACGGGACCGCCTACACGCTTACCGACGAGCAGCTCGTCGTCCGCTCTGGACCGCTGCGTTGGACGGTCCCCCTCGCCGCGATCGAAGAGGTCTTCCCCACGCACAACCCGCTGTCGGCGCCAGCCTGCTCGCTCGACCGGCTCCACATCCGCCGCAATGATTCGCGCCGCTGGCTGCTGATCTCGCCCGACGCCAAGGCGGCGTTCCTGCGGGACTTGGCTGTCCGCTCGCCCGGGCTCACGGTCGAGGGCGACCGGCTCGTCCGGCGCCGGGGCGCCGCGCGCTAGGAAAGACCCGGTCCGGCCGCGCTGGACAAGCGGCGGTATCCGGTGCATGAACCAGTGCTGCGCACTACTCATCCGGCATGCCGGGAGGTCTCATGCGCTCGCTCCTCACCATTCCGCTCGCCCTCGTGTTCGTGCCCTGGACTGCAGCCTCCGCGCAGGAGTGGTCGTCTGCCCAACGAGAGGTCTGGCAAGTCGAGCAGGCCTGCTGGGAGCACTACACGACCAAGAATCTCGAGGCGGGCATGGCCTGCTTCCACGACGACTACGTGGGCTGGTCGTTCGACATGCCCGTTCCCGGCAACAAGGCGGATGCGCGGGCCTTCTGGACCCGCGACTTTGCCGCCATGGACGTGGTCTGGTACAACCTCAAGCCGGTCAGCATCAAGGTGTACGGCACGGTGGCGGTGGTGCACTACTACTTCTGGATGACGACGCGCTCGGCGGATGGTGACGATACGACCGTGACCGGTCGCTGGACCGACGTCCTCATGAAGCAGGGGAACCGCTGGGCCTGGATTGCCGACAGCGGAGGACCGACCGGGAACTAGACCGCCACGGCCCCACACGGCTCCGGCCGAGCAGGAGGGGTCCCATGCCGGAGCGCCCCACGCTCCCGCGGCTCGAGCTCCAGTGTCTCGGGCCGCCGCGTATCCTCCTCGACGGCACGGATGCGCCCAGCGACGTGCTGTGGCGCAAGCACGTCGCGCTCTTGGCCAGTCTGGCCCTTGCCCCCGACCACACCCGATCCCGCGAGCATCTCGTGGGCCTGCTGTGGCCCGAGCGGTCCGACCGGAATGCGCGCCGCTCGCTCAACGAGGCAATCCGCCGGCTGCGGCTGCGCCTCGGTGCGGCGCGCCTGCGCACTGACGGCGGGTCGGTGACGCTTGCTTCGGAGGGTCTCGAGGTCGATGTCGCCCGGTTCGAGACGTTGGTGGCCCACGACGCCGACGCGGCGCTCGCGCTCCAGCGCGGCGCGTTCCTGGACGGCATCGACCTGGCCGACGCCCCCGCGTTTGAGGAATGGGTCACCGGGGAGCGGGCGCGCCTGGGGCGTCTGGCCGTGACGGCCCTGCTCCGCCGCGCGGAGCGGGCGCTCAGCGCCAACGACTTCGACGGGGCGCGTGCGGCGGCACGCCGCTCCCTTGGCCTCGAGCCGTGGTCGGATCCGGCCGTGCAACTGCTGGTGCGCGCCGGCGCGCTCGCCGGCGACGCCACCGGTGCCGTGGCGGACTACCGGGCGTTCGCCGAGCGGCTCGCCACCGAACTCGGAGAAGGACCCAGTCGGGAGCTCGACGCGCTCGTGAGTCGGATCCGTGCGGCGCGCTGGCGGTGCGTGTCGGGACACGAGGTGAGCCCGGACGCACCACTCGTGGGCCGGGACGTGGAGCACGGGATCGTGTTCGGCGCGCTCGAGCGCGCGCTCAAGGGGAACGCGCAGTGTGTGCTCGTCGAGGCCGACCCCGGGATGGGCCGCACGCGACTGGTGGACGAATGCGTGCAGCGGCTGGTGCTGGCCGGCGGGACGGCCGTGGTGGCACGCCCATTGGCGAGCGATCACGATGCCCCGTGGGGCGTGCTGCGCGCGCTCGCCCGCAACGGCCTGCTCGACGCGCCGGGCGCCGTCGGGGCCGACCCGCGGGCGCGGGCACTGCTCAGCACCGGTGCCGAGGAACCCCGCGATGCGGGGGAGATGGCATGGGCGGTCGAAGCGGTGGTGCGCGCCACGGCGGACGAGGGCCCCCTCGGCGTGATCCTCGACGATGCCCACTGTGCGGACGACGCGTCCCTCGCCGCGCTCCACGCCACCGTCGCACGGCTGGGCGCCCTGCGGGTGCTCACGATCGTGACCGCCGATCGAGCGGCCGTCCCGCAGCCGCCGGCGCTCGGCGCGCTCGCCGGTGACCTCGGCCGCGAGGTGCCCGGGGCCGTCGTCCGCCTCCCGCCCCTCGTCGGGGCCGACCTGCGGCAGCTCACCGCCGTGTTGGCGCCGTGGTGCACCGCCACCGAGGACCTGGATCGGCTGGCGCGGCGCGTGATCCACGAGGCGGGCGGCAACCCGCTCTTCGCCGTCACCCTGCTGCGCGATCTGGAGCGGTCGTCGTCCCTCACCGCGGACCTGCTCCAGTGGCCGCCGCCCATGGAGACGCTCGACAGCCCGTTCCCGATCCCCGTGCCGCAGCTCGCGCGCACGGCCATCATGGGCCGGATCGCCGGGCTGGACGAGCCAAGCCTTGCCGTGTTGCGCGCGGCGAGCGTCACCGGCACTGCGCTCGACCCGACGCTCATTGCCGCTGTCACCGCGCTTCCGGCTGCCGCGCTCGAGCAGGCCTTCGACCGGCTCGAGGAACGGCGGTTCCTCACGTTCGATGGAACGCGGTACACGTTCTCGGGTGCGTTGCTGGGTGCGATCGTGCGGAGCGCCTGCCTCACCGCGGGGCAGCTTCGACGGTTGCAGCGTCGTGTGGCCGACCTGCTGGCCGACCGGACGGACCTGGAATCGCGGACGCTCCGGGCTGAGCTCCGCGCGCGCGATGCGCCGGGGGCGGACGCGTTCGCCGAAGCCGAGGCCGTGGCGCGGGAGGCGCTGGCGGCGGGATCGGTGCGGACCGTCCGGCGCGCCGTGGCGGCGGCCGCCCGGGCGGCAGGCGACGACCGCGCGCTCGGTGCGCGCTGCGACGCGCTCCGTCGGACGATGACAGACGAAGGACGGACGACCGATCGGCCGTCCGCCCCGCCGGCGTAGCGGGCCGGCTCGCGCTGGCTAGTAGTCTTCTTCCGCCAGCTTCTCGCCGCGGTGTTCCTTGGTCTGGCCCTGCTGCCAGCGGTCGTTCGTGTTCTGGTCATCCGTGAGCCGGCCGATGGCTGTGGACTCGGCGGGCGGCTCGTACACGGACGAGCAGGCGGAGAGGGCGACGGCCGCGACGAGCGCGGCGGCGAAAGTGAGGCTGCGGGACCGTGACATGACTGCCTCCTGGTGAGTGCGTGCGCCGTGGTGTTGGGATCAACGCTACGACGGCGCGGCCACGCGGCAGCCAATTGCGGGGGGGACGATGACAAGTTGGTGAGAATCGGGGTGTTACGGAGCCGGTAGCGCGTGCGGAGGGGGGGCGCCAACCCCGGTCGACGGGTCCGGCCCTACGCGCCCGGCCGCGGGATCACATAGAACAGCACGGCGAAGTAATGGCAAACGCTGCCTGCCAGCACGAATACGTGCCAGACCGCATGGTGGTAGGGCAGCCGCCGCCACCCGTAGAACCCCACGCCACCGCTGTAGGCCAGCCCACCCAGCAGCAGGAGGATCAGCCCGCCCGGGGCGACGGCGGCGAGCAGTGGCTTGACGGCGATGGCGACCAGCCAGCCCAAGCCGAGATAGAGCACCACCGACAGCGCGCGCACGCGCTGTTGGGCGACCGCTTCCAGCACGATCCCGAGCGCCGCCAGTCCCCACACCATTCCGAACAGCGTCCAGCCCCATGGGCCGCGCAGGTTGACGAGCGTGAACGGCGTGTAGGTTCCCGCGATCAGGAGGTAGATCGCCGCGTGGTCCAGCACCTGGAACACGCGCTTGGCGCGGGACGACGGCAGCGCGTGGTACAGCGTGGACGCGGCGTACAGCAGCACGAGGGTCGTGCCGTACAGGCTGGTCGCGACGACGTGCCACGCGGTGCCCCGCAGGCTGGCGAACACGATGAGGACGACGAGCCCCACGACGCTCGCCAGCAGGCCCGCCCCGTGCGTGATGGCGTGGGCGAGCTCCTCGGCGAACGAGTAGCCGGTGGTCGTGCGTGGCGCTGCCATCCTGCCAACATAGCAAGGTCCGCGGTGGGTGGCATGGCGGCGGCGCGCCTCGCGAGCCATCATTGACGGCGTAGCCTCCGCGCGGGAGTGGTGCGTTCGTGAAGATCGCGTTCATCGGTACGCACGGCGTCGGCAAGACGACGCTCTGTTTCGACCTCGCGTCCCGTCTCAAGCGGCTGGACCTGGGCGTGGACCTCGTCAAGGAGGTGGCGCGCACCTGTCCGCTCCCGATCAACCGTGACACCACGCTGGAAGCGCAGGCGTGGATTCTCCATACCCAGATCGCGCACGAGATCGCCGCGGCGGCGCAGTACGAAGCGGTGATCTGCGACCGCTCCGTGCTGGACAACTACGCGTATCTGGTCCATCGCATCGGACGGCGCAAGGAGTACGATGCGCTGGTGCGCGAATGGGTGGGGACCTACAGTGGGCTCTTCAAGGTGCCCGTACTCGAGGCGCCGTCGTTCGACGGCACGCGCGACGTGAGCCACACGTTTCAAATGGAGATCGACTGGGTGATCGAAGACCTGCTGGAGGTATTCCACGTGCCCTGCCAGCGGCTCGATCCGGCGGCGGACCGGGACGGATGGGTGGACGCCGTCCTGCAGTCCATGGACCTCCCCCTCGAGCCGCCGCAGATCGACCTGTTCGCGTCGGGCGCGTAGTCGCCGGCGGCCGGCGTCCGCGTGCCCGAACTTCCCGACCTCACGATCTACCTCGAGGCGCTCGCCCCGCGCGTGCTGCACCGGCCGCTCGAGGCGGGGCGCGGCGGGCGCC
>JAOTWJ010000019.1 GCA_029862925.1 Gemmatimonadota bacterium
AAGGAGCGGATGAGCATCAACAATGACCCCGAGAAGATCACGCTCGACGACCTGGTCAACGCCCGGACGGTGAGCGCGGTGATCCAGGCGTTCTTCGGCAGCTCGCAGCTGTCGCAATTCATGGATCAGACGAATCCGCTCGCGGAGCTGACCCACAAGCGCCGGTTGTCGGCGCTCGGCCCGGGCGGGCTCACTCGCGAACGGGCCGGCTTCGAAGTGCGCGACGTGCATTACTCGCAGTACGGCCGGATGTGTCCCATCGAAACGCCGGAAGGCCCGAACATCGGGCTGATCACGAGCCTCTCGACGTATGCGCGCGTGAACGCGCTCGGGTTCGTCGAGACGCCGTACCGCGCCGTGCGCGAGGGACAGGTGACGCACGACGTCCGCTGGCTGTCGGCGTCGGAAGAAGAGGACTTCGCCGTCGCGCAGGCCAACGCGCCGCTGGATACCGACGGCCGGTTCGTCAACGAGCTGGCGCTGTGCCGGAAGCGGGACGACTACCCGCTGCTGCAGCCGGCGCGGATCGACTTCATGGACGTGGCGCCGGAGCAACTGGTCTCGATCGCCGCGGCCCTGATCCCGTTCCTGGAGCACGACGACGCCAACCGGGCCCTGATGGGCAGCAACATGCAGCGGCAGTCCGTGCCGCTGCTGTTCCCCGACTCTCCCATTGTGGGGACGGGGCTGGAGGAGCGTGTCGCCCGGGATTCGGGCGCGGTGGTCGTGGCGCGGCGGGACGGGATCGTCAGCAAGGTGACCGCCGACGAGATCATCATCGACACCGGGCGGCCGGGCGCACGCGGCAGCGACGCGCCCTTGGCGCGGCTGATGCAGCACGACCGCTACCGGCTGAAGAAGTTCTGGCGCACCAATCAGGACACGGCGATCAACCAGCGGCCGCTGGTGCACGTCGGGGAGCGGGTGCGAGCCGGGGAGATCGTGGCCGACGGCGCGGGCACCCAGAACGGCGAGCTGGCGCTCGGGGCGAACGTGCTCGTCGCGTTCATGCCGTGGTACGGTCACAACTTCGAGGACGCGATTGTCATCTCGGAGCGCCTGGTGAAGGAGGACACGTACAGCTCGATCCACATTCAGGAGCTCGAGCTGCACGTGCGGGACACGAAGCGCGGCCAGGAGGAAATCACGCGCGAGATCCCGAACGTCTCCGAGGAGGCGCTGGTGGATCTCGACGAGCGGGGCATCATCCGGATCGGGGCGCACGTCACGCCGGGCGACATCCTGGTCGGGAAGATCACCCCCAAGGGCGAGACCGAGCTCTCGCCGGAAGAGAAGCTCCTCACGGCGATCTTTGGCGAGAAGGCGAAGGATGTGAAGGACTCCTCGCTGAAAGTGCCGCCCGGGATGTCGGGGGTCGTGATCGACGTCAAGATCTTCAGCCGCGTCGAAGATCAGGTCGTGGAGAAGGACCGGGGTGAGCGCATCGGCGAGGTGCGGGCCCTGGAAGCGGAGGAGAAGGCCCGCATCAGCAGCGTGCTGTTCGCGGAGCTGCGCGACCTGCTGGACGGGCAGGACGTGGCGGTGATGCTCAAGAACGGCACGGTCGAGGAGTATCTCTCGGAGGGCACGAAGCTCACCAAGAGCCTGCTCGCTGAGGTGAACTTCGCCGACGTCGATCTCAAGACGCTGCGCGTGGGGGGCAAGGCGGTCAACGAACAGGTCCGCGCGGCGCTCGACGCGGCCAACGCGGAGCGGGCCAAGATCGAAGAAAAGGCGGAGGACCAGATCGACAAGATCCTCCAGCCGGACGAGCTGCCGCCGGGCGTGATTCAGCTCGTGAAGGTGTACTTGGCCGAGAAGCGGAAGATCTCGGTGGGGGACAAGATGGCCGGCCGCCACGGGAACAAGGGCATCATCGCCCGGATCGTGCCCGAGGAGGACATGCCCTTCCTCCCCGACGGCACGCCGGTGGATATCGTGCTGAATCCCCTCGGCGTGCCCAGCCGCATGAACGTCGGCCAGCTGCTCGAGACGCATCTCGGGTGGGCGGCCACGATTCTCGGGTTCGAGGCGAAGACGCCCGTGTTCCAGGGCGCGTCGGAAACCGAGATCGCCGTGCTGCTGCGCCTCGCGGGGCTGCACCGGGCGCGCGAAGCGTTGCGCATCACGGCGCCGCCACCGGCGCTCGACGACGCCACACTGCGGAAGCTGGTCGCCGACCTGCGGCGCCTGCCGCCGGAGAACGGCGGCCCGCCGGATCTCCTGTCGTTCTCGATCGACACCCTCGCCAGCCGGACGATGTCGCAGGACACGCGCGACCTGTTTCACGGGCTGCGCGATTTCCTCGAAGCGGCCGCGAAGGAGCTGGCGGAGCGGTACCGGCAAGAGGCGGAGATTCAGCGGCGGGACCACGAGGCGCGGCTGGCGGCGGACGACCAGGGGAAGACGGAGAAGGCGAACCTCAAGGCGGGGCTGCGGGAGGTCGAAAAGGCCGCAGCGCGGGCGCCGGCCGAGGCCCTCGAGGCCGCGAACCGTCCCGCGCTGGCCAAGTTGCTCGGCCCGAAGAGTGAGGCGGATGTCGAGGCGGCGGCGCGCGAGTTTCTTGAGGTCGCGGGACTGCGGCCGGCGGGCAAGGCGCGGCTGCGAGACGGGCGGACCGGCGCGTGGTTCGCGTCCGAGGTCACCGTCGGCTCGATCTACATGATGAAGCTGTCGCACCTCGTGGACGACAAGATCCACGCCCGGTCGATCGGCCCGTATTCGCTCGTGACCCAGCAGCCGCTCGCGGGTAAGGCGCAGTTCGGCGGTCAGCGGTTCGGCGAGATGGAGGTGTGGGCGCTCGAGGCGTACGGCGCGGCGCACACGCTGCAGGAGATGCTGACGGTGAAGTCCGATGACGTGAACGGACGGAGCCGGGTCTACGAAGCCATCGTCAAGGGACAGAACCTGCCGGACCCCGGCATCCCGGAGTCGTTCAACGTGCTCGTGAAGGAGCTCCAGGCGCTCGGGTTGCGTGTGACCCTGGGCACGACCGAGGACGGGGAAGAGTGAGGGACCGATGATCGATTTTCGCAGCACCCGCGAACCGCGCGGCTCGAGCTTCGACTACATCCAGATCCGGATTGCGGCCCCGGAGGAGATTCGGGGGCCTCGCGATAGCAAGGAGCGCGAGCGGCTCGCGCTGCAGGGCCAGCGGAGCTGGTGGTCGTGGGGCGAGGTGACCAAGCCCGAGACCATCAACTACCGCTCGTTCAAGCCGGAGAAGGACGGGCTGTTCTGCGAGCGCATCTTCGGTCCGGTCAAGGACTGGGAGTGTCATTGCGGCAAGTACAAGCGCATTCGGTACCGGGGCGTGATCTGCGACCGGTGTGGCGTCGAGGTGACGCTGTCCAAGGTGCGCCGCGAGCGGATGGGCCACATCGAGCTCGCCGTGCCGGTGGCGCACATCTGGTTCTTCAAGGCGCTGCCAAGCCCCATGGGCAATCTGCTCGACTTGACGCTGAAGGACCTCGAGCGGGTCATCTACTACACGAACTACGTCGTGATCGACCCCGGTGAGCAGGAAGTCCAGTTCCGGGAGTTGCTCGACGAGGAGAAGTACCTCGAGTTGCGGGCCAAAGCCAAGGCCGAGGGGGACACCGCATTCCTCGCCGACATCGGGGCCCCCGCGGTGCGCGAGCTGCTGCGCCGGCTGGATATCGACAAGACGGCGGAGGAGCTGCGGGGGTCGGTGGCCACGGAGACGAGCCAGCATCGCAAGAAGCAGATCCTCAAGCGGCTCAAGATCCTCGATGCCTTCCGGAACTCCGGTGACCAGGGGGATCGGCGCAACGATCCGGCCTGGATGATCCTGGACGTCGTGCCGGTGATCCCGCCGGATCTGCGCCCGCTCGTGCCTCTGGACGGCGGCCGCTTCGCGACCAGCGATCTGAACGACCTGTACCGCCGGGTGATCAACCGGAACAACCGGCTCCAGAAGCTGATTCAGCACCGCGCGCCCGAGGTGATCCTCCGCAACGAGAAGCGGATGCTCCAGGAGGCGGTCGACGCGCTGTTCGACAACGGGCGGCGCTCGAAGGCCATCCGCGGCCGCGGGAAGCGACCGCTCAAGTCGCTGTCCGACATGCTGAAGGGCAAGCAGGGTCGGTTCCGGCAGAACCTGCTCGGCAAGCGGGTGGACTACTCGGGCCGCTCGGTGATCGTGGTCGGTCCCGAGCTGCGGCTGCACCAGTGCGGCCTGCCGAAGACGATTGCGGTCGAGCTGTTCAAGCCGTTCATCATTCACAAGCTCGTGGAGAAGGGGATCGCGGAGACCGTCAAGCGGGCCAAGAAGATCGTCGAGCGGGAGAGCCCGGAGGTCTACGAGATCCTGGAAGAGATCATTCAGGACCATCCGGTGCTGCTGAATCGTGCGCCGACGCTGCACCGCCTGGGGATCCAGGCGTTCGAGCCGGTACTAGTCGAGGGGAAAGCGATCCGGATTCACCCCTTGGTGTGCGCCGCGTTCAACGCGGACTTCGACGGCGACCAGATGGCGGTGCACGTCCCGTTGTCGTTCGAAGCGCAGCTCGAGGCGCGGGTGCTGATGATCTCGAGCAACAACGTCCTCAAGCCGTCGGACGGACGGCCGGTGGCGGAGCCGAGCCAGGACATGGTGCTCGGCTGCTATTTCGTCACCAAGGCGCCCCGGGAGTTCGAGCGCCGGCTCGAGCGCGCGCCGCGGTTCGGCTCGCTCGCCGAAGTCGAGATGGCCCTCGCGACCGGCCGGCTCACGCACCAGACGCCGATCTGGTTTTGGTATCAGGCACCGCCCGAGGCGGAGGCGGAGATGCGCAACCAGTGGATCGGCACGACCGCCGGCCGGGTGATGTTCAACAGTATCCTGCCGCGGCCGCTGCTCGCCGCGCTTGGGTTCCAGAACCAGGGGATGCGCAAGGGGACGCTGTCGGAGATCGTCTTCGAGGCGTACCGGCGCGGCGGGCTATCGGAGACCGTGCAGTTCCTGGATCGGTTGAAGGACTTCGGGTTCCGCCACGCCACCTGGGGCGGCGTGTCGATCGGGGTCGAAGACCTCGAGATCCCGGCCGAGAAGGTGGAGATCCTGCACGACGCCCAGGCGCGGGTGGAGCGGTTCCAGCGTGCCTACCAGGCCGGGCAGATCACGTTCGGCGAGCGGTACAACAAGGTGATTGACGCCTGGACGCACGCGAACACCGACATCGCCGAAGCGATGGTGGGCGGACTCGCCAAGTCCCACGAGGGCTTCAACCCGGTGTACATGATGTTCGATTCCGGCAGCCGGGGCAGCCGGGACCAGATCCGCCAGCTGGCCGGCATGCGCGGGCTGATGGCGAAGCCGCAGAAGAAGCTCACCGGCGGCATCGGCGAAGTGATCGAGAGCCCGATCCGGTCGAACTTCCGGGAAGGGCTGACGGTGCTCGAGTACTTCATCTCGACGCACGGCGCGCGCAAGGGGCTCGCGGATACGGCGCTGAAGACGGCGGACGCGGGCTATCTGACACGCCGGCTCGTGGACGTGGCGCAGGACGTCACGGTCACGGAAGAGGACTGTGGGACGATCCTCGGACTCGAGATCTCGGCTCTGAAGGAGGGCGAGGACATCATCGAGCCGCTGCGCGAACGCATCGCCGGGATGGTCGCGGCCGATGACGTGTACGATCCGCACGAGCTCGACGAGTATGGCGAGCCGCGGCTCCTCGTCGCGGGCGGCCAGCTGATCGACGAGGACACCGCCATCGAGATCGAGGACCGTGGCATCGAGGCTCTGCGGATCCGGTCGGTGCTGACGTGCGAGGCGCGTCGCGGGATCTGCCGGATGTGCTACGGGCGCAACCTCGCCACGATGGAGATGGTCGATTTGGGCGAGGCGGTCGGGATTCTGGCAGCGCAGTCGATCGGGGAGCCGGGCACCCAGCTGACCTTGCGCACGTTCCATATCGGCGGCACCTCGGCTCGCATCGCCGAGCGCACGGAGCGGCGCACCAAGCTCGCGGGCACCATCGTCTACGGCGAGCGGCTCCAGGTCGTGGAGTCGAGCGACCGCCGCCGGGTCGTGACCGGCTACGAGGGCGAGCTGGTGCTCAAGGACGCCGACGGCCAGATCCGGTCGCGGTTCCACGTGCCCCTCGGCGCGACGCTCGCCGTGGAGCCTGAGCAGGACGTCCGCAAGGAAGACCTGCTGTTCGAATGGGATCCCTACGTCAATCCCATCATCACCGACGTGGCGGGGACCGTCCGGTTCGTGGACATCGTCGATGACGAGACCGTCCGCGAGGAGCTGGACGAGCTCACGGGGCTGCGGCAGCGGGTGATCATCGAGGATCGGGAGAAGCGGCTGCACCCACACATCGAGATCATCCAGACGAAGGGCGGCAAGGAGCGGAAGATCCGCGACTACGTCATCCCGGAAGGCGCGCAGATCACGGTCGAAGATCAGCGGGTGGTCGAGGCCGGGGAGACCCTGGCCAAGATCTCGCGCGAGGCGTACAAGACGCGCGACATCACGGGCGGACTGCCGCGAGTGGCCGAGTTGTTCGAGGCCCGGCGGCCGAAGGATCCGGCCACGATCTCGGAGATCGATGGCGTCGTGAAGTTCGGCGACATCAAGCGTGGCAAGCGCGAGATCTTCGTGCACCCCGATCAGGGCGAGCCGCAGCTCTACGACGTGCCAGCCGGGAAACACCTGCGCGTCCACGAGGGCGATCGGGTCCGGGCGGGCGACCGGCTCACCGAGGGTCCGGTGAATCCGCATGACATCCTGCGGATCAAGGGCCCGCGGGCGGTGCAGGAGTACCTCATGAACGAGATCCAAGAGGTGTACCGCCTGCAGGGCGTGAAGATCAACGACAAGCACATCGGCGTGATCGTGCGCCAGATGCTCCAGAAGGTGCGCGTCACCGACCCCGGGGATACGGATTTCCTCGAGGGCGAACACGTGGACAAGCTCATCTTCCGCGAGCGGAACGAGCGAGTCCGCAAGAAGGACGACGAGCCGGCCACCAGCGAGCCGTTGCTGCTCGGGATCACCAAAGCGTCGCTCACGACGCAGTCGTTCATCTCGGCGGCATCGTTCCAGGAGACGACTCGGGTCCTGACGGACGCCGCCATGCGCGGGTCGCGGGACGACCTGCTCGGGCTCAAGGAGAACATCATCATCGGGCATCTCATCCCGGCCGGCACCGGCGTGTATCGGTACTCGGAAATCGAGATCGAGCCGCCGGCGGGCTTCGAGCCGCCACCGCCGCCGCCGCCCGAGGACACCGAAGGCGTGCCGACGCCGTTCCTGGCGACCCCCGTGGGGTCCGAGGCGGAAGTCAAGGCGGAGTAAAGGGTTGTGCGGTGGTGGGGCGATGCGCCCGGGCCCCAAGGTCCGGGCGCATGTGCGTGGGGCCCCGCCGCCGTCGCGGGGGAGCGCCGGGGCTTGACCACCCGCGACGCCACCGGTAGCTTCCAAGTCTGTTTCCAAACCGCTGTCACGAGAACGTTTACGAGGTCGTGTCGGGTTCGCGCATGCCGACTATCAATCAGTTGATCCGGCAAGGTCGCCGGGATGTCGAGAAGAAGGACAAGGCGCCGGCGTTGCGGGGGTCACCCCAGAAGCGTGGCGTCTGCACCCGTGTCTACACGACCACGCCCAAGAAGCCGAACTCGGCGTTGCGGAAAGTGGCGCGCGTGCGCCTCACCAACGGGTTCGAGGTGACGAGCTACATCCCGGGTGAGGGGCACAACCTGCAGGAGCACAGCATCGTGCTCATTCGGGGCGGCCGCGTGAAGGATTTGCCCGGCGTGCGGTACCACATCATCCGCGGGACGCTGGATGCGGCGGGCGTGACCGACCGGAAGCAGAGTCGGTCGAAGTACGGCGCGAAGAGGCCCAAGTGAGTCGGCGACAGAAGGCGATTCGGCGGCCGGTGCCGCCCGACCCGCGCTACGACAGCCAGACCGTCAGCAAGTTCATCGTGAACCTGATGGCCGAGGGCAAGAAGTCCACCGCCGAGAGCGTGTTTTACCAGGCGATGGACTTGATCGAGCAGCGGATGAGCCAGCCCGGCGTGAACGTGTTCAAGCAGGCGTTGAACAACGTGAAGCCGTCGCTGGAGGTGAAGAGCCGACGGGTGGGCGGCGCTACGTATCAGGTCCCGGTCGAGGTCCGGCCCGATCGGCGGACGGCCCTGGCGATGCGCTGGCTGCTGCAATACGCGCGGGCGCGGGGGGAGAAGTCGATGGCGGAGCGCCTCGCGGCGGAGTTGATCCTCGCGGCGAAGGGCGAGGGGAACGCCATCAAGAAGAAGGAAGACACGCACAAGATGGCGGAGGCCAACCGGGCCTTCGCGCACTACCGCTGGTAGCGTAGCGGTAGCTCAGAGTCGTCGGGCCTCGGCCCGACGGACGTCGCAGGGTCAGACCCGGACGACGGCGGAGCGAGACCTGTCCCCGCGAGGGGGCGAACGGTCGCCCCGCGTTTTTCGCGCCCCGCGGGGCGACAGCGATGGACGATGACGGGCGCCGCGCGCCGATCGAGCTATGTCGAGGCAGACGCCGTTAGAAATGATCCGCAACATCGGCATCATGGCCCACATTGATGCCGGGAAGACGACTACGACCGAGCGGATCCTGTTCTACACGGGGCGGCTGCACAAGATGGGCGAGGTGCACGACGGTGCGGCAACGATGGACTGGATGGAGCAGGAGCAGGAGCGCGGGATCACGATCACGTCGGCCGCCACGTTCTGTCAGTGGCCGTGTGGCGACCGGCTCTTCCAGATCAACATCATCGACACGCCCGGCCACGTCGACTTCACCGTCGAAGTCGAGCGGTCCCTGCGGGTCCTCGACGGCGCCATCGCGCTGCTCGATGCCGTGGGCGGGGTGGAGCCCCAGACGGAGACGGTGTGGCGGCAAGCCGACCGGTATGGGGTGCCGCGGATCGTGTTCGTCAACAAGATGGACCGGGTGGGGGCGGACTTCGACCGCTGCCTCGACATGGTGCGCGATCGCCTCGGGGCCAAGGCGTTTCCGGTGCAGTACCCGCTGGGGAGCGGCGAGCTGTTCACCGGGCTGATCGACATCGTGCGGCAGGTCGAGGTCGTCTACGACGAGGCTTCGCTGGGGGCGACGTGGGTGGAGGGGCCGGTGCCCGACGTGTTCGCGGCGCGCATCGCGCGGATGCGGCACGAGCTGATCGAAGCGGCGGTCGAGCACCATGAGGTGTTGCTGGAGAAGTATCTGGCCGGCGAAGATCAGCTCACGGAGGACGACATCCGGCAAGCGATCCGCCACGCCACGGTGAACGGGTACATCGTGCCCGTGTTCTGCGGGGCGGCGTTCAAGAACAAGGGCGTGCAGCGGCTGTTGGACGGCGTCATCGACTACCTGCCGAGCCCGCTCGAGGTGAAGCCCGTCCGGGGCCATCTGCCGCATCATGACGAGACGTTCGTGGAGCGGCTGCCGTCCGACGAGGCGCCGTTCAGCGCGTTGGCGTTCAAGATCGCGACGGATCCGTATGTCGGGCGGCTGACGTTCTTTCGTGTGTATTCGGGCGTGCTCAACTCGGGCTCGTACGTCTACAACTCGACCAAGGACCGGCGGGAGCGCGTCGGCCGCCTCCTGCAGATGCACGCCAACAAGCGGGAGGAGATCCGCGAGGTGCGCGCGGGTGACATCGCGGCTGCCATCGGGCTCAAGGACACCAAGACGGGCGATACGCTGTGTGACGAAGACGACCCCGTCATCCTGGAGGCGATGCGGTTCCCGGAACCGGTGATCTCCGTGGCGATCGAGCCCAAGACCAAGGCCGATCAGGAGAAGCTCTCGACCGCGCTGCAGAAGCTGCAGGAAGAGGATCCGACGTTCCACGTGCGGACGGATCCCGAGACCGGGCAGACGATCATCTCGGGGATGGGCGAGCTCCATCTCGAGATCCTCGTTGACCGGATGCGGCGCGAGTTCAAGGTCGAGGCCAACGTGGGCCGGCCGCAGGTGGCGTACCGGGAGACGGTGCGGGAGCGGGTCGAGTACGTGGAGGGGAAGTTCATCCGCCAGACCGGCGGCCGCGGGCAGTTTGGGCACGTGGTGATTCACCTCGAGCCCAACGGGGCCGGGAACGGCTTCGTCTTCGAGGACAAGATCGTGGGCGGGTCGGTGCCGCGGGAGTACATCGGGCCGGTCGAGCAGGGCATCAAGGAGGCGCTCGAGAACGGGGTGTTGGCCGGGTACCCCGTGGTGGATGTCAAGGTGGCGCTGGTGGACGGGAGCTCGCACGACGTGGACTCGAGCGAGATGGCGTTCAAGATCGCGGGCTCGATGGCCTTCAAGGAGGCCGCCCACCAGGCGAAGCCGGTGCTGCTCGAGCCGGTCATGGACGTCGAGGTCGTCACGCCGGCGGAGTACATGGGCGACGTGATGGGGGACCTCAACAGCCGCCGCGGGAAGATCGGCGGCGTAACCCAGCGGGGGGAGGCGCAGGTGATCGCCGCCAGCGTCCCGCTGGCCGAGATGTTCGGCTACTCCACGACGCTCCGGTCGACGACACAGGGCCGGGCTGTCTATACCATGCAGTTCTCGCAGTATCACGAGGTGCCGAAGGCGAAGGCGGAAGAGATCATCAGCAAGCTCAAAGGATAGGGGCGAACGACCAATGGCCAAGAAAAAGTTCGAGCGGACGAAGCCGCATGTGAACGTGGGAACCATCGGACACGTGGACCACGGCAAGACCACGCTGACCGCGGCGCTCACGAAGGTGTCGGCGGACAAGGGCCTCGGCACGTACGTCTCGTACGACGAGGTCGCGAAGGCGTCCGAGTCTCAGGGCCGTCGCGACGCGACGAAGATCCTGACGATCGCGACAAGCCACGTGGAGTACAGCACGGACAAGCGCCACTACGCGCACGTCGACTGCCCCGGGCACGCCGACTACGTGAAGAACATGATCACGGGGGCGGCGCAGATGGACGGGGCGATCCTCGTCGTGAGCGCCGTGGATGGGCCGATGCCGCAGACGCGGGAGCACATTCTGCTCGCGCGCCAGGTGAACGTGCCCTTCATCGTCGTCTTCCTCAACAAGTGCGACCTCGTGGACGATCCGGAATTGCTGGACCTGGTCGAGTTGGAGGTACGCGAGCTGTTGAGCGTCTACGAGTTCCCGGGCGACGACGTGCCGGTGATCCGTGGCTCCGCGATGAAGGCGCTCGCAGCCGACGCCGAGTCGGTGAAGCAGATCGAGGAACTGTGCAACGCGCTCGACAGCTACATTCCGGAGCCGCAGCGCGAAGTGGACAAGCCCTTCCTGATGCCGGTCGAGGACGTGTTCTCGATCACCGGCCGCGGCACGGTCGCCACGGGCCGGATCGAGCGCGGCAAGGTGAAGGTGGGCGAGGAAGTCGAAATGGTCGGGTTCGGCACGTCGAAGAAGACGGTGGTCACGGGTGTCGAGATGTTCCGCAAGCTGCTCGACGAGGGCGTCGCGGGCGACAACGTCGGCCTTCTGCTCCGCGGCGTGGACAAGACCGAAATCGAGCGCGGCATGGTGCTGGCCAAACCCGGCTCGGTGACGCCGCACACGAAGTTCGAGGCGGAGGTCTACGTCCTCACGAAGGAAGAGGGCGGACGGCATACGCCGTTCTTCAAGGGCTACCGGCCGCAGTTCTATTTCCGCACGACGGACGTGACGGGGTCGGTGGAGCTGCCGTCGGGCGTCGAGATGGTCATGCCCGGCGACAACACGAAGATGACGATCGAGCTGATTACGCCGATCGCCATGCAGGAAGGCCTGCGATTCGCCATCCGTGAGGGTGGCCGCACCGTCGGCGCGGGCGTCGTCACCAAGATCCTCGCCTGACGGCGAGGATCAGGATCATGAGATGACGGGAGGGACAGGACGACGGGACGGCCCCGTTGTCCCGTCCATCCGGTCCTCTGCGAGAGGCAACGACATGGCTGGTCAGCAGATTCGCATTCGGCTCAAGGCGTACGACTACGCCGTCCTGGACCAGGCGGCGGCCGATATCGTGCGCACGGTCGAGAAGACCGGGGCGACGGTCTCGGGTCCCATTCCGCTGCCCACCAAGCGGCAAATGTGGACGGTGCTGCGGAGCCCGCACATCGACAAGAAGAGCCGGGAGCAATTCGAGCTGAAGACCCACAAACGGCTCATCGACATCCGGGATTCCCGGCCGCAAACGGTGGATGCGCTCACCAAGCTGGATTTGCCGGCCGGCGTGGACGTCGAGATCAAGGTCGGGTAAGCGATGGACGGCATCATCGGCCGGAAACTCGGCATGACGCGGGTGTACCGCGAAGACGGTGAGGTGGTCCCGGTCACGGTGATCGAGGCGGGTCCCTGTCCGGTGGTCCGCGTGCGCGAGACGAGCGGCATGACGCAGGTCCAGCTCGCGTTTGGCGCCCAGAAGGCGACGCGTGCCACCCGCCCCGAGCTCGGGCACGCCAAGACGGCGGGCCTGGACTTGGCGCCCGCCGTGCTGCGCGAGTTCCCGGTTCCCGGCGGGGCGCCGGCCGCCGGCGAGACGGTCACCGTGGGCATTTTCGCGCCGGGGGAGCGCGTCAAAGTCACGGGCACCACCAAGGGGCGTGGGTTCCAGGGCGTGGTCAAGCGGCACGGGTTCAGCGGTGGCCCCGCGTCGCACGGCAATACGCGTCATCGGAAGCCGGGCTCGATCGGGCCCGGAACCGATCCGTCGCGCGTGCTGAAGGGCAAGCGCCTGCCGGGCCATCACGGGGCCGCCCGCCACACGGAGATCGGGTTGCAGGTGGTCAAGGTGGACGCGGATCGGAATCTGCTGTTCGTGCGGGGCGCGGTACCGGGCCCCATGCGCGGGATCGTGCTGGTCCGGAAGCAGGGGAGGCGGAGCCGCTATGCTTGAGGCCCACCACTACACGGCGGCCGCCAAGAAGAAGGGGAGTTACGCCCTTCCTGCGGAGTTCGAGGCGCCCGTCAACGAAGGGGCGCTGTACCACGCGGTGCGCGCCTACCGCAACAACCAGCGCCAAGGCACTCATGCGACCAAGACCCGCAGCGAGGTCTCCGGCGGCAACCGGAAGCCGTGGCGCCAGAAGGGGACCGGTCGGGCCCGGCAAGGCACGACGCGCGCGCCCCACTGGGTGGGCGGCGGGGTCGCGTTCGGCCCGACGCCGCGCAAGTACACCACTCGGCTGCCGCGCAAGGTACGCCAGGTCGCGCGACGCTCGGCCTTCACGGCGCGGGCGCAGGACGGGGCGATCCACGTGCTGGAGCAGCTCGAGTTCGCGCAGCCGAAGACGAAGCAGCTGGTAGATCTGCTGACCAAGTTGGGCGTGCAGGGGCAGAAGGTGCTCATCCTCACCGCCGAGCTGAGCTCGAACGTTTACCTGTCGGGCCGCAACGTGCCCGGCGTGCGGGTCCTGCGCTACCAGGATGCGGCGGCGTACGACATCCTCTGGGCCGATGCCCTGGTGGTCGAAGAGGCCGCCATCGGCGGACATGCCCTGGCCGCGACGGCCAAGAAGCCGACGGCGCGGGCGAAGCGGGCGACGAAGGTCGCCCGGACCCCGGCGCCGAAGGCGAAGCAGGGGGCGAAGCCGAAGGCCAAACCGGCCGCCACCCGCCGGGCGACCACGGGTGCGTCGGCCGCCAAGCCGAAGAAGAAGAAGAAGGGTGGTCCCGATGCCTGATCTGTACGGGACGATCGTCCGGCCGGTGGTGACGGAGAAATCGTCGAGTCAGTACGGCGCACTGCACGAATACACGTTCGAAGTCAGCCGCGACGCGACGAAGCGCGACATCAAGGCGGCGGTCGAGCAACTCTTCGGCGTGCAGGTGGTGCAGGTGCGGACGATGGTCCAGCCCTCCAAGCGCCGCACGCGGGGTCGGTCCGCCGGTCGCCGGCCGGCCTGGAAGAAAGCGCTCGTGCGCCTCCAGGACGGCCAGTCGATTCCAGTGTTCGAGGGCTAAGCCATGGGTGTGCGACAGTTCCGACCGACCAGCGCGGGCACGCGATTCCGCTCGGTGGCTGACTTCACCGACGTGACGCGCACGGCGCCCGAGCGCTCGCTCGTCGAGCCGCTCTCGAAGCGGGGAGGGCGCAACAACCACGGGCACGTCACGACCCGCTCCCGCGGCGGCGGGCACAAGCGCCGCTATCGCCGGATCGACTTCCGGCGCAACAAGCCCGGCGTGCCGGCGCAAGTCACCGCGATCGAGTACGATCCGAACCGGACGGCGCGGATCGCCCTGCTGACGTACGCGGACGGCGAGAAGCGCTACATCGTGCACCCGAAGGGGCTGGCGGTGGGCGACCGCGTGGTGGCGGGACCGGGCAGCGACATCCGGAACGGCAACACGCTGCCGTTGCAGGAGATGCCGCTCGGAACCACGGTGCACTGCATCGAGCTGAAGCGGGGCAAGGGCGCCCAGCTCTGCCGGTCCGCGGGCACGGGCGCGCAGGTGGTGGCGAAGGAGGGGGCGCACGTCACGGTCAAGCTGCGCAGCGGCGAGGTGCGGATGGTGCGCGGCGAGTGCTGGGCCACGGTGGGCGAGGTGGGGAACGCGGAGCACGAGCTGCTGCGGGTGGGCAAGGCGGGCAAGACCCGCTGGCTCGGGCGGCGGCCGCGGGTGCGCGGGGTGGCGAAGAACCCCGTCGACCACCCACTCGGGGGCGGGGAAGGCAAGACGTCGGGTGGCCGGCCGGCATGCACGCCGTGGGGCAAGCCCGAGGGACGGAAGACCCGCAAGCGCAAGAAGGCCAGCACGCGACTGATCGTGCGCGGGCGCAAGCGGGGCAAGGCGACGCAGTAACGCGAGAGGCGGCATGGCACGGAGCGTCAAGAAGGGCCCGTTCGTGGAGGAGTCGCTCCTCCGCAAGATCCAGGCGTTGAACGACGCGAACGAGCGGCGGGTGCTGAAGACCTGGTCGCGGCGATCCACCGTCACGCCCGAGTTCGTGGGCCACACGATCGCGGTGCACAACGGGAACAAGTTCATCCCGGTCTACGTGTCCGAGAACATGGTCGGGCACAAGCTCGGCGAGTTCGCGCCCACCCGCTTGTTTCGCGGGCACGGCGGCAAGGCGACGCCGACGGCCGACAAGAAGGTGGGGGCGTAGGGAGCGCGCATGGCGGCAAGAGCGATTCAGCGCTGGGTGCGGCAGTCACCCCGGAAGATGCGCCTCGTGATCGACGAGGTGCGCGGCCGGGATGTGAACGCGGCATACGCGGTGCTCAAGTTCTCGAAGAAGCGGGCGGCTCGGCAGATCGAGAAGGTGCTGCGCTCGGCCGTGGCCAACGCCGAGCAGGATGCCTTGCGCGAGAACCGCGCGTTCGACGTGGACCGGCTCGTCGTGGCCTACGCGGTCGTCAACGAGGGCCCGACGCTCAAACGGTTCACGGCGGCGGCGCACGGTCGCGCCACGCCGATCCGGAAACGCATGAGCACCGTGGAGATCCGCGTGGCGGAGAAGGAGGCGTAGTGGGGCAGAAGACCCATCCGTACGGGTTCCGGCTCGGGGTGGTCAAGCCGTGGCGCTCGCGCTGGTTCGCGCGCGGAGGCGAATTTCCGGAGTTGCTCAAGGAAGACGAGCTGATCCGGAAGTACCTCAAGACGCGCCTGGGGCACGCGGCCATTTCCGACGTGCACGTCGACCGTCGGCCGGGCAAGGTCTCGGTGACGATCTACACGGGACGGCCGGGCGTCGTAATCGGCAAGCGGGGCGCCGAGGTCGACAAGCTGCGGGATGAACTGGCGGCGCTGACGCACAAGGAGATCGCGATCAACGTCGAGGAGATCAAGCGTCCGGAGCTCGACGCCCAGCTCGTGGCGGACAACGTCGCTCACCAGCTGACCCAGCGGGTGTCATTCCGCCGGGCGATGAAGCGCGGGGTCCAGAGCGCGATGCGCATGGGCGCCCAGGGCATCAAGCTGCGCTGCTCGGGGCGCCTGGGCGGAAGCGAGATCGCCCGGAGCGAGGGCTATCACGAGGGGCGGGTGCCGCTCCACACGCTGCGGGCCGACGTGGATTACGCGACGAGCACCGCGAAGACGACCTTCGGGACGATTGGCGTGAAGGTCTGGATCTTCAAGGGCGAGGTGGTCGAGGACGCCCGCGGCCGCACGTATAGCACGGGGAACTGAGCATGCTGGCGCCGAAGCGGGTGAAGTACCGCAAGATGATGAAGGGCCGGACGCGGGGCCATGCCACGCGCGGCAACACCGTGGCGTTCGGCCACTACGGGCTGATGTCGCTCGATCCGGGCTGGATCACGAACCGGCAGATCGAGGCGTCGCGAGTCGCCCTGACGCGCGCGATGAAGCGCGGCGGGAAGGTGTGGATCCGGATCTTCCCGGACAAGCCGATCACGAAGAAGCCGGCCGAGACGCGGATGGGGAAGGGCAAGGGCAACCCCGAGGGGTGGGTGGCGGTCGTGAAGCCCGGCCGGGTGATGTTCGAGGTCGAGGGGATTCCCGAGAACATGGCGCGCGAGGCGCTCACCCTGGCGGCCGCGAAGC
Organism: Gemmatimonadota bacterium; assembly: GCA_029862925.1. Classification (GTDB taxonomy): domain Bacteria; phylum Gemmatimonadota; class Gemmatimonadetes; order Gemmatimonadales; family GWC2-71-9; genus JAOTWJ01. The sequence continues at coordinate 16,478 of JAOTWJ010000019.1, forward strand.
TGCCGGTGAAGACGCGCTTCGTGCGGCGAGAGGATACGTAGAGCATGGCGCTCAAGGACGCCGAGCGGAAGGCGCTCACGATGGAGGCGCTGCGCGAACTCGGAGACGATGAGCTCCGGGTCGAGTTGGCGAAGCTCCGGGAAGCTCGGTTCCGCCTGCGGTTTCGGGCGGCGACCGAAGACATTACGGAAGACAACCCGATGCGGTTCCGGACGATGCGGCGCAACATCGCCCGCATCGAGACGGTACTGCGCGAGAGGGTGCAGCAATGACGGAGCAGCAAGGCGCCCCGCGGAGCCGGCGGAAGGTCCGGGTCGGGGTCGTGACGAGCGACAAGATGACGAAGACCGTCGCCGTCACGCTCACGCGGCGATTGGCGCACGGGTTGTATGGCAAGCAGGTGACGCGCTCGAAGCGCGTCCATGCGCATGACGAGTTGGGCGCCAAGGCCGGCGACACCGTCCGGCTCATGGAGACGCGACCGCTGTCGAAAACCAAGCGCTGGCGGGTCGTCGAGATCCTGCAGCGGGCGCAGTAGGCGGGGGGATCGATGGTACAGCAGGAATCGATTCTCAAGATCGCGGACAACTCGGGTGCCCGAAAGGCGCTCGTGATCCGTGTGCTGGGCGGCAGCAAGCGGCGCTACGCGGGGTTGGGGGACGTGGTGGTCGTGGCGATCAAGGACGCGCTGCCGAGCGGCCAAGTGAAGAAGGGCGAGGTCGCCAAAGCGGTGGTCGTGCGGACGGCCAAGGAGACGCGCCGGCGGGACGGCAGCTACATCCGCTTCGATGAGAACGCGGCGGTGCTGATCAACGACCAGGGAGAGCCGCGGGCGACCCGCATCTTCGGCCCGGTGGGCCGCGAGCTGCGGGACAAGCGCTTCATGAAGATCGTGTCCCTGGCGCCGGAGGTGCTCTGATGAAGCCGTTGGTTCACCGCAAGCGCCGGCGCGAGCGGTCGCCACAGGTGCCGCGACACCGGATGCGGATCACGAAGGGCGACACCGTCCGGGTGCTCCGGGGGGAAGACACCGGCAAGGAGGGGGTCGTTCTCCGGGTCCTGCCGAAGGCGAACCGGGTGGTGATCGAGGGGGTCAACGTGGTCAAGCGCCATCGCAAGCCGCAGCGCGCGGAGGAGGAGGGCGGGATCGTCCAGTTTCCGGCCCCGATTCATGCGTCGAACGTGATGCTGCTCGACCCGAAATCGGGGAAGCCGACGCGGGTGCGGCGCAAGAAGAACCAGGACGGATCGGTGGAGCGCCTGAGCAAGGCCTCGGGCCGGCCGATTCCGAGGAACCGGTGAGCCATGGCGAAGACGAAGACCAAAGACGCGCCGCCGACCCCGGCAGCCGAGCCGGCGCCGCCGCCGCGGCTGTTGCTGCACTATCAGGAGCGGGTCCGGCCCAGGTTGTCGCAGCAGTTCGGCTTCACGAACCCGCACCAGGTCCCGCGGCTGGTGAAGATCGTGCTGAACGTCGGCGAGGGCGACGCGGCGAAGAACGCCAAGCTGCTCGACGCGATCGTGGTGGAGCTCGGGCAGATCACCGGGCAGCGGGCCCTCGTGACGCGCGCGAAGAAGTCGATTGCGAACTTCAACTTGCGTGAGGGCATGCCGATTGGGGCGTCCGTGACGCTGCGCGGCGCCCGGATGTGGGAGTTCCTCGACCGGTTCATCAACGTCGCGATCCCGCGCGTGCGCGACTTCCGCGGTCTGCCGACCCGGTCGTTCGACGGGCGGGGGAACTACTCGGTGGGGGTCAAGGAGCAGATGATCTTTCCGGAGATCGACTACGATAAGGTCGAGAAGATCCATGGGATGGACGTCACGTTCGTGACGAACGCCGGCCGGGACGACGTGGCCCTCGCCTTGTTGCGGGAGCTGGGGATGCCGTTCCGGGGCGAAACGCCGGTCGTGGTCGGTTAGGAGCGGGCATGGCGAAAAAGTCGTTGGTTGAGAAGTCGAAGCGCACCCCGAAGTTCGGCGTGCGCAAGTATTCACGCTGCCAGCGCTGCGGTCGCGCGCGGGCGTTCCTCCGCAAGTTCGGCATCTGCCGCATCTGCTTCCGGGAAATGGCGCTCCGGGGGGAGATCCCGGGGGTGCGCAAGGCCAGCTGGTAAAGGACCGAGTCGGACGCTATGAGCATGACTGATCCCGTCGCCGACATGTTGACCCGGATTCGCAACGCCTGCCGGGCGGGGCATCGCCGGGTCGACGTGCCGTTGTCGAAACTGAAGGTCGAGATCGCGCGACTGCTGCGCGACAACCACTACGTCCAGGACTACAAGGTGCTGGACGACGGCCGCCACGGTGTGCTCCGGCTGTACCTCCGCTATCACGGCGACCAGCCGGTGATCCGGGAGGTGCAGCGGGTGTCGACGCCGGGGCTGCGGCGCTACGTCAAGGTCCGCGAGATCCCGCGGGTGCGGAATGGGCTCGGCATGGCCATTCTGTCGACGCCCCGCGGTCTGATGTCCGACCGCGAGGCCCGCACGGCGCACACGGGCGGCGAGCTGCTCGCCGTGGTGTGGTAGGGGGGCGCATGTCGCGAATCGGCAAGAAGCCCGTTCCGATCCCCAAGGGGGTGGCCGTGACCGTCCAGGGGAACGACGTGACGGTGAAAGGTCCGAAGGGCACGCTCACCCGCACGTTCCATCGGGAGATGACGATCGCGGTCGAGGACGGAGCAGCGGTGGTGACACGCCCGAGTGACGCGCGGCCGCACCGGGCCCTGCACGGGCTCACCCGGGCGCTGCTCGCGAACATGGTGGCCGGTGTCACGACGGGGTTCGTTCGCCAGCTCGAGCTGCACGGGGTCGGATACAAGGCCGAGGCCAATCCCAAGGGCATCCGGCTCGCGGTGGGGCTGTCCCATCCGGTCGAGTTCCCGGCGCCCTCGGGGATCAAGATCTCGGTGGAGAACAACACCCAGGTCAAGATCGAGGGGATCGACAAGGAACTCGTCGGCCAGGTAGCCGCGGAGATCCGGAAGGTGCGGCCGCCCGAGCCCTACAAGGGCAAGGGCATTCGCTACGTGGGAGAACAGGTGCGCCGGAAAGCCGGTAAGACGGGAGCGAAGTAATGCGGCCGATACCCAAACCGAAGACCCGGGCCGACCGCCGGGTGCGCCGCCACCGCCGCCTCCGGGTGCGGATCCATGGGACGGCCGACCGGCCGCGCCTAGTCGTGTTCCGGTCGCTCAAGCACATCTACGCCCAACTCGTCGATGACGAGCAGGGCCGCACGCTGGTCGCCGTGAGCGACCTGACGAAAGACCTATCCGTCGACGGGACGGGCAAGGTGGTGAAGGGGCGGGCCGTGGGGAAGGCGCTCGCGGCGCGTGCCAAGGATCTCGGGGTCGCGCGGGTCGTATTCGACCGGGGCGGCTACGCATATCACGGGCGTGTCCGCGCGGTGGCCGAAGGCGCGCGGGACGGCGGACTGGAGTTCTAGCACATGGCGGAGAAGGGGCAGCAGCAGCGGGATCGCGGTGGCCGCGGCGGCCGTCGGGACCGGAGCCGCGATCGGGAGCGCGACTCCGACCTGGTCGAGAACGTCATTGCGATCAACCGCGTGGCGAAGGTGGTCAAGGGCGGGCGGCGCTTTTCGTTCACGGCCCTCGTGGCCGTCGGCGACGCCAACGGGTCCGTCGGCGTGGGCACCGGCAAGGCCAACGAGGTGTCCGAAGCCGTCCGCAAGGGCGTGGAGGCCGCGCGCAAGGGCATGGTGCGCGTGCCGCGCTCCGGCACGACGATCCCGCACGAGATCGTCGGCGAACACGGGGCGGGCCGGGTGCTGCTCAAGCCGGCGTCCTCCGGCACGGGCGTGATTGCCGGCGGGCCGGTCCGCGCCGTGCTCGGCTGCGCCGGGATCACGGACATCCTGACGAAGTCCCTCGGGTCGGCCAACCCGCACAACATGGTGTGGGCCACGATGGACGGCTTGCAGTGCCTCGTGACGCCCGAGCAGGTGGCGCGGGAGCGCGGCGTCCCCGTGGAGTCCGTCCCCTTCGTGCCACGACAGCGGCCGCGGCAGGGGGTGGCGGATGCCTGAGGCGGCGAAGCGGAAGCGGCCAGCCACGCGGACGCGGACGCGGGCGAAGCGGGCGCCGAAGGCCGACCGCGGGGCCGGGCAGCGGCCCCTGCGGGTCCAGCAGGTGCGGTCGGGCATCGGGCACGCCGAGACCTACCGTCGCACCCTGCGGGCGCTGGGGCTGCGGCACCATCAGCATGAGATCACCGTGCACGACACGCCCGCGGTGCGGGGGATGCTGCGCAAGGTGCGGCACCTCGTCCAGGTGCGTGAGGAGGCGTGATGGCTGAAGAGCGGACCGCCCTGGGGCTGCACAACCTGCCCAAGCCGCGTGGGGCCACGACGACCGCCAAGCGGAAGGGCCGCGGCCCGGGCTCGGGCCTTGGCAAGACGGCCGGGCGCGGGCACAAGGGCCAGCGGGCGCGGGCGAGCGGCAACGTGCGCCCCGGGTTCGAAGGCGGCCAGATGCCGCTGATCCGCCGCGTGCCAAAGCGGGGCTTCACCAATCCGTTCCGGGAGGCGGCGCAGGCGGTCAACCTGAAGGACCTGACCCGGCTGCCGGGGACGGAAGTGACGCCGGCGACGCTGGTGGCGGCGGGGATGGTCAACCGGGCGGACCGCCCAGTGAAGATCCTGGGCACGGGGGACGCGACCCGGGCCTACGCGGTCAGCGGGTGTCGCTGCTCGGCGAGCGCGCGGGCCAAGATCGAGCAGGCGGGCGGCCAGGTCGAGGGGTGACGCCATGACGGCCCCGCGGATCCCGAATTTCTTCCGCGACCCGGAGCTGAAGGACAAGATCCTCTTCACGCTCCTGTGCCTCGCGATCTACCGGGCGGGCGCGCACATCGCCACCCCGGGCGTGAACGTCCAGGTCCTCGCGGACTTCATGCGCAACCAGGCGGGCGGGACGCTGTTCGGCGTCTACGACCTGTTCGTCGGCGGCGGGCTGTCGCGGGCCACCGTGCTCGCGCTTGGCATCATGCCCTACATTTCCGCGTCGATCATCTTTCAGCTCGCCGGCGCGGTATTCCCCACGATCGACAAGCTGCAGAAGGAAGAAGACGGTCGGAAGAAGATCACCCAGTGGACGCGCTACATGACGGTCGCGCTGGCGCTCGGCCAGGCGTACGGGTTCGCGATCTTCACCGAGTCGCTCAATGCCGTCGCGATGCAGTCCCTGTGGGGTTTCCGGGCCCTCACGGTGCTCACGCTCACGACCGGTGCCATCTACATCATGTGGCTCGGTGAGCAGATCACCGAGCGCGGCATCGGCAACGGCATGAGCCTGATGATCTTCTTCTCGATCATGGAAGGGATGCTGCCGGGCTTCTTCCAGACGATCGGCTTCGTCCAGACGGGCATCATCACGTTCCCGCGCCTGGTCGTGCTCGCGGTGGTGATGGTCGCCGTGGTCGCGGCCGTCATCGCCATGACGGTGGCCGCGCGGCGCATCCCCATCCAGATCCCCCGCAAGGTGATGGGCCGGGGGCGGATCCGCGAAGGGCAGAAGACGTTCATTCCCATCCGGATCAACTCCGCGGGCGTGATGCCGATCATCTTCGCCCAGTCGCTGATCATCGTGCCGGGGACGCTGGCGGCGTTCACCACCGTGCCATGGCTGCGGGGCGTCGCCGACGTGTTCCGGCCCGGCTCGGTGGCGTACTACACGACGTACGGCCTGCTGATCATCTTCTTCACGTATTTCTACACGTCCATCATCTTCAATCCGGTGGACCTCGCGGAAAACCTGAAGAAGCAGGGGGGCTTCATCCCCGGCGTGAAACCGGGTGCCGCCACGGCGGACTACATCGACGACGTCCTCAGCCGGGTGACGCTGCCGGGCGCGATCTTCCTCACGATCATCGCGCTGCTGCCGTTCTTCATTTTCGACTGGTTCAACGTGCCGTTCTTCTTTGGCGGGACGGCACTCCTGATCGTGGTCGGCGTGGGGCTCGACACGTGGATCCAGATGCAGCAGCATCTGCATCTGCGCCACTACGACGACTTCATGAAACAGGGCCGCATCAAGTTCCGCGGCCGGCGGCGCTACATGTAAGCGGGATGGACACGTGAATCTCATCCTCCTCGGCGCGCCGGGTTCGGGAAAGGGTACTCAAGGGGCCCTGCTCTCGACCCGGCTCAACATTCCCAAGATCGCCACCGGCGACTTGATTCGGACGGCCATGAAGGACGGCACGCCGCTCGGGACCAGGGCGAAGGAATACTACGACCAGGGGCTGCTCGTCCCGGACGAGATCATCCTTGGCCTGATCGAGGAAGTGTTGCAGTCGCCCGGCGCCAAGCGGGGTGTGATCATGGACGGGTTCCCGCGCACATCGGGCCAGGCGGAGGCGGTGGACCGGCTGCTGCATGCGCGCGGCCAGCAGGTCGACCGCGTGCTGCTGGTGGACGTCCCCGAGGAGGAGCTCGTGCGACGCATGCGGCGGCGCGCAGCCCTGGAGGGGCGGAGCGACGATACGATCGACGCGTTCCGGCGGCGCCTGGGCGTCTATCGCGAGCAGACCGCCCCGCTGGTGGCGTACTACCGGGAGCGCGACCTCGTCTCCGTGGTGCCCGGCATTGGCACCGTCGAGGACATCGCCGAGCGGGTGAAACTGGCGGTCGGTCGGTGATCACCATCAAGTCGCCCCGCGAGATCGACGTCATGGCCGCGGCCGGCACCATCGTGGCGGACACGCTTCAGCTGGTCGCGCAGCACACGCGGCCCGGCGTCTCGACCGCCGAGCTCGACGACGTCGCGGAGACGTTCATCCGGGGCCACCCGGGCGCGCGACCCTCCTTCAAGGGGCTGTACGGGTTCCCCAAGAGCCTGTGCACGTCGATCAACCACGAAGTGGTACATGGCATTCCCGCGCGGGACCGGGTGCTGCGCGAGGGGGATATTCTCAGTGTCGACTGTGGGGTCCAGCTGGAGGGGTTGCACGCGGATTCCGCGCTCACGGTCCCTGTCGGGCACGTGGCCGAAGACGTGCAGCGACTCCTGCAGGTGACCCAGGAAGCGCTCGACGCCGGACTCGCCCAGGCCACCGTCGGCAACCACGTCGGCGACATCGGGCATGCGGTGCAGCGGATCGCGGAAGCGGCGCGATTCAGCGTGGTCCGGGAGCTCGTGGGTCACGGGATCGGCACGAGCTTCCACGAAGAGCCGCAGGTGCCGAACTACGGGAAACCCAAACGGGGCGTGCGGCTCACGCGCGGCATGACGATCGCGATCGAGCCGATGATCAACATGGGTCGGCCGGAGATCCGCACGCTGGATGACAAATGGACCGTCGTCACGCGCGACGGTTCGCTCTCGGCCCACTTCGAGCACACGGTCGTGGTGGACGAGCCCGGGCCGCGGATCCTCACGCTGGCCACGGCGGGCGTCAAGACGTAACCCTACGCGGGCGCTCCGTCCGCGCCGGGCGTGAGCATCCCCAACAGCCACGCGTGCACGCCCGGTCCGCCGGCGACGACGTCCCCCGCCGCGACGGGCAGCGGCCGGCCGGCGAAATCCGTCACCCGCCCGCCGGCCTCCCGGACGAGCAGGATGCCGGCCGCGATGTCCCAGGCGCTGAGTCCGAATTCCCAGAAACCGTCGAGCCGGCCTTCGGCCACGTGCGCGAGATCGAGCGCGGCGGACCCCCCGCGGCGCACGCCGCTCGTGCAAGGGAGAATCCGGCGAAACTGGTCGAGATACGCATCGAGCTGGGCGCTGGCCGGCGCCTTGAACGGAAAGCCGGTCCCCAGCAGCGCCCGTCCCGGGTCGGTGAGCCTGGTGACGCGGAGCCGCCGCCCGTCGCACCAGGCGCCGTCTCCGGCCGTCGCCTGGTACGTGCACCCGCGCGTGACGTCGCTGACGACGCCGGCCACCGGCTCACCCGCGATGACGGCAGCGATGCTGACGGCGTACATCGGATAGTCGTGCAGGAAGTTCGTCGTGCCGTCCAGCGGATCGACGACCCACGTGATGGGCGCGTCGCTGCGGAGCTCCGGGGTGAACTCCTCGCCAAGCACGACGGAGTGCGGCACCGCGTCCATCAGGGTCTCGCCGATCAGCCGCTCGGCGGCGCGATCGACGTCCGTGACAAAATCGTGGGGCCCCTTGCGCCCCCAGGCCTTCGGCTCGGGGCGGACGGCGCGGCGGATCAGATCCGTCGCCCGCGCCGCCGCCAGCAGGGCGGCTCGCAGTAACTCGTGGTGCTGAGCCATCTTGCGACCCTTCCCCTCCGTCCCTAGCTTGTGGCCATGGCGCGGGTGTTTTCGGGCATTCAGCCCTCCGGCGAGCTGCATATCGGCAACTATCTCGGCGCCGTCCGCAACTGGGTGGCGCTGCAGGAAACCCACGAGTGCGTGTTCTGCATCGTGGACTATCATGCCATCACGCAGGACTACGATGCTGGCCAGTTGCAGACGCGGACGCTGGAGATGGCCGTCAGTCTGCTCGCGGCCGGCATCGATCCCGAGCGGAGCACGGTCTTCGTGCAGTCGCACGTGCCCGAGCACACCGAACTCGCCTGGGTGTTCATGACCGTGACGCCGCTCGGCGAGCTCGAACGCATGACGCAATTTAAGGACAAGTCGCAGCGGCAAGAAAGCGTGCGCGCGGGGCTGCTCAACTATCCCGTCCTGCAGGCGGCGGACATCCTGTTGTACCGCGCGGACGTGGTGCCCGTCGGTGATGACCAGGTCCAGCACCTCGAGCTGGCGCGCGAGGTTGCCCGCAAGTGGAACGCGCGCTACCGCGAGGGCTTCTTCCCCGAGCCACAGCCTCACGTCGGTGCGGGGCGGCGCATTCTCGGACTCGACGGCGAGGCGAAGATGTCGAAGAGCCTCGGGAATACGATCGGCGTGTTCGACTCGCCGGAACGGGTCTGGGAGCTCCTGCGGCCCGCGAAGACGGACCCGGCGCGCGTGACACGGAAGGATCCGGGCGATCCGGAGAAGTGCAACCTCTACACGCTGCACCAGTATTTCTCCCCGCCGGCCACCGTGCGCGAGGTCGCGGCGAACTGCCGAGGGGCGCAGTGGGGCTGCCTCGACTGCAAACGGGTCCTGGCCGATCACATCGTCCGAACGTTCGCGCCCATGCGCGCGCGCGCGCTCGAGTTCGCGCAGCAGCCCGACCGGGTGCGGGAGGTGCTGGCGGACGGCGCCGACCGGGCACGCGCGATGGCACGCGACACGATGCGGACCGTGCGCGAGGCCATGGGCCTGCTCCCCGCGAGTGAGGTGGTCATACGCTCCTGACTCAACTCTGGCCGGAAGTCGTCGAGTTGCTCCGGCTCGATCTGCTCGGCGCCATGCTGCTCGCCGTAGTGTGCGGGGGGGCGGTGGGTCTCGAGCGCGAGTTGCGCGGCAAGGCGGCGGGTCTCCGGACCAACATCCTCATCTGCGTGGGGGCTGCGTTGTTCACGCAACTCTCCATCGAAATGGCCGACGGCCGGGGCGACCCGGCCCGTCTCGCGGCGCAGATCGTCACCGGCGTGGGGTTCATCGGTGCCGGCACCATTCTCCACTCCCGGGGGGCGGTCACCGGTCTCACCAGCGCCGCGACGATCTGGGTGGTCGCGGCGATCGGCGTGGCACTGGGGTCGGGAGCCGTCCTGGAAGGCGTGGGCGTGACGCTGCTGTTGCTCCTCGTGCTGCGCGGCCTGGGCTGGTTGGAAGGGCACGTGCGGCGGCGCGCCGTCGAGGCGACGATCTCGGTAGAGGTCCCGGGGGGAGCGGATCAGGTCAGCCGGGTGGAGGAGATCTTCCAGGCGTGCGGTCTCGCGGTGGCCGACCTCCGGGTCGAGCCGGCGCGGGAGGGGCGCGTGGTGTTGACGGCGACTGTGCGCGGGAAGCCGCACCAGCATGACGAGGCCCGGCTCGAGTTGCTGCGCGCCACGAGGACCTACCGGCTGTCCATCAACGAGTGAGGGTGGCCGTCGTCGATCTCGCCTCGACCCGCCCGGTCTGGAGCGTGCCTGACGCGACGGTGGCCGCGGTCCGTCGGGCGTTCGGGCGCGGTTGGACGGTCCGTCCGGTGACCGCGCTGGCTTCGAGCGACGGGGACGGTGCCACGGGCAGCAGCGCCGCGATCGCCGCGGCCGTCGGGGCGGAGGTCTACGTCGGGTGGGGGGTCCCGCCCGACGTGGCGAAGGCGGCCGGCACCACCTTGCGATGGGCCCATACGGCCGCGGCCGGGGTCGGCGCCAGCATCACGCCGGCACTCCGTTCGACCGGAGCGACGCTGACCAACTCGGCGGGCGTGCACGCGGAACCGGTGGCCGATTGGGCCCTCGCCGCGATTGCGTTCTGTCTGCGCGGGTTCCATCATGCCGTGCGGGCGCAGACGGCGCGTCACTGGGCCAAGGCCGCGTTCACGGATGGGTCGGTGCCGGTCCGCGAGTTGGCGGGCACCCGCGTCGGACTCCTGGGGCTCGGGGGCATCGGCCGGGCGGTGGCGCGGCGCTGTGCCGCGCTGGGGATGCGGGTGGCCGCCGTCCGGCGTCACCCGCGGCGGGCACGACCGCGGGGCGTGACGTGGGTCCGCGGCACCGATCAGTTGGCGGCGCTCGCCGCCCGGAGTGACGTGCTGGTGCTCGCGGCGCCGCATACGCGCGACACGCGGGGCGTCGTGAATGCCGCCGTGCTCCGCGCGCTCCCGCGAGGGGCCTGCGTGATCAACGTGTCGCGCGGGGAGTTGCTCGACGAGACGGCGCTGCGCGCGGCCCTGGACGACGGACACGTGGCGGCGTGCGCGCTGGACGTGTTCCAGCGCGAGCCGCTGCCGGCCGATGCCGCGTGGTGGGACCATCCCCGGGTGCTGGTGTTCCCGCACGCAAGCGGCGTGAGCGACCGGTTCTGGGTGCGGGAAACGGCGCTGCTCGTCGACAACATCCGTCGGTACCGCGACGGCCGGCGGCTCAAGAATGTCGTCAACCTGGATCTGGGCTACTGAGTGATGGAGAATATCATCAAGGCGGCGGTCGAGCGTGGGGCGTCGGACCTCCACATCAAGGCGGGGGACGTCTTCCGCGCGCGGATCGACGGCGTCCTGCGTCCCCTCACCAAGCAGCGGCTTACGCCGGAGCAGACGCGGGCCATCGCCCTGCGCATGATCCCGAGCGAGGAGGACCGCAAGCGCATCGACCAGATCCGGGACTTCGACTGCTCCTGGGGTGCGCCGGGGGTGGGCCGGTTTCGGGTCAACATCCTGCGCCAGCGCTCGTCCTTCATGGTCGTCATGCGCGTGATCCCGTTCGACGTCCCGACGCTCGACCGGCTGCATCTCCCGCAGGTCCTCGCGCGTATCGCCGAAGCCGATGGGGGTCTGGTGGTCGTGGCGGGCGGACCGGGGAGCGGGCGGAGCTCCACCATCGCGGCCCTGGTCCACCACATCAACTCGAACTTGAACAAGCATATCGTGACGCTGGAGGATCCCATCGAGTTCCTGCACCGCGATCTTCAGTCGTCGGTGACGCAGCGGGAGATCGGGGTGGACACCGAGAGCGTGGCGAGCGGGCTCAAGGCGATCATGCGGCAGGACCCCGACGTGGTGGTCATCGGCGAGCTGCACGATGCCGCGATGCTCGAGGCCGCGCTCGAGGGATCTGAGACGGGCCACCTCGTCATCGCCAGCACCGTTGCCACCAGCACGGTGGCGGCGTGCGCGCGCCTCGTCGCGTTGGTGCCGGTGGCGGAGCAGGACCTGGTGCGTCTGCGACTCGCCGACGCCCTCGTGGCCGTCGCGGTGCAGCGCCTGATGCCCAAGGCCGACGGGGAGGGCCGGAACGTCGTGATGGAGGTGCTGCGCAAGACCCCCGAGATCCACGAACGGTTGCGCGACCCGTCCCGCCTCGAGGAGATCCCGGCGCTGCTCGCGGCGGGGCGGGAGGAGCACGGGACGCAGACGTTCGAGCAGCACGCGGAGGACTTGGTCGAGGCGGGCGTGCTGCGGCCCGAACTGGCGCGCACCCTTGCGCCCGAGGACGCGACGGAGGGCACCGGGGAGGACAAACCGAAGCGGCGGAGGGGTCGGTGACGGTGCCGGCGCTTCGGGGGTTGTTGGTGCCGGTCGTGACCCCGTTCGATCCGGTCACGGGTGATCCGGCCCCCGTCCCGCTCCGGGCGAATGCGCGCGCGCTGCTCGAGGCCGGGGTGCACGGCATCGTGGCGGCGGGGTCGACGGGCGAGGCGGCGCTCCTGGATGAGCACGAGTTCCGGACGGTCGTGGAGTGGCTGCGTGACGTCGTGCCGGACGACCGCGCGCTCGTCGTCGGGACCGGCCGGGAGTCGACGCGCGCGACGATCGCGGCGTGCCGCGTCGCGGGTGATCTGGGGGCGGATGCGGCGCTCGTCCGGGCGCCGTCGTACTACGGTGCGTCGCTGTCCGCTACGGCCCTGATCGCGCATTTCCGTCAGGTGGCGGATGGCTCGCCGGTGCCCGTACTGCTGTACAACATGCCCAAGTACACCCATGTGGCGCTGTCCGACCAGCTCGTCGCCGCCCTTGCCGACCACCCGATGATCGCCGGTGCCAAGGACTCCTCCGGGGATCTCAGGAATTTCGCGGCGTACCGAGCGGCGGCCCCGGCCTGGCACATGTTCATGGGATCGGGGACCCACTGGTATGCCGCACTCGAACTCGGGGCGGCCGGCGGCGTGCTGGCGGTCGCCAATGTCGCGACCGAGCTCGCGCTCGAAGTCTGGAACGCCTTTGCGGCCGGGGACCGCGCGGCGGCCGGGGCGGCACAAGAACGGCTGACGCCATTGAACAAGGCGATCGTGGGGGAGCGTGGCGTTCCGGGCGTGAAGGCCGCCGTCGACGGGGTAGGACTCACCGGCGGTCCGGTGCGTCCGCCGCTGGCGGACTTGTCCGAGACGGAGCGCGCGCGCCTCATCGCGCTGCTGCGGGCGGCTGGTCTCGCCGAGGTGTGGCCGGCACCGCGTTGACCCGCGGTGGCCGCGTCACTAGCTTGTCTCGGAGGTACCCCGGGTGGCCCCCGGGGTTTTTTTCTGTCACCGCGAGGTTCCGATGTTCGGTCCCAAGCGTCAGTGCGTCGTGGTTGTCGGCGCCCAGTGGGGTGACGAGGGGAAGGGCAAGATCGTGGACGTGCTCGCCGAGCGCGCCGACCTCGTGGTGCGGTACCAGGGGGGGGCGAACGCCGGCCACACGGTGGTCACGGGCGACGACGAGTTCGTGCTGCATCAGATCCCGTCCGGCATTCTCCATGCGGCCACGCGCTGCGTCATCGGGAACGGGGTCGTCCTCGATCCCGAGACGCTGCTGCACGAGATGGACGAGCTCACGGCGCGCGGCGTCGCGATCGCCGACCGACTGGTCGTGTCGGATCGGGCCCACCTGGTCCTGCCCTACCACAAGCAGCTCGACCAGGCCATGGAGCAGGTCCAGCGCATTGGCACGACGGGACGCGGGATCGGTCCGGCCTACGAGGACAAGTACGGCCGACGCGGCCTGCGAGTCGGCGATCTCCGTCATCTCGACGCCGCGGTCACGCTGGTCAGGGCGCGGGTGGAACGGGCCAACCGCTGGCTCGCGATTCTCGGCGCGGAAGATCGGGTCGATGCCGACGAGCACGCCGAGCTCGTGCGCCGCCTCGCACCGCGCATTCTGCCCCTCGCGACCGATACGGGACGGCTCACCTGGGACGCGCTCCGGGCCGGCCGTCGGGTGTTGCTCGAGGGGGCGCAAGGCGCGTTGCTCGACGTGGATCACGGCACCTACCCCTTCGTCACGTCGTCGAACACGACGGCGGGAGGGGCGACGGTCGGAGCCGGCATCGGACCGACCGCCATCGACGCGGTCCTCGGTGTCGTCAAGGCGTACACGACGCGGGTCGGGAACGGCCCGTTGCCTACCGAGGCGGAGCCCACGGCGGGGGACCGGCTGCGGGCCGAGGGAGCCGAATACGGGGCGACCACCGGGCGTCCCCGGCGCTGCGGCTGGTTTGACGCGGTGGTCGTGCGGTACGCCCGCCGCGTCAATGGTCTCACCGACCTCGCGGTGACGAAGCTGGATGTGCTCGACGCGTTCGACCAACTGCCGGTGTGCGTGGGGTACCGCCTGGCCGGCGCGGACCTCGACGACATGCCGGCGGATACGGAAACGCTGAGCCGGGTGGAGCCGGTCTACGAGGTCCTGGACGGGTGGCGGCGACCTACAAGCGACGCACGGCGGCTCGCCGATCTTCCGTCGCAGGCGCGGGCGTATCTCGACCGCCTCCAGGATCTGGTGGGGACGCCGATCACGTACGTGAGCGTCGGGTCGCGGCGCGATCAGATCATCGGGGTGTGAGCACGACGGGACAACCGGATCCCGGCATCCCGTCTAGAACAACCGCGCCAGCCGTCGTCGCAGGGACAGGACGGGTGATCGCGCCGCGTAGGGGACGTTGCGGCGATAGCGGTAGTAGCCGTAGTGCCGGTCGCGCCGCGTGTCCACGCCGTTCAGCACGACGCCCGCGATGCGGGCGTGCACCCGGCGCAGTTGTTCCGCGGCGCGCTGCGCCGGCAGCTCTTCGGTCTCCCCGCTGCGAATCGTCAGGATGATGGCGTCGGCGATCGTCGCGATCACGGTCGCGTCGGTCACCGGCAGCACCGGCGGCGTATCGACGACGATGTAATCGTATTCGCGCCGCACCTCGCCGAGCAGGGCGTGCATGGCGTCCGAGCCGAGCAGCTCCGACGGATTGGGCGGGCTCGAGCCCGCCGGCAGCACGTCGAGCTTGGGCGCGACCTCGGGGCGGATGGCCTCCCGCGCGGGCGTCGTCCCGATGAGGATGTCGGTGAGCCCCGGCTCGT
>JAOTWJ010000141.1 GCA_029862925.1 Gemmatimonadota bacterium
CCGTGGACGTCCGGCCGCGAGGGGGCGCATGAGCCGAGTCGCGCAGACGGAGTACGAGTCGCTCGAGGGGATGACGCAGCCCTGCAGCGAGGGCCTGTGCAACCTGCTCTGGGCGCTGGCCGACACGAAGCTGCTGCTCGGTTACCACTACGGCGAGTGGACGTTCGGCACGCCGGAACTGGAGGCCGCCGTGGCGAATTGCTCGCTGTCCCAGACCGAGCTGGGACACGTACGGCTGCTCCACGCGGTGCTCAAGCGGCACTACGAAGACGATCCCGAGGCGCTGGTGGAGGCCCGCCCGGCCGAGGCGTTTGCGAACATTGCCTACCTGGACCGGCCGCTCACGGAGTGGACCGAGTTCGTGGCGATGAATGCCGTGGTGGATCTGGCGACCACGCGCGTGCTCCACACGCTCCGCGGGTCGTCGTTCAAGCCGCTCCGGATGAGCGTGGACAAGATGCTGGACGAAGAGCGCCACCACATTCACCACGGGCGTGGGTGGTTCCGCACGGTGGCCGGCCAGGGGGACGAAGGGCGCGGACGCCTGGCCGCCACGACGCGGGATGCCCTGCAGGCGGTCGCCGTGTGGCTCGGGCCTGCGGATCACCCGGAGGACCGCGCGCTCGTGGAGGCGGGGGTGAAGGCCGAGTCGAACCCGGCGATCTTCGCGGCGGTCAGCGAAGACATCGGTGCCCTGGCCCGCGCGGCAGGCGTCGCGCTCGATCGGCCGCGGCCCCCGGCGTTCGATGACTGGGATGCCCGCACGCGCCGCGCGCACTTAGCGGGACCGGCGGAGGACATCGTGTTTCACCTGCGCGGCGGGGCGAACGCGCTGTTCAAGCTGAGCTGATGGCGGACCTCCCCAAGCCCTGCCCGTTCTGCGGATCGAGCGACACCGTCAAGGAAGCCGATTTCGGCACGTCCCTGATGGTGAACCGGCAGTACTGCCGCCGGTGCAGATCGTTCTTCGAGGCGATAAAATGGGGGGATACGGATGCCCGGCTCGACCTGCCGGATTTCCTGGAGTCGCCGGAACCGTAAGCGCACGGGCCGCCGCGGCGGCTGCCTGTTCTGACGCGGGGCGTTCCTGCCACCGCGGACTCGTTTCTTCAATGGAGGACCATCGCACATGGCTGACTGGGCTGCGCCGACCGACCAGACGCTGGTCGAGTACCGGGTCGAAAACGGCATCGGCATCATGGAGCTGAACGACCCGCCCGCCAACACCTACACGTACAACATGATGCTGCAGCTCGAAGCGGCGATTCTCAAGGCGCGAATGGACAACAGCGTCCATGTGATCGTGCTGCGGGGCAAAGGCGAGAAGTTCTTCTCCGCCGGCGCCAACATCCAGATGCTCAATGAGGTGACACCGCGGTTCAAGTACTTCTTCTGCCTGCACGCCAACGAGACGCTGAACCGGCTCGAGCACACGCCCAAGCTCGTGATCGGTGCGCTCAACGGGCACACCGTGGGCGGCGGGCTCGAGATCGCGCTGGCCTGCGATCTGCGCATCGCGGCCAAGGACGCCGGCAAGATCGGGCTGCCCGAGGTCAATCTCGGCGTGCTGCCGGGCACCGGCGGCACCCAGCGGCTCGCGCGGATCGTCGGTCGGTCCAAGGCGATCGAGCTGATGGCGAAGGGCGACCTGATGTCGTTCGAGCAGGGCGAGAGCCTCGGGCTGGTGAACCAGGTGCTTCCCAAGGAGACCTTCTGGAAAGACGTGCTCGCCTACGCGCGGCAGTTCGCGCCGCCGGCCAAGGCGGCCAAGGCGGTGGGCGGCATCAAGCGGGCGGTGTGCTCCGGGCTCGAGGTGCCGTTCGAGAGCGGGCTCGCCATCGAGCGCGAGCTGCAGCAGCAGCTGTTCCAGAGTGAGGACGCGAAGGAAGGGCTCGCGGCCTACATCGAGAAGCGGAAGCCGTCGTTCAAGGGCGCCTGATGCGCACCGAGCTGTTCATCGCCAACACGTGGCGGCCGGCGGCCTCGAGCAAGTCGTTCGAGGTCATCAACCCCGCTACCGAAGAGCACCTGGCGACGGTACAGTACGCCGGCGCGGCGGACGTCGACGCGGCGGTTGCCGCGGCGCGGACCTGCTTCGAGTCAGACGCCTGGCAGGGCCTCGCCGCGCGGAAGCGCGGCGAGATGCTCTACCGCGCGGGCGAGCTGCTGGCCACGCGGCGGGATGAGATGGCCGAGCTGGAGACGCGCCAGAACGGCAAGCCCTTCTTCGAGTCGAAGATCGACGTCACCATGACGGTCGAGACCCTCAAGTACTACGCGGGCTGGACCGACAAGTACGGAGGGAATGTCCTGCCGGTCGAGAGCGGGGACTTCGTATTCACCGACCGCGTGCCGGTGGGCGTCGTCGGCGCCATCGTGCCGTGGAATTTCCCGCTCAATCTCGCCAGCTGGAAGTTCGCGCCCGCCTTGGCGGCGGGCTGCACGGTTGTGCTCAAGCCCGCGTCCGAAACGCCACTGACCGCCCTGCTGATGGCGGAGATCATGGAGCAGGCGGGGCTTCCACCCGGCGCGTTCAACGTGATTCCCGGCGGCGGGAGCACCACGGGCGCGGCGCTGGTCAAGCACGCGGGCGTGGACAAGATCTCGTTCACCGGCTCGACGGCCGTGGGCCAACAGATCATGCGGGATGCCGCCGACACGGTGAAGCGTCTCACGCTCGAGCTGGGCGGCAAGAGCCCAAACGTGATCTTTGCGGACGCCGACCTCAAAGCCGCCGTGCGCGGCGCCCAGACCGGCATCTTCTACGGCAAGGGCGAGGTGTGTGCCGCGGGCTCCCGGCTCCTGGTCGAGCGGTCGGTCCACGACCAGGTCATGGAAGAGCTGGTCGCGCGGACCAAGAAGCTCACGCCGGGCGATCCCTTCGACAAGAACACGCGGCTCGGCGCGGTGGTCTCCAAGAAGCAGCAGGAGACGGTGCTGTCGTACATCGCCGCGGGGCGGAAAGACGGGGCGACGCTGGTCGCCGGCGGCAACGCGGCCACGGTCAACGGCAAGGGGTACTTCGTCGAGGCCACCATCTTCGACGACGCCAAGCCCGGCATGCGCATCGTGGACGAGGAGATCTTCGGCCCCGTGCTGGCGGTCGTCACGTTCGACGACGTGGACGAAGGGATCGCGCTCGCCAACCGGACGATTTATGGGCTCGCGGCGGGCATCTGGACCCGGGACGTCACAAAGGCCATCAAGGTCGCCCGCGCCATTCGGGCCGGCACCGTATGGGTGAACACGTACAACCTGTACGACTCGGCCGCCCCGTTCGGTGGGTTCAAGGCGAGCGGCTACGGGCGCGACCTCGGCCGCGAGGCGCTCGACGGCTACACCGAGAGCAAGACCGTGTGGGTCGGGCTGCGGTGAGCAACGACGCCATCATCTATTCCGCCGTCCGTACCCCCGTGGGCCGCGCCGGCGGGGCCCTCGCCGACGTGCGGCCGGACGATCTCGCGGCCCTCGCCGTGAAAACGGCCGTCGCGCGCGCCGGCGTGGATCCCGCCGCGGTCGACGACGTGATCCTGGGCTGCGCCAACGGCGCGGGCGAGGACAACCGCAACGTGGCGCGGATGGCGGGCCTGCTGGCCGGGCTCCCCATCGAGGTCCCCGGGCAGACCATCAATCGCTTGTGCGGGTCCGGGCTCCAGGCCGCCATCGCCGCGTTCCACGCGGTGCGGGCCGGTGAGGGCGACCTGTTCGTGGCGGGCGGCGTGGAGAGCATGACGCGCGCCCCCTACGTGATGCTCAAGCGCGGCACCACCTGGGACCGCCGGCCGCCGGAGATGGCGGACACCACGGTGGGTTGGCGGTTCGTGAATCCGCGCATGCCGGCGGAGTGGACGATCTCCCTCGGGGAGACGGCCGAGCAGGTCGCCAAGCAGTACGGCATTACGCGCGACGAGCAGGACGCATTCGCCTACGAGAGCCAGCAGCGCACGGCCCGCGCGCTCACGAGCGGCGTGTTCGCCGACGAGCTGGTGCCGGTGGAGGTGGGACACAAGGACGGAAAGACGGAAGGGCGGACGGTGACCGTCGACGAGCATCCCCGCCCCGACGTCACGCCGGCCGATCTGGCGAAGCTTCGGCCCGCGTTCGCCAAGGGCGGGACCGTCACGGCCGGCACGTCGAGCGGCATCAACGACGGGGCCGCGGCCCTCGTCATCGCCCGAGCCGCCCACCCGCCCACCCGCCCCTCCGCCCAACCGCTCGCCCGCATCGTCGCCTCGGCCGTCGCCGGCGTGGATCCCAGCTGCATGGGACTCGGCCCCATTCCCGCGACGCGGAAGGTGCTCGAACGCGCGGGCCTCACGGTGGGCGACCTGGATCTCATCGAGCTGAACGAGGCGTTCGCGGCCCAGGCGATTGCCTGCGTCCGCGAGCTCAAGCTCGATCCGGCGAAGGTGAACGTCTACGGCGGCGGGATCGCGCTGGGCCATCCGTTGGGCGCCACGGGAGCCAAACTGCTGACCACCCTCGTCCACGCGCTCCGGCGTACGAACGGGCGCTACGGTCTGGTGACCATGTGCATCGGTGTCGGTCAGGGGATCGCGATGATCGTGGAGCGGACGTGAGCCGGTACGAGAGCGTGATCGTCGAGATTGCCGAGGGGATTGGGACGATCACCCTGAACCGGCCGGAGAAACTGAACGCCTTCGCGGGCCGGATGCGGCAGGAGATCGCGCAGGCGGTGCGCGCCATGGCCGAGGATGCGGCGGCGCGGGTCATCGTGATCACCGGGGCCGGCCGCGCGTTCTGCGCGGGGGCCGATATCGGGTACATGCAGGAGCTGACCGAGCGGAACGACGTGGACGGGTTCCGCGCGCTGGTGGAAGCGGGCCGGGAAGTCGTCACCACGATCCGCGCCACGGCCAAGCCGGTGGTGGCGAGCCTCAACGGCCCCGCGGCCGGCGGCGGCGCCAACCTCGCGCTCTCGTGTGATCTCCGGATCGCCTCAGACAAGGCCACCATCGGGCAGACGTTCAACCGGATCGGCCTGCACCCGGACTGGGGCGGGACCTTCTTTCTGCCCCGGCTGGTCGGGGTGGCCAAGGCGCTGGAGTTGATCTTCTCGGCGGAGATGGTCCCCGCGGAAGAGGCGCTGCGCATCGGGTTGGTCAACCGCGTGGTCCCGCACGAGCGGCTGGCGGCGGAAACGCATGCGGTGGCCGTGATGCTCGCCGCGAAGCCGCCGCTGGGGTTGGCGCTGGCCAAGCGGGCGGTGTACGCCAGCGACGCCGCGGGCTTGAGTGAGATGCTGGACGTGGAGCTGGAGCATCAATTGGCGTGTTTCCAGAGCGAGGACGCGAGGGAGGGACTTCATGCGTTTCTCGAGAAGCGGGCACCGCGGTTTCGCGGGCGGTGACCGGCGTTCGGGGTGGCGCGGGGGACGCGCCTCCGCTGGGGTGGCCGTGGTATTGAGCGTTGCGTGTGGATCCGCGACGGAGCCCGGCGGCGCAGCGGCGCTCGCAGTTGGCCCTTCGCGGGACACCCTCGAGGTTGGCCGGCAGGTGGTCCTGACGGCGACGCTTCGGGATCGCGACGGAAACGTGATCACCGGGGGACCGGTGACGTGGGCCTCGAGTGCACCCGCGGTGGCGCTGGTCGCCGGCTCCGGAGCGTCCGCGACGGTCACCGGGGTCGCGCCCGGGACGGCGACGATCACGGCGGGGGTGGATCGCGTGTTCGGCGATGCCGTGCTGCTCGTGCAGCGGGCCCGATCGGCGACGGGACGCTGGACCGGCTCGGGGCGGGATGGTGCCCGTTCGTACACGTTTCTGCTGTCGGTCACCGAAGGACCCTCGGGCGCGCTGACCGGGGCCGGCACGGCGCAAGCCGGCGGGGGCGGTGCCGACAGCCTGGCGGTCGGGGGAAGTCGGTGGCTGTCGGACATCACGGTGCGGATGACGGTGACCGGGTTTGCGCCATTTGTCTTCAGCGGTACGTACCGGGATACGATCATGACGGGGTCTATCAGCGGGTCGGGGTTCGATCGCCTGCCCACCACGTTCCTGCGGACCAGTACGACCCCCGCGGGTCGGCTGTTCAGCCCGATCGGCCCTGCCGCGCCGCCGGCCGACCGGGACTGGCGGAGTGGGCGACCTTCGACCTGACGCGATGCCGCTGGTGATCGCGCACCGCGGTGCGTCCGCCGTCGAACCCGAGAACTCGCTGGCCGCGTTTCGCCTGGCGCTCGCGCAGGGGGCGGACGGGATCGAACTGGACGTGCATGCCACCGCCGACGGTGACTTCGCGGTCTTCCACGATCCCGTCATTGGCGGCCGCCACATCGCCGAACTCCCGCTCGCCTTGGTGCGACGCCATCGGTTGGTGAACGGGGAGCCCGTGCCCACGCTCGACGAGGCGCTCGCGGCCATCACGCCTGAGGCCATTGCGTTCATCGAGGTGAAATCCATGCCACCGGAGGCGGACGATGCGCTACTTGCCCGGCTCGACGGCGCGCCGCGTCCCGACCGCTGCCAGGTGCATGCGTTCGATCACGACTTGGTGCGGCGCGTGGGCCGGCGCCGGCCTGCCCTGCCCACTGGCGTGCTTTCCGAGGAGTACTCGGTGGACCCGGCCGCACAGGTACGCGCTGCCGGTGCACGCGCCCTGTGGCAGCGCGCGGACCTGATTGACACACCGCTTGCCGCGCTGGTTCGTGAGGCCGGCTATGCGTTGTATGCGTGGACGGTGGACGACCCACAGCGCATGCGGGCGTTGCTCGAGGTCGGTGTCGCCGGGATCTGCACCAACCGCCCGGAGGTGGCGCGCGAGGTGATGGGATGACAGGCATTGCCGTGATTGGCGCGGGCACCATGGGGCACGGCATCGCGCAGGTGGCGGCGATGGCGGGCTATCCGGTGACGCTCACGGACAGCCGAGCGGAGGCGCTGGAGCCTGCCCTGGCCCGGATCAAGGCCAACCTCGACGGGGGTGTGAAGCGCGGCAAGGTGGATGTGGACGACGCGGCCGCGGCGCTCGCGTTGGTCTCGCTGCGGCCCACGCTGGCCGAGGCGGTGGCCGGGGCAGCGCTGGTGATCGAGGCGGTGGTCGAGGACCTGGAGATCAAGCGGGCGTTGTTCCGCGAGCTGGCGACCTGCGCACCGCCCGACGCGACGCTCGCCACCAATACGTCGTCGCTCTCCGTGGCGCGCATCGCCGACGCGGTACCCGATCCCGGGCGCGTGGTGGGGATGCACTTCTTCAATCCGGTGCACCTGATGAGACTGGTGGAGGTGGTGCGCCACGACCGGGCCGCGCCGGCGCACGTGGAGCACGTGCTGGCGGTCGCCCGGCGCATGGGGAAACAACCGATCGTGGCACGCGATACGCCCGGGTTCGCATCGTCCCGGCTGGGTGTGGTGCTCGGGCTCGAGGCGATGCGCATGCTGGAGCAGGACGTTGCTTCGGCGGCGGACATCGACAAGGCGATGGAGCTGGGTTACGGCCATCCCATGGGGCCGCTCAAGGTGAGTGACCTCGTGGGGCTGGACGTACGGCTGGCGATCGCTGAATACCTGCATCGGGAACTCAAGGACGCCCGGTACGCCCCACCCGAGATCCTCCGAGCGAAGGTCCGGGCGGGTGAGCTGGGCAAGAAGACCAGAAAGGGATTCTACGAATGGCCGACGACACCATCCTGATCAGCACCGAAGGCCGCGTGGCGACGATTACCGTCAACCGGCCCGACAAACTCAATGCGCTGAACGAGCCCACGCGCGCCGCGATCGTGACCGCGCTGCACAAGTTCGAGCACGATCCCGAGGTCCGGGTCGTGATCCTCACCGGCGCGGGCGAGAA
>JAOTWJ010000020.1 GCA_029862925.1 Gemmatimonadota bacterium
TGGACTCGAGGCCCTGCTCGCGGCGGAGCCGGATCGGGTGCGCGCGGCGGTGCGGCGGGCCCCGGCGGAGGGCTTGCCGCGGGAGGAACTGCCGGTGCGGCTCGGGGTTCCGCCCGCGCGAGCGGCGGGCCTGGTGGAGGTGCTCGAGGCGGAGGGGGTACGAGACGTGCAGGGACGTCTGGTGGAGGCGGACGCCCTCGGGCGCTCGTCGAGCGCGGTGGAGGCGGTGCTGGCGGCGCATCACCGCGCGTACCCGGCGGCACCCGGCATGCCGCTCGAGGCATTGCGCCGGGCGGTGTCCCAGGGGGCGCTGGTGGACCGAGTCCTGGCGGAGCTGACGGCGGCCGGGACGGTAACGGTCGAGGGTGCCGTTGCTCGGCTCGCCGCCCACGTGCCGGGCTTGGAAGGCGTGTATGCGCAGGCTGCCACGGGGGTGCGGAACGCCCTCCACACCGCGGGGTTTGAGGGAAGGACGGCCGCGGAGCTTGCAGCCGCGTCCCTCCGCGAGCCGGTCGTGTCGACCGTGTTGGAGTTCTTTGTGCGCGAGGGCACGGTTACGCGGGTCGGGCCCGAACGATACTACGAGGCGGCGGTCCTCGATCGGATGCTCGACGTCGTGGCCGCGGAGCTGCGTGAAAAGGGCGAGATTGGACCGAGTCAAGTGCGTGAACGACTTGGGCTTACACGCAAGTTCTCGATCCCGCTCCTGGAGTGGCTGGATGCGCAGGGGTACACGGTGCGCGTGGGAGATGTCCGCCGCGCCGGCCCGCGCTTGACAAAGCGTTCGAACGCGCCGTAACTTGGGTCCAGGTGGTAAGATAGACCCATTCCCAACAAGGAGTCGGTTCCAAGGAAACCTTTTTGTCAGACAGGAGCGGTACATGAAGTTGCTTGCCTGGGCGATCGTCTCGCTCGGGCTCCTGACGTCGGCTTCCACGCCCATGGCGGCGCAGGAAGCCCGGCAGGGCGATCGGGTTGAGCTTCGGCAGAACTACCCGAACCCGTTCAACCCGGAGACCACGATTCCCTTCACGCTCCCGGCGAGTCTGTTCGCCGGTGGGCAGAAGCCGGTCGTGAGTCTCAGGATTTACAACGTGCTCGCCCAGCTCGTCTCAATCCCCATTCTGCAGGGGTCGGGGCAGCCGCTCGACAATGTCCAGCTCGAGTGGAACGGGACAGGCGAATACAGCGCCTACTGGGACGGCAAAGTGCTCAGGTCGGATCGCGAGGCCGCGTCAGGGGTCTACGTCTACCAGCTCGTCGTCAACGGCGAGCGGTTCACCGGGAAGATGACCATTGTGAAGTAGGCGCTTCCCCGCAGGATCGTATGTCAGACGCGCCGTCCGGTGGACGGCGCGTCTGTTGTTTTGGCCGATCCGGTGCCAGAATAGCGGCATTTGGCGGCACGGGGGATGCCGCAAGCTCCCCTGAGTAGGCTACCGGAGTGCGACGGGCGCAGGGGACGGGAGCGAGGATGATTCGGCCAGACCGATTGACCATCAAGGCCGGCGAGGCCATTCAGCAGGCGACGCGGATTGCGCAGGAGCGCGGCAACCCGGTCGTGAACGACGCCCATCTATTCCTCGCGCTGCTCGACCAGGAAGAGGGGATCGTCGCGCCGCTGCTCCAGAAGCTCGGGCTCGGGCTCGGTGAGATCCGCGGCGCGGCCCGGCGCGAAGTCGAGCGCCTCCCCGTGCAGGAGGGCGGCAGCGCCCAGCCGTCGATGGCGCGGGAGATGTCCCAGGCGCTCGATCGCGCGGATCGATTCGCGAAGGATCTCGGCGACGCATTCGTCTCGACCGAGCACCTCCTGCTCGGCTTGATCGACACCAAGGGCACCGCGGTGCGACAGGTGCTTTCGGAGCGCGCGGTCGGCCGTGACGACGTGCTGCAGGCGCTCGAGGCCGTGCGCGGCTCGCACCGGGTGACCGATATCGAGCCGGAGAACGAGTACCAGGCCTTGCAGCGGTTTACGCGCGACCTCACGGACCTGGCGCGGGAGGGGAAGCTCGATCCGGTCATCGGCCGGGACGAGGAGATTCGGCGCGTGGTGCAGGTGCTCTCGCGGCGGACCAAGAACAACCCCGTGCTCGTCGGGGAGCCCGGCGTCGGCAAGACGGCCATCGTCGAGGGGTTGGCCCAGCGGATCGTCGACGGGGACGTGCCGGAGACGCTGCGCGGCAAGCACCTCGTCGTGCTGGACATCGGGCAGCTGCTGGCGGGAGCGAAGTATCGCGGCGAGTTCGAGGAGCGGCTCAAGTCGGTGATTCGCGAGGTCGTGAGCCAGGAAGGCCGCTTCATCGTCTTCATCGACGAGCTGCACACGATCGTCGGCGCCGGCAAGGCGGAGGGCGCGGTGGACGCCTCCAACATGCTCAAGCCGTCTCTGGCGCGCGGCGAGCTGCACGTGGTCGGCGCCACCACACTCGACGAGTATCGCCGGTACGTCGAAAAGGACAAGGCGCTGGAGCGGCGCTTCCAGCCCGTGTACGTCGGCGAGCCGTCGGTCGAGGACACGATCGCCATTCTGCGCGGTCTCAAGGAGCGCTACGAAGTCCATCACGGGGTGCGGATCACCGACAACGCGCTCGTGGCGGCGGCCACGCTGTCCCATCGCTACATCGGCGAGCGTCACTTGCCGGACAAGGCCATCGATCTGATCGACGAGGCGGCGAGCCGGCTGCGGATCGAGATCGACTCGTTGCCGCAGGAGATCGACGAAGTGGAGCGTCGGATGATCCAGCTGCGGATCGAAGAACAGGCGCTCACCAAGGAGAGTGACCGGGCGAGCCGCGAACGGCTCGCGGCGCTGCGGGACGAGCTGCGCGTGCTCGACGAGCGCGCGCGATCCATGAAGGCGCAGTGGCAGGCCGAGAAGGCGGCGATCGCCGCGCTGCGGGAGAAGAAGGCGCAACTCGAGGAGGCGCGGCTGGAAGCCGAGCAGGCCACGCGGCGCGGCGATCTCCAGGCCGCGGCCGAGATCCGCTATGGGCGCCTCCCGGAGCTGGAGCGCGAGATCGACCGGTTCAAGGCGCAGCTCGCGGAGATCCAGCAGACGGCGAAGTACCTCAAGGAAGAGGTGGGCGCTGAGGACGTGGCGGAGATCGTGTCACAGTGGACTGGGATCCCGGTCTCCAGGATGCTGGAATCGGAGCGGCAGCGCCTCACCCGGTTGGAGGGGGAGCTGGGGCGCCGGGTCATCGGCCAGGATCACGCCCTCGCGTCGGTGGCGAACGCGGTGCGTCGCTCGCGCGCCGGGCTGCAGGATCCGAATCGGCCCATCGGGAGCTTCATCTTCCTTGGGCCGACCGGCGTGGGCAAGACCGAAACGGCACGGGCGCTCGCCGAGTTCCTGTTCGACGATGAGCGCGCCATGGTGCGGCTCGACATGTCAGAGTACATGGAGAAGCACGCCGTGTCCCGTATGCTCGGAGCGCCGCCGGGCTACATCGGCTTCGAGGAAGGGGGACAGCTCACCGAGGCCGTGCGGCGGCGCCCGTACGCCGTCGTGTTGTTCGACGAAATCGAGAAGGCGCATCCCGACGTGTTCAACGTGCTGCTCCAGATTCTGGACGACGGGCGGCTCACGGACAGCCAGGCCCATGTGGTGGATTTCAAGAACACCGTGATCATCATGACGTCGAACGTGGGGAGCCAGTACCTGCTCGAGTCGGACCCCGGCGCGCGGCAGGACGCGGAGCGCCACGTGATGGAGCAATTGCGGGCCACGTTCAAGCCCGAGTTCCTCAACCGGGTGGACGACGTGATCATGTTCCGCCCGCTCGGTAAGGACGCCCTGGGGACGATCGTGGAGCTGCAGCTCGCGCGGGTGGGCACGCTGCTGGGCGACCGCCGGCTTACGCTCGAGGTGACCGACGCGGCCAAGCGGTTCTTGATCGACGCCGGCTACGATCCGGTGTACGGGGCGCGGCCGCTCAAGCGCGTGATTCAGCGCGAGGTGCAAAACCCGCTCGCGCTGGCCATTCTGGAGGGCGAGTACGCGGAGGGCGACACGGTGCGCGTGGACCACGATCCGGAGGGCGGGCTGGCCTTCACGCGCGTGGCGGCGGCAGCCCCCGAGCCCGTGCCGGCCGGGACCTGAGCGGCGGCCGACTCGCCGCGGGCGACGTCGTCCGGTACCTTGTCCGGGCACCGCGGGGCACTCCCCGGGTAGCACGGTCACACCCAATCCGAGGAACCACCATGGTTCACGTCGCCCTCCCTCGGCGCGCCGCGGTCGGCACGCTCGTCCCGCTCATGCTCGTCATCGCCTGCGGCTCGGAACCGGCGGGGCCTCCGGCGGCCATCGAGTCGCTCCTCACGGCGCCGCTGAGTGGGACCGTTGGCACCACCGTGCCGACCCTCGCCGCGCGGGTGACGGACGCGTCGGGCAACGCGGTCCAGGGCGTGGCCGTCACGTTCAGCGTCACGAGCGGCGGCGGCTCCCTCGACCCAGTGGCGGCGACGGCCGGCGCGACCGGCGCGCTGCTCCTCGCCCCGGCGGTGAGCGACACCACCGACAACGCGGGTGAGGTCCGGGCGCGATGGACGCTCGGCCCGACGGCCGGGGCGCAGGTGGTCACCGCCGCGGTGAGCGGCGTGTCGGCGATCTCGTTCCCGGCGACGGCGACCCCGGACGTCCCCAATGCCAGCGCGATCGACGACGCAGCCGCGTTCATCGGCGTCGTGAGCGGTCCGGCCGACGGGCCGCTCATCGTTCAGGTCCGTGACCGGTTCGGCAACGCCGTCCCGGATGCCACGGTGAGTTGGAGCGTGCTGTCCGGTGGGGGGGCGGTGGCGGCGAGCTCGTCCGTCTCCGACGCGTCCGGCCTGGCCCGCACGGACGTCACGCTGGGGCCTATCGCAGGATTGAATCTCTACCGCGCGCAGGTGGGAAGCCTCCCACCCGACACGATCGGGGTGGTGGGCGTCGGGGGCGCCAGCGACCCCACCGGCGATGCGGTGCCGACCGGAACCACGTTCCCCGCGCACGACGCGACGTTCCTGGGCGCGGCCGCCGTGGAGGGCTTCCTGTTCCTCTACGTCCGCTTCACCGCCCCCGTCGGCCCGACGGCGCTGTCGGGGCCGCAGCCCGCCACGGCGCTGTTCGCGAATTACGATCTGGATCTCGATCGGGATACGACGACCGGCTTCTACACGCTGCGTCAGTGCATTGGCGGCCCGCCGCTCAATTTCGGGGCGGACGCGTTCGTGGATTTGGATCAGCGGTCGGCCTTTCTGGGCATCGTGAGCAATCCGCCTCCCGGTGCCATTGCCGCCGTCCGCGTGGACTCGCTGACGGGAACGGATCGCTGCGCCAGCGAATTCACCGGTGCGGTGCTCGCGACCGTGCCCGTGTACCGCGCGAACGCGGTGACGCTCGTCATGCCGCTGAGCTTCCTCGCGGACGACGGCGGCTTCGACCTCTCGACGTTCATGGTGAGCGCGGGCGCGAACACGGTCACCGATGTCGTGCCCGACTCCCTGGCCCTCACGATCCCGGCGCCGACCGCGAGTGCGACGGCGGGTGCCGCCCGAGCCCTCGCCACGGCGTGGGACGGCCTCCACCTGCGGCCGGCCCGGCCGGCTACGGTCGGCGCGCCGCTCAGGGCGGCGCGGGCGCCGACCCGGCCGTGAGCGCCGGCCGAGGGCGGATTAGCGTGCCGCTCTCGTCAGACGACGAATTGGGGATGGACATCGCCCTGCGAAACGCCCGTGCGGCCGTTCCCCTGGGCGAAGTGCCGGTGGGCGCCGCACTCGTGCGCGCGGGCCAGATCCTCGCGGCCGCGCACAACGAGACGGTCGTGCGGCGCGATCCCACCAAACACGCCGAACTCCTCGTGCTCGAGGAGGGGCTCCGCGCCGTCGGGTCGGGTCGTCTCGCCGATTGTACCCTGTGTGTCACCCTGGAACCGTGCGCGCAGTGCGCGGGGGCCGTCGTGCTGGCGAAGGTGGGCCGTGTCGTGTTCGGGGCGTACGACCCCAAGGCTGGGATGGCGGGTAGCGTGGGCGACCTGCTGCGCCACCCCAAGCTCAACCACCGGCCGGAGGTCTTGGGCGGTGTGATGGCCGACGAATGCGGGGCGCTGCTGCAACAGTTCTTTGCCGACCGGCGCTGACTGCGCAGAAGCGGTCACGTCGTTGTCACACTGTCACTTGCGATCGTGGCGCCCTGTTCGGAGCCGGGCCGGCGTGCTAAGATTGGGAGCCTGCACGCCGCGATACCGCCCTTGCCGCTGACGCCATGACCCAGGATCTCACCGTTCGATCGTCCTTCCCGCCGCGGACCGCCCCGTCACCGCCGCCGCGCGCCGAGGTCCCGCCGGTGCCGCTCGAGGCCCCGGAGGCTTTCCTCAACCGCGAGCTGTCTTGGTTGGCGTTTGCGCGGCGCGTCCTGGCCCTGGTGGAACAGCCAGATGTGCCGCTGCTCGAGCGCGTGAAGTTTGCCGGCATCTCCGGGATGCTGCACGACGAATTCTTCATGAAGCGGATGAGCGGCCTCAAGCGACAGATCCGCAAGCGGTCGAGCAAGCGGACGGTCGACGGGCGCACCCCGCCCGAGGAATTCGACGCCTGCCGCCAGGAGCTGGCGGACCAGGTGCAGCGGATCGGTGCCGTCCTGGCGCACGATCTCCGGCCGGCCCTCGCGCGTGAGGAACTGGGCATCCACGATTACGCCACGCTCGCCGCGCATCAGCAGGCTGGCCTCCGCGCGTATTTCCACCAGTCAGTGCTGCCGATTCTCACGCCGCTGGCAGTGGATCCGGAACACCCGTTCCCGTTCATCTCGAGTCTCGGGCTCAACCTTGCGATCCTGCTGGGTGGGGACGAGCGCAGTCGTCAGCGGTTCGTGCGTCTCAAGGTGCCCGACAACCGGCCGCGCTGGGTGCCGGTACCGGGTGACGGCGGCTTCACCCCGCTGGAACAGGTCATCGCCCACAACCTGGATCTGCTGTATCCCGGCACGACGGTCCACGGCACGTACCTGTTCCGGGTGACGCGCGGAGCCGAAGGGAATCTCGATGCGGAGGCTGCGCATGACGACGCCTTCGAGGCGCCGGGGAGCATCATCGAGCTGGTGAGCCGCGAGCTCAAGGCGCGGCGCTTCGCGGGCATCGTGCGGCTGCAGGTGGACGCGGCCATGCCGGACGGTGTGCGCGAGTGGCTCGCGCGCCAGCTCGGAATCGATGCGGAGGACGTCTATCCCGCCGCCGCGGTGATCGGGCTGAACGACCTCCTGCAGTTCCCGGATGCGGATCGGCCCGAGCTGCGCTACCCCGCGCACAAGCCGGTCACGCACGCGCGCCTCCGCGGTCTCGACGCCGATCCCGCGGCCGTCTTCGCGCAGATCGCCCGGGGCGACATTCTGCTCCAGCATCCGTACCACGGCTTCGACTCGTCGGTTCTGCGCTTCCTGGAAGCAGCCGCGGCCGATCCCGCGGTGTTGGCCATCAAGGTCACCATCTACCGCACCAGCAGCGACTCGCCGATCGTCAACGCGCTGGCCGAAGCGGCGCGGCGCGGCAAGCAGGTGGCCGTGCTCGTCGAAATCACGGCGCGGTTTGACGAGGCGCCGAACATCGCGTGGGGGAAGTTCCTCGAGAACGAGGGCGTGCACGTCGCCTACGGGGTCGAGCGCCTCAAGACGCACGTGAAGCTCGCCCTGGTCGTGCGGGAGGAAGCGGGCCAGCTCCGCCAGTATGCCCACATCGGCACGGGGAACTACCACCCGGGCACGGCGAAGGTCTACGAGGACCTCGGACTGCTCACGGCGGACGCGGTGATCTGCGCCGAGGTGGCCGCCGTGTTCAACGGGCTCACGGGCACCACCGAGTACCCGGAGGACGGTCGTATGCTGATCGCGCCGGGATCGATGCGGCGGCAGTTTACCGGATTGATCCAGCGCGAAGCCGAGCATGCCCGGGCGGGCCGGCCGAGCGGGATTCGGGCCAAGATGAACCAGCTCCAGGATCCCGAGATCATCCGCGAGCTGTACCGCGCCAGTCTGGCCGATGTGCCCATCTCGCTCAACGTGCGCGGGCTCTGCTGTTTGCGTCCCGGCGTTCCGGGACTCTCCCCCACGATTCGGGTGTTCAGCGTGGTGGGTCGCTTCCTGGAGCACTCGCGGGTGTTCCGGTTCGAGAACGGCGGCGACCCGGAGGTCTATCTCGGATCTGCCGACTGGATGCACCGGAACCTGAGCAGCCGCATCGAGACCGTGGTCCCGGTGCTGGATCCGACGATCCGCGCCGAGCTCGACGCGATCTTCGACGTGTACGAGCAGGACAACTGCTCGGCGTGGGACTGCGGGCCGGATGGGGTGTACACGCGCCGGACGCCCGCACCCGGGGAGCCGCGCCGCGCGGCCCAGGAGATGTTCCTCGCGGTCGCGAAGCGCTAGGGAACCTCCGCACGAGTCAAGCGGCGGGTCGCGAAGGCGGCGTCAGCGAGGCGGTGCCCGGGCACTGGCTCGCCGTACTTGCTCGCAGCAGCGGCCGGAGTGACCCGTCGCCGACTTGTGCGGAGCTTCCCTCAGGAATCACAGCTCCAGCCAGCACCACTCGCGATCGCAGGGCGCCGTCCCCATCTGGAGCCCCTTGGCCCTGGCCACCAGGATGTTGTTCGAGTGATTGAACCCGAACCCCTGGTCAGCGTCGTACAGGCCGGGCTCGTTGGAGAAGTGCATCCCCTCCCGCATCACCGTGTGATCGCCGAGCGCCTGATAGGGTGGCTGATGGCCTTCCATCCCCTCGCCATGCCCCGGCCGGTGATACACGAGCTGCTGCACCCCCTGCGCGACCTGGTAGTCGTGCACCGCCTTGGCCACGCTCGCGCAGGTGGCGCCCGCCGCTGACCGTTCGGCCTGCAGGAAGTACGTGACGGTGTGCGCGTCCCAGACTTTAGCCTGCCAGTCGGTCCACGGCGCGATCAGGAACGAGCGGTACTGCTCGCCCCCGTAGCCGCCGACGCGCACCACGCCGGCGAACTGGAGCGCGTGGCCCCGCTCGATCCGCGCCCACGAGACCTGGTTGGGATGCGGATACGCGGTCTTGCGGCCGGTCCGGCAGCCGACGCCGACCTCGATGCCGACCGCCTGGTGCGGCGTGCCGTCGTTGGGGACGTCCTGCATGATGCGGTGCATGCCCCACAGGCGTGCGGCGTTTTCGACTTCCCAGTCGAGCGTGCCCACCCCGCGCTCGAGCAGGTAGTTGCGCACGAACGCGTGCAGCTCGGAGAAGTAGTCCATGGCGCGCTGCGTGAGCCGGTTTTCGGCGTCGTCCTTCACGACGCGATGCCGCATCAGGATGTCGTAGATATCCACGAACCGGGCCTTGGGCAACGCCACCGCCATCGTGCCGAACCGTCCGCTGGCAGGGCGTTCCGGCCGTGGGACGTCCACCGCGCCCATCATGTCGAGGCGCGCATCGTCATCCTGTCCCGGGAAGACGCCGATCTCCGCCGCGCTCCCGGAATCCACGCCGATCACTCGGTCGCCGTAGCCCAGCGTGGCGAGCGTCTCCCCCCACCAGCGATAGAGGTTCACGGTTGGGCCGGCGGCGACGTCGCCCCGGTACGGGTCGCCACCGACGGCCGGATGGTAGTCGAAGTAGCTGTGGGTGTCGGTGGCCCACCAGCTCCGGACCAGTTGCTCGTCCAGGTACGGGTGGAGCCAGATACAGGCGTCGTCTTGGTCCATCGGGAGGAAACAGGCAAACGGCCGCTCCGTGGTGGAATGCAGCAGGCCGGTGGCGTAGATGATGTTCCAGCGGTTGGTGAGAAAGAGCCCGCCGGTTACGCCTCGCTGGCGGGCGGCGGCCTTGAGCTGCCGCACCTTGGCGTGGTACCACGTCAGGGGCAGACGATCCCCGGCGGCCGCCGCCGGCAGCTCGGCGCGGCGCCGGGCCTGCTCACGCCGCAACAGCGCGAAGCTCTCACCGGCGGTCGCGGCCCGCGCCATGGCCCGCTCGTCAGGCCACGCGGAGCGCGGGCCGGTCACGAGGGCGCCGGTCATGCCAAAGCCGGCGGCCGTGAGGAACTGGCGACGATCGAGCGAAGACATGCGCGGCTCCAGGAAGGACAGGCGCATAACATGGAACTCCCCTCGCCAATCCGATAGCCCCAGGATCGGCTCTGTCGTTCCGTCGTTCCGTCGTTCCCGTCGTTCCCGTCGTGCCCGTCGTTCCCGTCGCTCCCGCGGCTACTGCGCCACCAACTCCGGCCGCACCGTGAGAATCGTGGTGGTGCCGCGCTCGCCCAACTGGGCGTTCCCCAGCACCACGGTCTGACCGGTGCGGGCGTTGATCCGCGTCATGAGGCCGCCGCCGGTGGGGGAGCCCAAATGCACGGCGAGGAACACGAACCCGGTGTCGCCGATCGTGCGGATCTCGCCGATATCGACCATGAGTCGGTGGCCCAGACTGCCGGCCGTGGGACCCGGGACGGCCTGCTCCACCTGGCTCCTCGCGGCGCCGCTCACCACCGCCTCCCCGAACAGCCGATAGCCGCGGAAGCGGAACAGTTTGCGCAGCTCGGTCTCGATGTCGGCGATGCGCGGGTCGGTGTCGCTGGCCCCGTCGGCCTCGATAATCTGGAAATGCAGGCGCACCCACGGGCTCGGGATGTCGAACTCGGCGAGCACGCGCGCGATCTTCTCGAGGTTGTCGCGGGTTTCCCGCACCGTCACGGTGCTTTGGGTCAGGCTCAGCATGCCGGGGTTGTTGGGGCGGTCGGAGAACACGTACGGCTCGAGCAGACCCTGGGCGGTTCCTGGCTCCAGGTACTGCAAGGGGAACGTGCGCGTATCCAGTTCCGGCGCGCGCCCGCAAGAGACGAAGCTCAGGAGCACGGCAAAGGGAATGAGCGAGCGAGCGAACACGGAATCCTCACTTGGCTAGAAGGTCCAGACGACCACGATGGCCGGATTCCCGGTCTCGAAGACGGCGACGTGGCGGCCCGGCGGGGCATCCACCAGCGGAGTCGTCTCGACGGTCCGCGGGGGGATCGGGATCGGTGGCGTCC
The DNA here is from genome assembly GCA_029862925.1 of Gemmatimonadota bacterium. Taxonomy (GTDB): domain Bacteria; phylum Gemmatimonadota; class Gemmatimonadetes; order Gemmatimonadales; family GWC2-71-9; genus JAOTWJ01. Next base: position 11,020 of record JAOTWJ010000020.1, read on the forward strand.
CATCGCGCACGAGCAGCACGACCACGACGGCGGCGGCGGCCAAGGCCGGAACGGCCGTCCAGCGCCGCCGCGCGCGCCGTCGGGCCCGCGCAGCCCGTCGGGCCTCCTCGGCGAGTGCCCCCGCCGCGCGCCGCGGGGGACGATCCCGCTCCGCCTGCACCACGCGCGCGGCGGCGAGCACGCGGCCCGCCAAAGCGCGGCAGTCCGCGCAGCCGGCGAGGTGCGCGCCCAGCGGCATCGGCCCGCCGGGGGTCAGCTCAGCAAGGTCGGCGGTCAGCAGCAGCTGCCGCGCGTCATCGCACGTCATGGGCGCGCCTCGGTTGCCGGGGCATCCGCGCCAAGGACGGCGGCGCGGACGGCGCGGCGCGCGCGGAACAGATGGGCGCGGGTCGTGCCAGGGCTCAGGTTCAGCAGGGCTGCGACCTCGGTCGGTGCGTAGCCTTGGAATTCGACCAGGTCGAACACCTCGCGCTGGCGCTCCGGGAGCGCGGCCATGGCGTGGCGCACGCGAGTCACGTCCTCATGCCGCTCGAGCTCGGCGGCGGGATTGCGTGCGGGCGCGGCCAGCTCATCGCCGCGCAACGGTGCCATCCGGCGCTCTCGCCGTCGCGTGCGACGCCGGGCATCGCGCGCCGCGTTGCGCGTGAGCTGGTACAGCCAGGTGGAGAACCGGGCTTCGCCCCGAAAGGCTCCGAGCTTCAGGTACAATCGCACCAGCACCTCCTGGACGACGTCTTCCGCCTCGTCGGGATCGTCGAGCATCCCGAGGACCCAGCGATGCATACGGGGCAGCCAGCGCTCGACGAGCGCCTGGAAGCCGGCGGTGTCGCCGTCGCAGGCGCGTCGAATCAGATCTTCATCGGATAGCTGCTCGTCCACCCGCACGCGGCATCGGTCTCCGGCACATGCATTTGTGAGACGATCGACGGACCCCCAGCGTTTACCCTGCGACCGCGGCCGGTCACCCGCTGCCCAACAAGCTGGCCTCGCCGCGCCCGGCTGTCTAACTTCCACCCCCACCCAGACACGGGAGCTGCGACATATGCCGACGAAGGTTGAAGGGCTGCCGACCAAAGCCGTGCAAGCAGCGATAAACGACCAGATTGCCAAGGAGTTCTACGCGTCGTACCTGTACCTCTCCATGGCGGCGTGGTTCGAGGAGCAGAACCTCCCGGGCTTCGCCAAGTGGATGCGACACCAGCACGACGAAGAGCGTGAGCACGCGATGCGCTTCTTCGACTATCTCATCGACGCGGGGGCCCGCGTACGGCTCCAGGGCCTCGACGAGCCGCCGGCGGACTTCAAGGGTCCGCTCCACGTGATGGAAGCCTCGCTGGCGCACGAGAAGAAGGTCACCGCGTCGATTCGGACCATCTACGAGCTGGCGGTGAAGGACAAGGACTACGCGACGCAGCTCATGCTGCAGTGGTTCATCAAGGAGCAGCAGGAGGAAGAGAAATCGGTCGGCGACGTGATCGCTCGCATGAAGCTCGCGGGCGACAGCAGCGCCGCCCTGCTGTTCTTGGACAACCAGTTGGGGCAGCGAGGGCCGGCGGCGGAGTGACGACTCCCGACCCCGCCGACGGGGGGCCTCGAGAACGGGACGCGCGGTGCGCGTCCCGTTCCGCGTTAGCGGCCCGAGGGTGACCGGCCGGTTGAGAGGGACTGGAGGAAGGCCGTCAAGTCGGCGATATCGCGGGATCCCATCCTGGGCCATGCCGGCTGACCGCTGGCTGGTGCTTCGCGGATGAGCACATGATTCCACAGGGCGGCGATGACGGCCGCGGGCGAATCGAGCCCAACCATCACCGCGAAATCCCGTGCCACCTTTTCACCCCGGCCATGCAGCGCGTGACACGCCAGGCACCCTCGGTCGCGCACGCGTTGCCGCCCCCGCCGAGCATCTCCGGCCTGCGCGAAATACTTCACCGAGTACATGTAACTGACGAGGTTCGCCATCTCCCTCGGCGTCAGCGATGGAACGGACAGCCCGCGGGCCTGCATGGACGCGAGCATCGCGGGGGCCTTGTTCCACATGGCCGCCGCGAACGTCAAGAGGCTGCTGCTGCGGGCACGTTCCGCTAGGTCTGGTGCCCCGGATCCGCCCTGCCCGCCGACGGCGTGGCAGTCGTTGCAGTGCTTTTCCACAAAGGTGCGGCGGCCCTCGCCTGCGAGCCCCGGCACGACGTACAGCGGCCCGGTCGGGAGGCTCTGTGTCGTGGATTTGAGGTACGCGATGAGATCGTTGAGCTCGGCACCCGAGAAGCGTGGTCGCTGGATTCCCTGGGAACGCATCGCCTCGCTCATGGCGGGACCGTGATTCCACATCCCCGCGGCGAACTCGATCGGCGTGACGTCGGCCGTGCCGAGGTTCGGACCAATAACGCCTCCGGTCCCGGCGACCTGATGGCACGCGACGCACCGTTTTTGCGCGAAGATGGCCTGTCCCCTGTCCACGTCCCCGGGGGCGTCGAAGTAGCCGACTGAGAACAGCAGTGCGATGAGATCGCCGATCTCCCTGCCCGAAAGGTGAGGGCGCTCAATGCCGAGCTTGTCCATCTGCGCGACCATCCCGGGCAGATGATTCCACATGGCGGTCGCCAGGTCGTAGAACGTGCGCGACTGTGGAAAGCGTGCCAGGTCGGGTCCGTGGGTGCCGCCGAGTCCGTTGATGGCGTGGCACAGGCTGCACCCGGCGGAGCCGAACACCCGGGATCCCGCCAGCGCGTTCTGCGTCGGGAGCGGGTCCTGCGCGGTGAGCGTCCCGAGAGGACAGGTAAGCGTAACGACTAGGCATGTCATGCCGACGAGATGCCACCGCATGGTCGGCGTTCGGGTTGGAGGATACGACTGCATATGCCGGCCCTCCTGTAGCGCGGACCGTCCCGTCCGCGCGGTGTCGGTGTCCCGGCCTCAACGCCTCCCGGCGGCCGCCCGTCTCTGCAAGACCAGGGATCGTAGGTATACCGACAGGTCACGCATCTCCTCCCCCTCGAAGCGTGGCCATTCCACGTCCGCCGACCGAATCTGGGTGTACATGGCGGGGGCATGATCCCACATGGCGGTCGCGAGTCCGAGCGGCGTGAGCGGAGCCTCTGACTGGGACAGATCCGGCCCGACTTGGGGCGGTTCGTCGATGCGATGGCACGCGGCGCAACCCTTCGCTTCGAACACGCGTTCCCCGTTCCGCACGTCGCCGCCGGTGTCATAGAATCGCAGGTAGTACAGGAACGCGATCACGTCCGCCATCTCGCTGCCCTGGAATTGCGGGAAGACGATCCCCCGGGCGCGCATCGCCACCGCCATCGAGGCGGAGTGGTTCCAGAGTCGCCCGGCGATTTCGGACACCCGCAGCTGCTGGGTCGCGGCGCGAAGGTCGGGTCCCCAACTCGTCCCGCGACCGTTGGGGCCGTGACACCGGACACACTGTTTGGTGGCGAACAGCCGCCCGCCCCGGCCGGGATCCGGCGGCTGCAGAAGGATCAGCGTCCGGTTCCGGAGCGTGGAGCGCGCGCGGATGAACGCTTGGAGATCGGCGATCTCGCGGCCGGAAAACGTCAGCGCGCGTCCCTGCTGGATGGACTGTCGTTCCTGCATGCCCGGCCCGTGGTTCCACAGTCCCTGGGCCAGGGCGATGGGCGCGATGTACCGCGCATACCCGTCCAACGGCAGGCCGATCCGGCCTCCGGTGCCGCCGACCGAGTGGCACTCGGCACACCCTTTGTCGACGAACCACCGCTGCCCGAGCGCGGGATCCCCCGGGGCGTCGAACAGCTTGACGTAATAGATATAGCTGATGATGTTCGCCAGTTCGGATTCGGTGAAGGTCGGCCACTCGAACCCTCGACCGCGGACGGTCTCGATCATCTGCGGCGTGTGGTTCCAGAACATGCCCGCGAGTTGCGCGAGGCTGCGGCCGGCACCGACCATGGCGAAATCGGGTCCGAGGGTTCCGCCGTTCCCCCAAATCGCGTGGCACCGCACGCAGCGACCCTCGATGAACGTCCGCCGCCCGGCAATTGGATCGCCGGCAAAGAGCGGTGCGGATTGCGCCGGCAGGGAAGGGACGGCGGCGAGCCACGCCCCGGCGAGCCCGGCGACGACGCTCGACAGCCGCGATCTGAGGACGCGCGGGGCTCGCTTCATGCGACCCGCTCCGAATAGTGGGCGACCCGCTCGGCGACCTCCTGCACGCTCGCTCGTCCCTCCTTGATTTCCCAGATGGAGACGATCGGGACGAACTTGGTGGCGATCATGTAGAGCAGGATGAAGCCCGAGAAGGTGGCGGCCATGATCGACAGTTCGATCCACGACGGCAGGTAGTGACCGACGCCCTCGATCTCCCAGCGCGGATTCACGGATGTCGGGACGACGATGTTGTACCGTTCAAGCCACATGCCGATCACCACGGCGATCCCCGCGATAGACGTCCCGACGGGGGTCCGTGTCGCCTGCCGCGACATCAGCGCGAGGGGGATGACGAAGCAGCCAGCGACCATCGCCCAGAACGGGACCGCAAATCGTCCGGTGAGTTTCGCCCAGAAGGTGCGCATCTCGCCGGGCTCACCGCCGTAGAATGCCGTGAGGTACTCCGCGAACGTGAAATAGAACCACAACAAACTGAAGATGAGCAGCAGGCGGCCCAGGTAGTCGAAATGGACTTCCTTGAAATAGCCCTCCAGCCGATACACGCGCCGTAGCACCGCCATCGCGACCAGGATCGCCGCGATTCCGGAATAAATGGCCCCCATGACGAAATAGGGCCCGAAGATCGTGCTGTGCCACATCGGCCGGAGCGTCATGGCGAAGATCCAGCCGATCACCGTATGCACCGAGACGGCGATCGGAATCACGATAATGGACAGCACGCCGATGGCGCGTTCGAGCTGGAGCCGCTGCGCCGGCGTATCACGGTACCCGGCCGCCAGGAAGCGATAGAGTCGAGGCGCCTTGATGCCGGAGTCCCGGATGACGGCCAGATCCGGGAGCAGCGGAAGGTAGAGGTAGATCGTGCAGGAGAAGAAGTAGAGTCCGATGCTGACCACGTCCCACAGCAGTGGCGAGAGCGGCTGGGCGTGAAACAGCACGTTGAGCACGCGATCAGGGCGGCCGAGGTCGATGACCGGTTGGATCGCGCCGAAGCCGATGACGAGTACCGTGATCAACTCCGCCGACCGCGTGATCGAGCGGCGCCACTCCGCCTTGCTGATGCGGAGGATGGCCGAAATCAGCGTGCCGGCATGGCTGATCCCGATGAAGAACACGAAGCAGATGATGTAGATGCCCCAATACTCGGGTCGGTTCAGCCCCGTCCGGCCAAGGCCGTAGCGGACTTGCAGGACGTACGCGATGATGCCCCAGAGCGTGATGGCGCCGCACACGGCCGCGCCCACGTAGAACCACCGCGACGTGTCGACCAGCGGTCGCAGCAGCACCTGCTCGTCCGGTGGCAGCTTCGCGAGTTTCTCAGCGACGTCGCGGTGCACCGCTACGTCCTTTGCCGGAGGTAGTAGACCTTCGGCTGCGTTCCGAGATCCTCCATGAGGCGCATCACTCGTGGATCCTCCTTGAGCTCGGCGACGCGGTGCGTCGGGTTATCCAGATCGCCGAACACGATCGCGTCGGTGGGACAGATCTCCGCGCAGGCCGGCTGGTAGTCCTCCTCGCGCAGCTGCCGACCCTGCGCCCGGGCGTCCTCCCGCGCCTTCTGCAAGCGGTGATGACAGAAGGTGCACTTCTCGATGACGCCCTTGGCTCGGACCGACACATCCGGGTTCCGGTACTGCCGTTCGGATTCCGGCCACTCCGGCCCGTACCAGTTGAAGTACTTCACCGTGTAGGGACAGGCGTTGGCGCAGTACCGGCAGCCAATGCAGCGCGGATAGATCTGTCCGACGATGCCCTCGGGGTCGATGTACGTCGCCCGCACGGGGCACACCTTGATGCACGGCGGGTTGTCGCAATGCATGCAGGGCCGCGGGTAGAACTCGAGCGTCGTATCGGGAAAGGCCCCTTTGGGCTCCGCCATCACCCGCATCCAGCTCGTTGCCCGTCCCATCTCCGCCTGGTCGGGAGAAACCGTCGGGATGTTGTTCTCGCTCTTGCACGCGACCTCGCAGGCCGCACAGCCTGTGCATCGGGCGAGATCGATCACCATGCCCCAGCGTGTCATCGGGTCCGATCCGTCACGCCCGCTCGAGGCGCACGAAGGTGGTGAACCAGTTGGGGAGAGCCGTCAGCGGATCGCTGGACCCGTCGAGCAGGTGCAGCGGATTGGCCGGTTCCCCGTCCGGATGCCGAAGCCCGTACGGCGCGCACACATTCTGGGGTGCCGTACCCGGAAAGACCTTGAGGCGCGCCCGATAGCGCCCGTGGGCGGAGACGACCCACACCATCGTATCGTTGGCGAACCCCAAGGTGTTCGCCGTTGTCGGTGCAACTTCGATCCACGGATCCCAGTGCACGTCCGGGAACAGACCCGGTGTCTCCGCCAGCCAGCGCTGGAGGGGCAACGTGCCGGACGAGAGGGTGGAGACGCGGTAGGGGATCAGTCGCAGCGGGAAGTCATCGCTCCCGCCGGCGGCCGCCGCCGCGACATCGAGATACGCGGTTCGGCCCTCACCGACCGTCGCGAGCGCCTCGAGCAGCCGCGCCGGCAGCAGCTCGATCCGGCCGCTCGACGTGCGTGCCAATCCGGCGGGCTCGGTCTCGTCGATGAACGGATCCGTCCATCCGCCCCGGTCCACCGCTTCGTCCCAGAACGCCTCGAACTCCCTGTGCTCGGGGAGCCACCAGCCCCGTTCCTCCATCTGCTGCTGGTGGCGCAGCTCGAACGCGTCGCCCAGCGTCATGCCCCGCCGCGTGGCGAAGAGGCCCGCGGCCCGCGCCTTGAGGAGCGTCTCGAAACTCTCGTAGGGGAGACTCCGGGCTACGCTGCCGCCCAGTTGCCGCGCGACGGCCAAGACGGCATCGCCCGTGTGCCGCGCGCCCGGATGCGGGTCCACCAGCGGCCGGACCACACCCCAAACGGGATACGGGTACGAAGCGGGGGTCGGTGCATCCTGCCAGCGTTCGTACGCAAGCAGGTCCGGCAGGATCAGGTCGGCATGCGCCGTCGTCTCGTCGTGGAAGGGGGAGAAGCTGACAATGAACGGGATGCGTTGGAGCGCCTCCTCCCACACCTGCCGCCGCAAGGCCGACGCCAGCGGATTGGCGTAATACAGCAGGAGCGTGTCGACGGCCCCAGCCTCGCCCGCGGCGACGGCGCCCGCAAACCGCATGGCCGGGTCTCCACGTCCGAACGGTGTCTGCGACGGGGCGAGCGGCCCCCGATCGAGGCCGGCCCGACCCCGCGGGTCCACGACCGGTGCGGCGAGCGGGGCCAGCGGGGCCTCGTTGCCGAACAACACGCCGCCGGGGCGGCTGACGCTTCCCATGAGCACGTTGAGGCTGTGGACCGCGCAGGCGGCGAGAAGCCCGTTCGGCGCATGCGTCACGTCGGGGCCACAGACCGCCACCGGGTGTGCCGCCTCGGCAAACGCTCGGGCCAGCGACGTGATCCGCCCGACCGGCACACCGGTGACTGCCGAGACTTCCTCCGTGCGGTAGTTGCGCATGACCAGGGACCGGTAGCCTTCGCGTCGCTCGCCGCCCGCGTCGGCGACGTCCTCGAAGCCCGAGACATGCCGTGCCACGAACTCGGCGTCGTACAGTTCGTCTCGGATCAGGACGTAGGCAATCCCGAGGGCGAGCACGCCGAAGGTCCCGGGGCGAATCCCGGCCCAGTCGTGGGCACGGGCGGCAGTCCGCGAGAACCGGGTGTCAACTTGGACAAAGCGGGTGGGCGCACCATTGTCACCGTCGGGGCCGGCAAACGCCGCAAACGCTTGCAAGGGTGACCACCAGGCTTCAAACAGTGGCGCGCCGAAGGAGAGCACGAAGCCCGCTCGCTCCAGGTCGTACCCGGGGCTGCGACCGATCCCGTGCATGAGCTCCATGACGGCCGCGGTACCGTCATCGTAGTCATCGGCGATGTAGTTCGGGGACCCGTACGACTGCAGAAACTGCTGCCACAGGTCGTGCATGCTCCCGGCGCAATACCCCGCCAGCAGGGCGAGCGCCTCGGGCTGGCCACGCTGGCGCAGCGACTGGAGACGCGCGCCGAGCTGCCCGAGCGCGTCGTCCCATGTGATCTCCTCCCACGCCTGGGCGCCTCGCGCGCCGACCCGCCGGCAGGGCGCCGAGATGCGGTCAGGGTGGTAGAGGAGTTGGACGCCGGCAACGCCGCGGGGACACAGTCCGCCGCGACTCATGGGATGGAACGGGTTACCCGTGAGGCGCACCAGCCGATCGTCTACCACGCGCCCGCGGATCCCGCAACGCGCCGGGCAGACGAGACAGGACGAATTGACGAAGCGCTCCGTCCCCGGGGACCACCCGGGATCGCCCGACCCCTGGGCGGCCCACACCACGTCGGACGTCCAGCGGACGCCCACGGAGGCGGCCGTGGCGCCCATCGCCCAAAGGAACTGCCGTCGCGTGGATCCCATCCGTCGTGCTCTCCCTACCGGTGGCAGGCGTTGCAGTCCAACGTCGCGCCCTCCGCCTTGTGGCAGCTGACGCAGAACGCCATGTCGATTGTCACGAGCGCCCGCGGCGGCGGGCGCTCGGTCTGGTCGATGTCGCCGTGGCACGTGGCGCACGCCAGATCAGCGATGGCGACATGTCGGCGATGGGTATAGAAAACGTGGTCGGGCATCCGGAAGAGCTTGTTGAAGTGCAGCGAATCACCGGCCGCGAGGAGTTCGGTGACTCGAGCGGCCTCCGCCGAGGTCCCCTGGGGGGATGAGTGGCAGAGCGAGCAGGTCGACGCATCAGGCAGGCCCGAATGGGCGCCCGTGCGCACGTACCGGTGACAGAAGTCGCAAGCGAGTCCGAGATCCTGCGTGTGCTTGCGGTGGTTGAAAGCCACGGGCTGGGGAACCCGAGGACCACCGCGAGCGATCACGGGAACGAGCACGGCGACGACCAGCACGATGCCCAGGACGGGGATCAGCAGTCGCCGCGACAGGCGGCCGGCTTGTTCCCCGCGCGTCCGCCAGGGCGGGTGCCCGCCGCGCGTCGCCGCCTCAGCCATGGCTCACCGCTTGGTGTCTGACGGGGCCAGCGTGCGGAGGTACGCGACCATGGCCTTGATCGCCTGGGGCGTGAGCTGCTCCTTGTACGCGGGCATCGAGCCCTTTCCATTGGTGATCGCCGCCGCGAGCGCCTCATCGGTGACGGCCGCCTGGACTTTCGGGTCGGCGAAGTTCGGCGGCTTGGGAGTGAGGGCCACGGCGGCCGGACCATCTCCCGCACCGGCCTTGCCGTGACACATGGCGCACTTTTGTGCGAACGTCGCGCTCGCGTCGTCCTGTGCCTGCCCCCGCGTGGTGGCGGCCCCCGCCAGGAGAATCCCAATCCCGATCCCGAGCAGCCGGACGACTCGCATGTGCTTCCTCCCGGTTCCCGATCACGCGTGCCGTCCGGAGCGGACGGCTACCATTGCCAAGGTCCGTAGAGGCAGAGGATGTGCCAGGCGGCGGACACCTCCTCTAACTGTTTACCCCCGTGACGATTAGCGATGGCCTGGTCGACGTGACCAACACAGGACCTGGGGGAAATACCCAGGCCGTCTTGTGCATTTCACCCACTGTGGTTGACAGAGCGGAGTTCGAGGGTACAGGAATAGGGAGGATTTCGTGGCTTGCGGCGGGGTACCGATCTTGCCCGCACAGGAAGGTGAGGAAATGACCCAGTCGTCACCGGCCTGCGTGGAACGCCGGGTTGGATCGGTTCTTGTCGAAAGGCGGGCACGGGAGAGGGATGCCTGCGCGAGCCAAGATTCTGGTGGTGGATGATGACCGCTTGGTTCTCGGAAGCGTCGCGGCGGCGCTGCGCGAAGCGGGGTTCCAGGTGTGGACGGCGGAAGAAGGCGGGCAGGCGGTGCGGCTGGCCAGCCGGGTGCAGCCGGACATCGTGGTCACAGACCTGCGGATGCCCGGCATGGACGGCGTGTCCCTCTTGCAGGAGGTGGGAGGGGTGGCGGACCGGGCCCCACGCATGGTGATCTACAGCGCGACTCCACCCACTGATCGCCCGAGCACCGCGTTGCGCGAAGTGCTCTGGATCGCCAAGGCATCGGGGCACCAGGCGTTGGTGCATGCGCTGGTGGAGCCGCGGCGCGACACGGACCGCGGGCCGTAGGTCGCGCGAACGGGTGGGGAACGTCACGCAGCTCAAGGGCGGTCTTCGCCGGCGCATCCTCGCGTGGTTTCTGGTGCTGTCGCTGGTGCCGCTGTTCCTGTCGAACACCGTGGGCTACCAGGTCACGCGTCGCATCATCGAGGGGCAGGTGCGGCGCTTCCTCATGGCAATCACGGAGGTCGAGGCGCGGCACGTCGCGACCGAGATCGAACGACACCAACAGAATCTCGACGCGGTCGCAGCCGGGAACACGACGCTGGCGCGGGGCGTCGCCCTCCGTGCCTCAGCCCGCCAGGCCGGTCGCGCCGATCCTTCGGTCGACGACCTGCTGCGCGAGCATCTTGAGCGGAAGTTGCGAGAGCTTCGGCCGTTCTCCGAACTGTTTGTCCTGGATATGAGCGGGGTGGTGCTTGCGGCGACGCGTCCCGGCCGCGTGGGCGCAGATTGGTCGGGAACCTCGCTTTTGCTGGCGGGGGGTCGGGATCGCTTCTTCACCGAGGACCTCGATGCGGTCGGGGGTCTCGTGAGTCCCGTATACCGACTGGCCACGCCCGTCCGGGACGCTGACGGCAGGCCGGTGGGCGTGCTGGCCGCCACCGTCGGATTCGAGCGCGTGCAGGGATTCCTGCGAATCTCGCCCCATCTGGCCGGGGACATCCACACGTTCGTCGTCGATCGAGAGGGACGGCCGCTGTTCGCGTCGCATCCGCGCCCAGGGCTCGAGTATGGTTCGCGGCTGGCCTCGCCCCTCATCGTTGCTGGGCGCGAAGGCACGCAGCGCTACACGAACTACGAAGGGGTCGAAGTGGTGGGGGCGTCCGTCGCGGTGCCGGGGCATGCCTGGCGCTACTTGGCGGAGGCACCCGTCGCCAGCGTGTTCGGCCAGCTCCATGGACTGGCTTTGCTCGCCGCCGTATTGGAGGCGGGCTTCGCGTTGCTCCTGGTCGCCGTGGTCTGGATGGTCGCCCGCTCGATCGTCTCGCCGTTGCGCGGTCTCGTGGGGGCGGCGGAGCGTCTGCGGGGCGGCGAGCTGGGGGTCGAAGTACAGATCGATCGGGCCGACGAGCTGGGCGACTTGGGACGCACGTTCAACCAGATGTCCCGTGAGCTTCGGGCATCGGCCCACCGGATTCAGGAGCTGCATGACCAGGAGATGCGCCGGGCCGCGCAGCTGGCGTCCGTGGGCGAACTCGCCTCCGGGATCGCGCACGAGATCAAGAACCCCGTCATTGGGGTGGTGAGCGGGCTGGATCTGCTCTCGGCACGAGTGGGAGACGACGCGACAAGCGGGAACATCGTCACTCAGATGCGGGCCCAACTACGGCGGATCGAGGCGGCGATTCAAGATCTCCTGTCGTACGCCCGGCCCAAGGCGCCGCGGACGATCTGGACCGACCCGACGCAGCTGGTCGACCGCGTCGTGGGGCTCGTCAGCCCGCAGGCCGAGGCGGCCGGCGTGCGGATCGAGACTCGCCAGGTCCCGGCGATTCCGAAGATCAAGGTCGACCCGGACCTCATGACGCAGACCCTGGTCAATCTCGCGCTCAACGGCATCCAGGCGATGACTCCAGGCGGAGTCCTGACGTTCACCGCGACCCGAACGGGCACGAGCGTGCGGATCGGGGTCTCCGATACGGGGACCGGGATCTCCCCTGACGAACTGGAGAAGATCTTCCGACCGTTCTACACGACGAAGCATCAGGGGACCGGCCTGGGCCTGGCCATCACGCGCGGGATCGTGGACCGTCATGGCGGCTCGATTGAGGTTAGCAGCGAGCCCGGCCGCGGGTCCACGTTCACGCTGGTCTTTGCCGCACCCGCGCGCGAAGGTGCGAACGCATGAATACCCCGGCTGTGCTGGCGGTGGTCGAAGACAATGAGCTCACCCGCACGTGGCTGACCGAGCACCTCACGACGGCAGGCTACACGGTCCATGGGGTAGCGACCGGGAGCGCGGCACTCCGCCTGGTGGAGCAGGTCGGCCCTGCTCTCATGTTGCTGGACCTCCGCCTGCCCGACGCCAACGGGCTCCAGCTGCTGAAGCGGTTCCGCGAGCTCGACCGGGACTTGGTGGTGATCATCGTCACGGCCTATGGCGAGCTCGAGACTGCGGTGGAAGCCGTCAAGGCGGGGGCGTACCACTTTCTCCAAAAGCCGCCCGACCTCGACGACCTGCTCATTACGATCGATAAGGGGCTCGAGGCTCGCCGGCTGTGGCAGCGGGTCGCGGTACTCGAGAAGCAGCACAGTTGGCAGTTCGCGGACGTGGAAGTGGTGGGGCGCTCGGCGGCGTTGCAGGCCTTGGCCGAGGCCGTCGAAAAAGTGGCGCGGGCCGAGCGTGCGACCGTGTTCCTCCGCGGCGAGAGCGGGACGGGGAAGGACTTGCTGGCTCGAGCCATCCACGCGCAGAGTGAGCGACGGCACCATCCGTTCCTGCAGATCAACTGTACGGCCTTGCCGGAGCATCTCGTGGAATCGGAGTTGTTCGGCCACGAACGCGGTGCATTCACCGACGCGCGCGAGCGCAAGAAGGGGCTTGCGGAATTGGCCGACGGCGGGACGCTCTTCTTGGACGAAATCGGCGACATGCCGCTCGGCGCTCAGGCGAAGCTGCTCCGATTCCTCGAGGACTCGAAATTCAAGCGCCTGGGCGGCACGGGGGACATCACGGTCGACGTCCGCGTGATTGCCGCGACGAACCGCAACCTCGAGACGGCCATCGCGGACCGGACCTTCCGGAGCGATTTGTTCTACCGCCTCAACGTCGTCCCGATCACGATTCCGCCTCTCCGGGAACATCCGGAAGATATTGCCCCGCTGGCCGAGTACTTTGTGCGACAGCTGGCCCGAGATCTCAAGCGGGATCCTCCGCGCCTCAGTCCCTCTGCGATGCGCGTCCTCGAGGGCTACCAGTGGCCGGGAAACGTGCGCGAGCTCCGCAACGTACTCGAGCGTGCGCTCATCCTCGAGGAAACGCAGGAGATCCGCCCGGAGCATCTCCCCGGCGAGATCAGCCTGCCGGGCGCGATGGCCGACGATCGGCCCTCCCCCCTGCGGCTTCCCCCGGGGGGGGTGGACCTTGGGCATCTTGAGTTGGACTTGATCCACCAGGCGCTCGCCCGGACGGATCACAACGTCACGCGGGCGGCGAGGCTATTGGGACTCACTCGAGACACGCTCCGGTACCGTATGGAGAAGCACAACCTGTAGGGGCCGGTTCGGCGCACCGTGTCGGGCCCGGGCCATCGTCACCGGAAGGGAGGAGCACTCTTGATCGCAGTGAGGGCGCGTCGGGCTCGCTGGGTGATGGGAATGCTCGGGCTCCTCGCATGTGCGGACCGGGCGCCCGAGCGCGGCACGGATGCACCATCGGCGGAGGCGCACGACCGGGATGCGATCCTGCTTGCGTCGGCGAAGGTGGCGTTGCCACCTGCCGGCCTCACGCTGGTGGACCTCCCGGATGCCAAGTCCGAAGGTGCTCGGCTGGTGGAGCGGTACTGCACCGCGTGTCATGCCCTGCCGACGCCGCTCACCCACTCGTCGGCGGACTGGCCGCGGGTCGTCCGCCGGATGTGGCTGCGCATGGACGGGCTCGAGGAACCGGCGCGCGTGCCGATTCCCTCGTCGGCCGAGCGGACGGTACTGCTCCGGTACTTCATCGAGCACGCGCTCCGGGTCAGCGAAGCCGGACTCCCCACTGGGCCCGACCGACCGCTGTTCGTGGCCGTGTGCGGTCGCTGCCACGAACTCCCGGATCCGGAGCAGTACTCGTCGGCGGAATGGTCGGCCGTCGTGGATCGGATGGGCGCTCGCATGACGATCATGCTCAACCAGTCGCTCACGCCGACGGAGCGCTCGCGGATCGCCGGCTACCTCGAGGGGGCAGCCGGCGCGCGCGCCAATCGGTAAGCGGGGCGGGCACCACCGCACCTCCGGGATAATCGACTTGCCGGCGCGGCGCAGTGCGTGCGCCGCGTGAAGCTGATCCCAAGGAAGGCCAGTCGGTCTCTAGTGCCCGGTGGCGCCTTGCGCGGCGACGAGCGGCAAGCGAGAATAGCGGCGACTCCCACCCGGATTCCCGGCCGTGTCGACCGAAGTACGGCTCTCCCGCGAGCTCAGACTCCTCGACATCACGATGATCGGTGTCGGCGCCATGATCGGCGCTGGCATTTTCGTTTTGACCGGAATCGCGGCGGGGGTTGCCGGGCCCGCCCTCATCGTCGCGTTCCTGCTGAACGGGATCGTGGCACTGCTCACGGCCATGGCCTATGCCGAGCTCGGCAGCGCCTTCCACGACGCGGGTGGTGGGTATCTGTGGGTCAAGACCTCGCTGCCCGACCCGAACGGTTTCCTGAGCGGGTGGATGTCGTGGTTCGCGCACGCGGTGGCGTGCTCGCTGTACGCCCTCGGTTTCGGCGCCTACTTCCGGCTCGTGCTCGAGGCCGCCGGGGCGCCGTCGCTCCACCTGGGGTTCATGACGTTGGAGAAGTGGCTCGCGGTGCTCACCTGCGTCGTGTTCTCGTACATCAACTTCCGCGGCGCCTCGGAGACGGGCAAGGCGGGGAACGTGGTCACCGTGGGCAAGATCGCGGTGATCGGCGGGTTCATCGGGCTGGGGATCTGGGTGCTGGCGGGTCGCCCGGACTGGCAGACGAGCTTCGAGCCGTTCTTCACGACGGGCTGGGGCGGCGTGTTCGCCGCGATGGGCCTCACGTTCATCGCGTTCGAGGGCTACGAGATCATCGCGCAGACCAGTGAAGAGGTCGAGAATCCGAAGCGGAACGTCCCGCGCGCGATCTTCCTGTCCCTGGCGATCGTGGTACCGATCTACCTGCTCGTGGCGTTCGTGGCCATTGGCGCCGTCGTGGCTCCGGAGGGCATGCGCGTCACCCAGTTCCTGGGTCAGGAGAAGGAGGTCGCCCTCGTGAGGGCCGCCGACCAGTTCCTGGCGGGTGGCGGGTTCGTCATCCTGGTGGGCGGGCTGCTCTCGACGCTCTCGGCACTGAACGCGACGATCTACTCGTCCTCGCGCGTCGCCTTTGCCATGGCGCGCGACGCGAACCTGCCGACGGTGATCGGCACCGTGCACCCCCGCCGGGCGACGCCGCACGTCGCGATCGCGGCGTCGGCCCTGATCGTGATCGGGATGGCGATCCTGCTGCCCATCGAGGACGTCGCCGCGGCCGCGGACATCATGTTCCTCCTGCTGTTCGTCCAGGTGAACGTGGCCGTGATCCGGCTGCGCAAGCTGCGACCCGATCTGGACCGCGGATTCCGCGTTCCCCTCATGCCGTTCGTGCCCGTCCTGGCGATCGGCACGATGCTGTTCCTCGCGGTCTTTCTCTTCACGCACTATCCCATGGCGTGGGTGGCGGCCGGCGGCTGGATCGCGGCAGGCGCGGGCGTCTACTACGGCTACAGCCGGAAGCGCGAGGCCGCGCATCTCAAGCGAGCCGAGTGGATGGAGCGTATCGAGCGGAAGGAGTACCGCGTGCTCGTCGCGGTCTCGAGTCCGCGGACGGTGGAGTCGCTGATGGAGGTGGCGGTCGCGATTGCCACCCAGCACAAGGGCGAAGTGGTGGCGGTGAGCGTGGTGGAAGTGCCGGAAGGGGAAGCGCTCGCTACGGGCCAGCACCGGGTAGGGGAGCTGGAACCCGTGCTCCAGCGGGCGGCGGAGTACGCCCAGCGACGGGGCGTGCCGGTGCGCCCGGTCGTCGAGATCGCTCGGCGCGTGAGCCACGGCATCGTCGAGGCGGCGCGCGAGGAGGAATGCAATTTCCTAGTCATCGGTCGGCCGGTAGCCTATTCCTTCATGGAGCGGGTGGTGGCGTCCATCGTTGAGCGCGTGCTGCAGGACGCGCCGTGTCAGGTGGGGATCGTGTATGGCACGGTCAAGCCCGATGGGATTGGCCGCATCGTGCTCCCGGTGACCCGCGGGCCCAATCCGGAGCTCGCGGCCGAGCTCGCGCCGGCGCTGAGCCGGTGGTTCGAGGCGGAGGTCCAGCCGGTGACGGTGGTGCCGGAAGGGATGCCGGAGGGTGAGGCCACCGAGCTCGTGGCAGGGGCGCGCGCGACGCTCGCGGCGGCGGGGATCGACGCTGGGCTGGAGGTCTTGCGCCGGCGCGAGATTGCCCGGGGCATCGCGCAGATACTGCGGCGCGATGACCTCGTCCTGATCGGCGCGCCGAGCGCGAGCCCGCTTGCCGCGCTCGTGGGGGAGACGATCCCCAACATCATCGCGCAGCGGCGCCGTGTGCCGGTGCTCGTGGTGCGCGAGGTCGAGCAGAAGAAAGCCCGTCGGCTCGAGCGGTTGTTCTTCGCGAAGGGAGCAGCCTGATGCAGGAGCAAGATACTGGTCCGCTGGCGGAGTTCGTGCGGCGGCTGAGCGATTACCTTCCCACGCTCGCGGGCGGCCTGCTGGTCCTGGCCCTCGGCGTGGCGGCCGGGTGGGTCGCCAAGCGCCTCGTGGTGCGGATCCTCGTCTGGCTGCGGCTGGACCGTCTCGGCGGGCGGGTTGGCTGGCGGGGAGCCATGGGGAAGGGCGACGTGCGCGCGGCGCTCTACAATTTGGTGGGCAACGTCGCCTTCCTCATCATCGTGCTGGTCTTCCTGGACAATGCGCTCCAGATCTGGGGGCTCATGGTCCTGTCCCGCGCGATCGACAGCGCGGTCTTCTATCTCCCGAATCTCGCGCTCGTGGCGCTGCTCGCCGGCGTGGGGATCCTCGTGGCGAATCTCCTGAGCCGGCGACTCGAAGAAGCGCTCGAAGAGGAGGAGCTGGAGCACGCGCGCCTTGTTGCGAAGCTGTTCAAAGGCGTGCTGCTGGCGATCGTCGGCGCGCTGGCGCTGTGGCAGCTCGGCTTCGCCCGCCAGATCGTGTTGGCGGCGTTCCTGATCGCGTTCGGCGCCGTGGGCGTGGCGTTCGCGGTCGCGCTCGGCCTCGGCTCCGCGCGCGCGGTGCAGCACGGGTGGGAGTCGCTGTTCGAGAAGAAGAAGGGCCGCTAGAACGGAGCGACCCTCGACGCGGTGGTGGTGCACGGACAGGGTGGGATTCGAACCCACGAACCGGTTACCCGGTTACACGCTCTCCAGGCGTGTGCCTTCAGCCACTCGGCCACCTGTCCAACGGCTAGACGGCTAGACGGAGCGGCGGCTAGACGGCTAGCGGACCCTAGATGCTGGGGGCGAGGGGAAGCTAGTCGGGTGGGGCGGGCGGCTCAAGCGACGTCGAAAGCGCCTCCAGGTCGCCATGTCGTCAAACCGATCAATCCGTGGTGCGCACGCCCGGAACCGACGCCGAGCTCTCGCAGGGGTGCCGCCACGCTCACGGCGGTGGGTGGCGATAGATCGTATGCCACCGGGGAATCAGCGCACCAATCAGGCCGCCGACCAGCCCGCCTCCCGCTCCACCCATCAAGCCGCCGATGACCGCGCTTTCGAGCCGAGGCGCTCGGCACGTGGCCGGCCCGTCGAGGCAGGCGAGTCCCGCGAGCTGCGAAAAAAGCAGGGCACTGCCGAGGCCCGCCACGACCGCGCCCACCGCCGCCCCGGTCCAGGTGGCGCGGCCTTTGGCCTGGAGCAGAAAGCCGCGCCCGTCGAGACGCGGGTCCGGCCCCTCGCGCGCCCGATAGCCGAGGCCCGACGGGCGCAGCCGCGGCGCGAGGAGCACCACCGACCCGGTTGCGGTGCGGAGCCGGAGTTGGGCCGCACGGCCGATACGGGATTCGAGCGGCGCGAGAGTCGCAACGGTGGCGGAGTCGAGCGGGACAATGCCTTCCTGCGCCGGTGCGCGGACGGCGACCAGCGCCAGGGTGAGGGCCGCGAGACCAAAGGGTGGGCGCATCGGACACTCCGGTCACAGTGACGCTTCCATGCTGCCATGGCGCCGTGACCCTCGCGTCCCCTCATCGTCCCCCCTGGGGTCCGCCCGCGTGGCCGCTTGCCGGGAACCTGGTGTGTGCGGACCGTGGCTCCGCTGAGTAACATTGCAGGGTCATGAAGACGATCCCCAGCGTGCCCTGTCCGCTCGCCCTGCTTGTGACGTTTGCGGTGGGCCTCGCCTCACCGCTCGCTGCCCAAACCGGTCCGCTTAGCACCGCCGAGCGGAGCCGGTTCACCGAGACCTCGCGGTACGCCGAGGTGACGGCGTTCGTGCGGGAGCTGCAACGCCTGAGCCCCATGGTGCGGGTCGAGCGGCTTGCGACCACGCCCGAAGGGCGCGACCTCCCCATGCTGGTGATCGGAGACCCGGTCCCCACGTCGCCCGCGGATCTGCGGGGGGACGACCGCGCCGTCGTCTACATCCAGGCCAACATCCACGGGGGGGAGGTCGAGGGCAAAGAGGCGGCGCAGATGCTCGCGCGCGATCTGGTGCTCGGCAAGACGCCGCCGTACCTGGACCGGCTCGTACTCCTGATCGTCCCGCTCTTCAATGCCGATGGGAACGAACGGATCAGTCCTCAGAACCGCACCAATCAGGTGGGGCCGGCCGGCGGGGTGGGGGAGCGGTACAACGGCCAGCACCTCGACCTGAACCGCGACGGGATGAAGCTGGAAACCCCCGAGGTCCGCGGCCTCATCGCCAACGCGCTCGAGCGCTGGGACCCGGTGTTCTTCCTCGACAGCCACACCCACAACGGCTCGTACCACCAGGAGCCGGTGACGTGGGTGTGGGGGCTCAATCCCAACGGCGACCGCGGCATCCGCACGTACATGGAGACCGTGCTCCTGCCCGACGTCACGAACCGCATGCGCAAGGCCTACGGCACGCTCACGATCCCGCACGGCGATTTCGTGGATCCCACCGATCCCGCGCAGGGCTGGGTGCCCCTCGGCCCGGAGCCCCGCTACCTGAGCAACTACGTCGGGCTGCGGAACCGCTTCTCGGTGCTCAACGAGCAGTACCCCTACGTGGATTTCGAGACCCGGGTGCGGGGGGCCTACCGACTCTTTCTCGCCTTTCTCGATCATCTGTACCAGCATCGCGATGACATGGTGCGCTTGGTCCGCGAGGCCGACCGCGGCGCCATCGCCCGGGGCGCGGCGCCGTCGCCGGAGGAATCGTTCACGCTCGCCAGCGAGGCCAAGCCGCTGGACGCCAGGCTCACGATCGAGGGTTACGTCATGGAGGTGACGGACGCCGGCAATGGGCGACGCCGGGTCCGGCCGACCGACCGCCTCCGCACGTATACGAAGGTCCCCTTCCTGGCGCATCACGTGTCCACCAGAACGGTCGCCTATCCCCACGCGTATCTCATCACCGTGCCCGACGAGCGGGTGCTCGACAATCTGCTCGCGCACGGCATCGTGGTGGAGCGGCTCGTCGAGTCCGTCACGGCGCGCGTCGAGGAGTTCACGGCGACGTCTCTCGAGGGATCCCGACGGTCCAATCAGGGCCACTACACGAGCACCGTCGCAGGCGCATATGCGACCGGCGAACGGGCGTTCGCAGCCGGGACGCTTGTGGTGCGGACCGC
>JAOTWJ010000142.1 GCA_029862925.1 Gemmatimonadota bacterium
CGCGCGTCCGGACTGTAGCTCGGTGGGATCCGCCCCCACGGCTGCTGCACGAGGCCGTGCACGTCGCTGGGGATCACCGTTTCGGCAGGGGAGGCACGCACGAGTCCTGCCGTCAGTCGCCGGCGGTTTCGTGTTGGCGGCGATCGCCTACACGCCCACAGCCCGCGGCGGCGGGCCCGTGGCCTAACGCACGAACACCAGCGTGACGCCGACCTTGAACACGAGCGACCAGTCGAAGTCCTGGAACGGGAGCGTGGACGCGATCAGCACGAACGACGTGCGGGGCACCGGGAGCGGGACGACGGTCGAGCTCACGAGCATGGGATAGGGCCGGTAGCCGTTCCCTTCCAGCCACAGCAGGCCGGCCCCCAGGCCCGCGAATGCGCGCCCCACATGGATCACCGGCCGCTCCGCGGCGGAGATGACGGTGGGCTTCGTGCTCTCGTCGGTCCAGGACAGGGTGACATAGCCTCTGGCTCGCGCCAGGGGCGGCGTTTCGCCGTGCAGCTCCCCCACCGGTTCGGTCGAGCGCGTGGTCACGAGCGCACCGCCGCCGATGGTGAGCAGCTGCGCCGACACGACCGACGGCGAGACCAGCCACAGGAGCCCGCAGAGCAGCGCGCGCGTAACGGCGATGCGGGTCGAGCCATGCGGCACGCAGCCGCGGCTGCTAGAACATCGTGTTGTCATTGGCGGCGTGCTCCGGAATCACCTGCAAGACATCCCAGTGCTCCACGATCTTCCCCTTGGCGTCGAACCGGAAGATGTCGATCCCGGCCCAATCCGCGTCACCCGGCCATTCCTGCAGGCAATGCAGCACCACGTAGTCGCCTTCTGCCACGACACGCTTGAAATGCACCCGCTTGTCGGGGTACTCCCTCGCCATCCGCTCGAAGTAGTCGACAAACGCTCCTTTGCCGTCCCCAACGGTGGGGTTGTGCTGGATGTAGACGTCGCCCACATACGAGCGTACCGCCTCCGCCGGCCGGCCCTGATTGAACAGCAGGTCGTAGAACGCCGTGGCGGTTCGTTTGTTACGCTCGAGTCGATCGGACACCGCGGTCCCTCGCTGTGGGTGTGTTGAGTTCCCTGACGGCGGCTGAATCCGCCCAAGCGGCGTGACGAGATCTACCGACCCTCCGATGCGTCGATCTCGTCGAGCGCGAGCTGCGCATACATGAACGCCGCCGCCTCGTCGGACATGGGATCTTGGCCAAAGGAGTCGAGCCAGGCGGTGATGCGCGCCTGGTGTGGCGCGAGGGCTTGGCGGAGCCGCTCCCTGGCTTCGGGGCTGGCCGCATCGACCTTGCGGTTCCGATCGACGTCATCCCCGATCCCCCATTCCAGCGCGATCGGAATGAGGGAACGGAGGGCCTCGGGCACCTGGGAGGCGTCGAGGGTGCCGGCGCGTGCGGGCTGGCCCGTGTCGGCCGGGCGGTCGGTCTGGCCCCCGCAACCGGCGAGGGCAAGAAGGGAGGCGAGGCCGAGTGCGTGGAGTGTCGGCATGCGGAACAAGAACACCGTGAGCCGTCGAGTGCCAGCCGAGGGGTCGCCTCCAGCCGGTGGGGATTACCGCTCCGCGAGCAACTTCCGCACGGTCTCGACGAACTCCCGCTTGAGCGCCTCGTGCGCGGCCCCGGTGGCGGGGCCGTAGAAGCCCGCGTGCACCTTGCGCACGCGACCCGAACGGTCCAGGAAGATCGTCGTGGGGAACGCGATCGGGCCGGAGAGCTGCGGTTGGGTTTCGCCGGGAGACTGGCCGTCGTTGACGCCGGCGAGCAGCAGCGGAAACTCGATCCCGAACTTGTCGCGGTAGCGTCGCACCAGCGCGCCGTCCACCGCCGTGTCGCCCGTGACCTCGTACGCCAGCCCCACGATCTCGAGGCCCGCGTCCCGGTAGCGGCGGTAGAGGTCCACCATCGCCGGCGCCGCGTCGTGACACGTGGGACACCAGGTGCCGATGATGTCCACGATCACCACCTTGCCCTGAAACCGCGGGTCGTCGCTGGTCACGAGCTTCCCGGCGACGCTGGGGAACGCCCAGGTGAACCGGTCGGTGGTGTCGGCACGGACCACCTCGGTGGGTGCGGTGAGATGCGGCCTGCCGGTGGACCGCACCGCCACGAACGGCGTCTGGGTGCGGAGCCCGGCGTGGAACAGCCCTTCGAGCGTGTCGCCTGCGAGCCGGCCGGTGAGCATGTAGACGAACGAGCCGTCGAAGTGCGCCATGGAAAACGAGTCCGCCTCGGCGCGCCCCCAGAACAGCCCATAGTCGCCGCTGTTGGAGATGATGGTCCCCTCGAGCCCGCGCGCCGTGCCGCGGAACTCGAGCACCCGTGGGCTGGGCCGTTCGGCGGGGTTGAACGTGGCGTCCCACCGGCCGACGAGCGCGGCAACCGGTGGCTCGGCTGGCCACGCACCGCGCGCCGCCCGGAACGGAATCGTGCGGGGGCCGCGGTTCCCCACATTGCGGTAGAAACCCACCAGCGAGTCACCCGTTACGCGCGCGCGGATGGCCGCAGCGTAGTCGGCCAAGTCGAGCACCACCGAGTCGCGGGCGAAGCGCGTCACGGAGGAGAACGGGTCACACGCATCGGCGTTGCACAGCCGGCCAGCAAGGCGTCCGTCCGTGGTGCTCAGCTCGATGTGGAACCTGAGCGCGCCGCCTGCGAGATCGAGCGTCGCCCGCCAGGGGCCGTCGACGTCCGCCCGTTGTTGCGCGCCCGCCGCGCCCGCCGCGAGCATTAGCGCCACCAGGACCGCTGCGGCCCGCATCACTTGGCGACGTATTTCTCCCCGGCCTCGATCGCCGCCGCGATCGCGTTGCCGGCCCACGGGAGGGGACAGGGGAAGATGCCATTGTAGGCGCAGAATGGGTTGCGCGCGCGGTTGAAATCGGCGCGGTACCGGTCGCCACCCAAGGGCCGGAGGGCGAGGAATCGGCCCGGGGGATAGGTACCACGGCCGTTGGTCTCGTCGCGGAAGAAGATCATCAGTTCCGATTCTTCGGTACCCGGCTCGGGCATGCGGAACACCGTGAGTCGCGCGGCCTGGCCCGCGACGGCGCCGACGAACGTGCCCGCGTGCGACGCCTCGATGGTCACGCCGTCCAGGCCGAGCATGCGGCGCGACTCGGGGCGCGACGGCGGCTCGAGCGTGCCGTCCACGACGACCTCGGCCGCGTAGGGATACCAGCCGGGCACCACCGCGTCGCGTGGCGTGCCGAACACCGTCACGACCGCGTTGCCCCGCTCGCCGGCGACGCGGATGTGAAAGCCGCCGAGCGGGACGTCATGGTTGCGGGGGACGGTGCGCGTGCCGTCGGCGGTGCGGAGCACGAGGCGGCGCCGCTCCTGGCGCAGCGTGGCGGGCGGCAGCTCGGCCAGCGCGGGGTCGCCGCCCGGGCCGAACACCAAGTCGTCATGCAGGAACTGATGGTACAAGCCGGCGAAGGGCGATCCCGGTGACGTCTCCAGCCAGCGGGTATAATCGGCTCGTTCGGCGGCGAGATCGGGCGGGGTCTGCGCAAACGCCAGCGCAGGGACCAGCAGGGCGAGGGCTGCGAGTCGCATGAATGTACGATAGCCTCGCGGCGGCGGGGATGGTATGACTCGGCGGTTCGGCGGTTGGTTGGGCGGACCGCGTATCCGCTCAACCCGCCACCCGACAATTCAACCGCTCACCCGCCGAACCGCCCCTCCGACCGTCTTCCCGTCTCCCCGTCTATCCGCGCAGATGCGCCGGCGGATGGAGCGATGGCCGGCTGATCGGCCGACGCTCCAGTGTGTCCGTCCGTCCTCCCGTCCTTCCGTCAGATCGTCCTTCGGTGCTTCCGCCGATCCTCCCAACCGCCGAACCGTCCAGCAATGCCCGATACCCCCACACGATCCGGTAGACGAACCACAGGCCCACGGTGACGCCCAGGGCGATGGGCGTGTAGACCAGGAACGCGAGGACCGGAAAGACGGCGACCAGCATGACGACGGCGATCACCAGGATCAAGCCGCCGGCGAAGGCCAGCCCGAGCAGGGCGCAGGACATGGTGAGCCAGGCGAGGTGGGACACGAACCACATGGCCGGAGGCGGCTGCCGCTGCATCGCCGCCCAGAACAGGAAGACGCCGCACGCCGCCGCCAGGCCGAGCAGGTAGCCGAGCGCGCCGGTGGAAATGGCGGGGCCGATGTCGAGGGCGGCGAGCGCGACCCGAAGCACGAGACCGAAGCACACCCAGTAGAGCGCGTGCAGGATGACGCGCTCCACCGTAGACGGCTCGGTGCGAAGCGCGGGGTTCCTGGCGAGATGGGCCAGCAGGTGCTCGATCATGGTCCCTCCCTCACTTCCGTTTCGTCGGCGGGACGGTGACGCGCACGGCGTGTGCGGCGGTGACGCTGGTGCCGCGGACGGTGGCGGTCAAGCGCTGCTCGCCCGCCGGAGCTCCGGGGGTCCACACGGTCGCAGCGGCGCCCGCGCCGTCGCTGGCCACGCGCGACGCGGAGACGGTGCCCGCGGTGGGCGTGAACACGACGAGCGCGTCACGCACGGGATTGCCGTAGGCGTCGGTGACGGTGACAACGACCCGCCGCCGCGTGCCGACGGTGGCGCTCGCCGGCGGGTCGCGGAACGCGACGTTCGCCGCCCCGGCCGCGTCGGCCATGGCGCGGACGCGTGCGACGGAGTCGATCCCGGCCACGCGCACTTCGAGCAACTGGTTGCCGGCACTGCGGCCCAAGGTCCAGCTGAGGCGCGCGCGGCCGGCGGAGTCGGTGACCGCGGCGCTGTCGCTCACCGTGCCGTGGACGGGGCGGACGGTCACGGCCGTACGCGGAACCGGGTTGCCGTGGGCGTCGCGCACGGCGAGCACGACGGCCTTCGGCAGACCCTTGCCGACTGGACCGCGCTGGTTCGAACCCGCAAGAACGGCGATGGCCGCGGGCGGGCCGGGGTCCGCGAGCGCGGCGGCGGTGAACGGCGGCACGGTGCGCGCGTTGCCGACTTGCAGGCGGGCGCGCTGCCGGCCGGCGTTGGGTCCCAGCGTCCAGCGCGCGCGCGTCTCGCCCAGCGAGTCGGTGCGCGGCGCGGCGGGCTCGAGGGCGCCCTTGTCCAGGGCGAGCCACGTGACGGGCACGTCGGCCAAGGCGGTGCCGGTGGAATCCGTGACGCGTACGACGACCGGCTCGGCGAGCATCTCCGTGACGCGCCCCATCGGCGGTCCCCCCACCTGCTCGACGCGCGTGTTGCCCGGCACGGGATCGGCCTCGGCCACCACGGCGAGTCCGCTGTCGAGCGTCGCGACGCGCACCAGCAGGTGTTGTCGGCCCGGGCGCGGACTCAGCGTCCACCGGGCGCGCGCCCGGCCGCCGATGTCGGTTCGCACGGTGTCGGGCTCGACCCGTCCTTCCGGGTCCGCGAGGCTGAACTGGACGGGCACGTCCGGCACGGGCCGTCCGCCGGGCGAGAGCACCTGGACCACAATTGGCTCCGGCAGCGCCGCGCCGGCCGGGACGCGCTGGTTGTCGCCGGCGGTGTGCTCGAGTCGCGCGGGGGCCAGAAGCACGTCCACCGTCAGGTGTGCCTCGTAACCCTCGGCCGCGGCGGTGAGGGCGGTGCGCCCGGGGGCGAGAGCCATTGCGCGGCCCAGCGAATCCACGACGGCGACCAGTGAATCGTCACTGCGCCAGCGGATCGGGCGGTGGAGCGCGTGCCCGCGGGCGTCGAGCGTCTGCGCGGCGAGCGGGAGCGTATCGCCCTCCCGGATCCGCAGCACGCTGTCCGGGCCTACGGTCACCTGCGCCACGCGGGGCCGAACGATCACCTTGGCCTCTGCACGCAGCTCGCGGACCGAGGCGGTCACGCGTGCGACGCCAGATCCCACGGCAATCACGCTGCCGGTGGAATCCACGATGGCGACCGCGCTGTCGTCGGACCGCCACGTGAGCGACGTGCCGATGAGCACCGCGCCACGCGCATCGGTGACCGTGGCCGCGAGCGGCAGCGTGTCACCGATCGCGAAGAGTGTATCGGCACGGGGGGCCACGACCAGCCGGGCGGCGGAGTAGTCGGCGAGTCCGAGCCACGAGTTGATGCCGAGGTTGCGCGCATTCACGAGCAACGCGGCGAGCGCCGCCATCGTGGTGATGCCGGCGGTCACCCATCGGCCGGCCCCGCCGAGCATTGCCGGGGGCGCCGTGCGTTTCTTTGGCATGCGCGATGCGGTCACGGATGCGGAGATCCCCGAACGAGACGGACGGGCCGCCGGTCCGGGGGGATCCCGGCGCGGCGACCCGCTGCACTAAGGGCAAAGGAAAGGCTGCACCCACGGCGGAGGTGCTGCCGTGCGGCAGCGCACAACTCCGCCGGAGGGCCGTGTCCGCCCCCCGGGTTCGCCGGCAACTATCGGGTGGGAAAGGGGTTGGGTAATGGCCCCGTCAGCCGGTGGCGTAATCCTCCGCGCCGAGGAAGTGGAGCGAAACGTACTGTTCGTCGCCCACCACCCAACTGTCGTGTGGAACGGGGGGGATGTAGAACAGGTGGCCGGCGATGAGCTCCACGATGCGCCCGTCCTCGAATGCGGCGACCGCGGTGCCGCGCAGCACGAGGCCCACGTGTTCGACCGGGCAGAGCACCTGGCCGATGGCGGGTCCCACGTCCACCGACCACTTCCAGCCGGGCTCGTAGGTGGCGCGGCCGATCACGAGCGGGCCGAGCCGGACGACGTCCAGCCGCCCGCGCGTGAACCGGCGGGTTTCGTCCGGCGCATCGAAGCGCTTGAGGATCACGTCGAGCACGCGAGGATCTCCGTGATCCGGGCCAGGTGATGGTCGTCGTGCTCCGCGACGAAGAAGAACAGATCCACGACGGTCATCGGCTGTTCGAGCCGTGGGTGGAGCGCGGCGCGGCTGAGGGCCGCGGCCGGCAGCGCGTCGAGCCGCGCGCTTGTCGCCTCGCGGGCTTTCCGGAACGCAACCAGCAGCTCCGCGAGCGCCCGGGCGTTGTGGTTGGCCTCGTGGGTCGCGCGGTTTTGCAGATCCGCCGGCCGCAAGGCCGCGGCGCCGGCGAGCAGCTCGTCCAGGCGTCCCGCCCACAGGGGCTCGAGGTCGACCAGATGGCCCACGTTCTCCTGGACCGACCACGCGCCGTCGAGTTGCCGCACCAGCACGTCGCGGGAGAGACCGCGCACACGCTCCTCCAGTCGCGCCGGTGTCCCGCGCACGCGTTCGCGCACGTCGGGGAATGCCTCGGGCGGCAGGCCCAGCGTAAAGCGGCGATCGAACCAGCGGCGGCGCGCGAGGTCGGTCACGGGTCCGGCGGCGGGAGTGGCGGGAGCGGGAACCGGCGCGCGACGACCGCGCGGTCGCTCTCCCACACGTAGGCCGTGGCCGTCACGTGATCGAGCGCGTACTCGGGCGACCGGTCGTCGAACCACAACCGGCTCAGCTCGCGCCCGTCGCGCCGGTCCACCAGCACGAGGCTGAACCCCTTCTGGCCCAGCGAGTCGGGTGCCTCGGTGAACACGTAGAAGTAGTTGTCGGCCATGGTGGCCTGGGCGTGGCGGGCCAGGAGCACGGGGTTGCTGGTGATCACCCCCGCGAGCTTGGAGAGCAGGGTCGCTCCCGGCGCCTTGTAGTAGCGATGATACGCCACTTTTCCATCGAGACCCACCCGCATGAGGTTCTGG
>JAOTWJ010000143.1 GCA_029862925.1 Gemmatimonadota bacterium
CTCGCCGTGCGCGATCCCGGCAACGGTCACCGCCTGCGCGATGCCACGGCCGAGCTGCCGGTTGCGGCCCTCGGTCTTCGCGAGCCGCTCGTGCCGCCCCGAGAGGCGGAGCGTAACGGCCGCGTAGTGCCCCACTCCACCGAACGGCGTGGGTTCCGGCGCGAGCAACCGGAACACATTGACGCCGCGACCATCGGCATATCGCCCGTACGACGTATGGCCCTGTCCGAGCGGCATCGCGACCACGTCGGGTCGCAGCCCCGGATAGAGGTACGCTGGGACGACGACGCTGCCGTGCGGCGACGTCACCTCCACGTGATCGCCCTCGGCGATCCCGAGGCGGGCGCCCGTTTCAGGGTGGATCTCTACCCACGTGGACCACGTGATCTTCGTCACGGGGTCCGGCAGTTCCTGGAGCCAGGGCCGGTTGGCCGTGCGTCCGTCGAACAACGCCGCCGACGGGTAGGCGATCAGCGTGAACTGGCCGTCGGGCGCCGACCATTCGGGCGACGGCAGCGCGAGCCCGCGCGCCAGCCGCACCGCCGTGCGCGGCGGGTCCCCCCACACACCACCCCGCTGCACCGCCGCCCGCCAGAAGTCCTCGAACGGCCGTCGGTCGCCGACCCCGCGCTGCACCTCTTGCCATTGGCGCTGGAGATACGCCTTGTACGCGCCGCCAGGAGTGCCCGCTCCGGGGAACCGCGCCGCCGGGGCCGCGCCGAGCCGGCCGGCGAGCTCGATGAGCACGTCGCCGGTCTGCCGCGTGTCGAATACGGGCTGCATGACCGGCTGCTGGAGCGAGCGGACGCCGGCGCGTGGAACGAAGTCGTTCCACTGCTCATACGGGTCATGATCCGGCAGGATCAGGTCACACAGCGCGGTCGTCTCGTCCACCACGCGCGAGAAGCTGACCTTGAACGGGACCCGGCTCAGCGCGTCACCGGCACCCGCTCCCGGCGGCGTCGCGTACACCGGGTTCGCCCCATGCACGAACAGCACGCCCACCCGGCCAGCCCGGGCGGCCTCGAGCAGCGTCGTGAGCGCGGCGTAGCTCGAGCCACCGGTCGCGTTCAGATCGGCACCGAAGTCGACGGTCCGGCCCACGTTGCCCGCAAGGTAGTTCAGCAGGTTCACCGCCACCGCCGTGGCCTGCGCGGCGGGATGCTGCGTCCCGATCCCCCCCGGCAGCGCCACACTCGGCACCGCCGTGAACTCGCGGGCGAGCCGATGCATCGTCTCCGCCGAGATACCCGTCCGGGCCGCCGTCTCCTCGGGCTCGTACGGCGTGAGGAGCGCGCGCAGCGACGCCGCATCGGCCGGGGCGCGCTCGGCGTGATGATTGGCCACCACGTGGGCCAGCGTGAGCGCGGCCAGCCCCTCCGTGCCCGGGGCCGGCGCAATCCACTCGTCGGCGTTCATCGCCGTCACGCTCATCCGGGGCTCGACGTGGACGTAGCGACCCATCCGACCGTCGCGATAGCCATGCGCGACCGCGAAGCCAGCCGTCTGCTCCACCGGACTGAGCCAGGTCTCCAGGAAGTCGGCGCCGAAGGAGAGCACGTACTGCGCGTCGGCCAGCCGGTAGGCCGGGAGCGCGTCGACGCCGAACACGTCGCGGTTCGCCCGTCGCAGCGCCTCGTAGCCGAATGGCTCGTACACGACGTGATTGGTCGACCCGAAGCCCCCGAGCCAGTCTTGCACCAGCCGCCCAAAGGACCCCTGCTCATTGCCCGTGAGGAACCAGACGGCCCCGCGGTCGCCCGCCCCGAGCCGCTCCGCGACTTGGGCGAGCGCCGCGTCCCAGCCAATCGGCTCGAAACCGCCGGCCGCCGTTCGGGCCATCGGCTGCCGTACGCGGTCGGGGTTGTACGTGCCCTGGAGCGAGGCCTGCGCCCGCGCGCACAGGCGCCCACGGTTGACGGGGTGATCGGGGTTGCCCTCGACCTTCACCGCACGCCCCTCGCGGACGCGCACGTGAACGCCGCAGCCGGCCGAGCAGTCGCGGCAGGTCGAAGCGTAGGCGGTGGCAATGCCCGGAATCTGGTCCTCGATCGGGACCAGATAGGGAATCAGCTTCTCGACGCGATCGGTGGAGCATCCGGACGCCGCGACGGCACCGCCACCCGACACGCCCAGGACCTTGAGGAATCTCCGGCGATTCATGCCGTCGGACATCGATCCTCCGCCCATCAGTAGTGGCAGGCGCTGCAGTCGGACGTCACGGGACGGCCGGGCTCGTCCTTGTATTCCTTCGTGACGTGGCAATCCACGCACCAGCCCATCTTGAGCGATGCGTGCCGATAGACCTGCGGCATCCGGTTGATCTGCCCGTGGCACTCCTTGCAGTCGAGCTCGCCGTTCACCACGTGCCGCATGTGGGGGAACTTCACGAACTGCGAGACGCGATGAACCTCGACCCACTCGATCGGCGTGTTACTGGCAAAGGCCTCCCGCAGCTTCTGCACCTCGGGATTGCCCGTCCCGACGATCAGGTGGCACCCCATGCACGACGCGATCGAGGGGAGCCCGGGACTCGCGCTCTGATCTACGTAGGCATGACAGTACCGGCACTGCATGCGGTACTGGCCGGCGTGAATGTCGTGGCGGTAGAAGATCGGCTGCTTGGGCCCGGGCAGGCCGGCCGTGTCCACGTCGACGGGGGCTTCGTAGGTGAGGTCCACGACCGTGTCGGGCGGAGTCTGCGGAATCGACGGCCCCTGGGACCGCGCCCCGCCGGCCACGAGCAGCGTGGCCGCACCGAGCGCCAGGACCACTCCTCCTCCCACGACCCACCTGGCCATAGTCCACCTTTGGACGGCGTGAGACGCCCCGGATGCCGGACGTCAATGCGCAATGTGACCGACGTGAAGCCCAGGGCCCCGCGCGCGACGGCGCGGGTCTTTGGCCGGTGGAAAAATAGTCAACGGGACCCGGACGGCAACCGCGCCCCTCACGCGG
This sequence comes from Gemmatimonadota bacterium, assembly GCA_029862925.1. GTDB lineage: Bacteria > Gemmatimonadota > Gemmatimonadetes > Gemmatimonadales > GWC2-71-9 > JAOTWJ01. The sequence continues at coordinate 2,959 of JAOTWJ010000143.1, forward strand.
CGCTACGCGCGCCACTCGAGCACGTTGCCCGATTCCAGCGCGCGGCGCGCCGTGGCCGACAGATCCAGCAGATCGAGCTTGGCGACCGGCCCATCGGGCAGGCGGAGCGGCATTCCCGTGCCGAACGCAAAGCGGTTCCCGCCGACCGTGGTGACCAGGCGCGCCAGATGGTCGTCCGGCGGACCCCAGATCCACGAGATCTCCCACAGCACGCGCCGGGCTTCGTCTGGGGTGAGCCCGAAGTGGACTTCCTCGACGAAGGCCGCATCGGCGTGGGTGACCAGGAGCCGCGCCTGCGGATCGAGTCGGGCCAGCGTGCGCACCGCCGCGGCCTCGAGGTCGGGCGTGTGATCGAGCGGGTGACGCTGCCGCACATCCTCGAACCGGGTTGTGAGCACGACCGGAAGGCGTGCCTCGGCGGCCGCCTGCACGAGGGCCTCGACCGCGGAGCCCGTGGGCGTGAGCCCCTGCGCACCCGGAAAGACGCGAACGGCGGGCGCCTCGCCGTCTCGCGCCCGCGCGAGGTCGTCCTGCCACCGGGGGAGGCCGGGGTGAATCGTCGGGACCGGGGCGAGGCGGCCCGCCAACGGTCGCAACGCCCGCACCAGCTCCTGGTTGGCCGGCGCCGGGTCGCGGTGCCACGGCGAGGCCAAGTGACCGACCCAGGCCCGGTCGATGCCCAGCCGATCCATGTGGCGCACGAGGTCGTCCACCCCGTGTTCGGCCAGGTGGCGGAAGGGATACGGACCCACGTAGGCCGACGTGTCGAGGATCATCGGAAGCACCCCGCCGGAAACACGCGTTCGGCGTTGCCGTGGCGGATCATGTCCATGGCCTCCCCCGGCAGGCCCAACGCGTCGAGATAGCGCAGCTTGGCGAGCGCGGTGTCCTGCGTGACGTCGCCGCCCCACAGCAGCCGCTCCACCCCGACCGTCTCGACCGCGCGTTCGAGCATCCCGCTGTCGATCCCGCTGCCCGACAGGTCCACCAACACGTTGGGGATCCCGTGGATGGCCCGCAGGGAGACCTGCCAGTCTCCTCCGCCGCCGAGGTGGGCCAGAAGGAAAGTCGTCCCCGGATGCCGAGCCGCCAGCTCCCCCAGCTCGATGGCGTCCGAGGCTTCCTGGCCCGGCCACTCGCGAGACCGATGCTGCCAGACGTGGTGCAGGATCGGCAGGCCGCGCGCCGCGGCCGCCTCCGCGATCGGATCGAGCAGGCGATCGGTGGCCCGCCGACTGGCCGCGAGCTTGATCCCCACGAACCCCGCTGTTGCCCTGGCATCGATTTCGGCCAGGGCGACGTCGGTGTAGTTCGGGTTCACGAGGCAATAGGCATAGACGACGCCCGGATGGTCGGCACACATCGCCGCCAGTCGGTCGTTGGCGTGACGCAGGTCGCCTGCCGACGGGAAGTACACGGGTGACCGGGTCCCCCACGTGCCCAGGATGGACGCGACGTGGGCGGTGACGCCCATCCGCCGACCGGCGGCCAGTCGGCTGGCGTTGCGTTCCTGCCAATCGGTGCGTCCCGACCGATCGGTGAAGAAATGGGCATGCACGTCGATCAGCATGCGACCTCCGCGAACGCGGCCGCCAGCCGGTCCAGCGTCTCGTCGATGAGGGCCGGCGCATGCGCGGCGGATGGGAAGTTGTACGGGCCACGCCGGATCAACACGCCGCGCGCGGCAGCCGCCGCCGCCACGCGCGCCGAGCATGCGTCGTCGGCGAATCGCAAGAACGAGAACTCCGGGACGCCGCCGATGCCCGTCACGAGTCCGGGCCAGCGCCGGGCCAGCGTCTGACAGCCGGCGAAGAGTCGATCGCCGGCGGCGCGGAGGTGCGCCAGCGCTTCCGTGGATTCGCAGACCTCGAGCACTGCCTCCGCCGCCGCGAGCGCGACGGTCTCCGTCGCCAGCGTGGAGGAGATCCAGGTCTGCGTCGCCGCGGCCAACACTGCCCGCGGGCCCACCACGGCGGCGATCGGAAACCCGTTGCCGAGCCCCTTGCCGAGCACGACCAGATCGGGGTGTACCCCGTACCGTGCCGCCGCGCCACCCGGCCCGAACCGGATCCCCGTCTTGATCTCGTCGAAGATGAGCACGGCCCCCACCTGTGTCGCGGCGTCGCGCGCGGCCCGCAGCCAACCGGGATCCGGCGGGCCTTCGACGACCGGCTCGAGCACGATGGCCGCCGGCGCCGCACCTTCGGCGACGGCGGCGGCGAGATCCGCCCGGTCGTTGAACCGCATCGGCCGCCGCAACCCGCGCACGACCTCCGGCACGCCGGCCGTCACCTGACACCAGTCGAGCCAGCCGTGGTACCCACAGGTGAGCACCCGCTCCCGGCCCGTCACGACGCGCGCCAGCCGCACGGCGGCCGCCACCGCTTCCGCGCCGGTCTTGAGGAAGCGCACGGCCTCGCCGCCCGGCACCCACGGCAACAGCCGTTCGGCCAGGTGGAGCTCCAGCACGGGTGGCAGCGTCCCGACCCCACCGTCGCGCACCGCGCGCTCAGCGGCCGCCGTGACCGTCGGGTGGGCGTACCCCAGGGCCACCGCACCGAGGGCCATCCCAAGATCCACATACTCGCGGCCCTCGTCGTCCCAGACCCGACAGCCCGCACTGCGCGTCATGCGGCGAGGGCCGGGCTCGGCGCCAAACAGCACGTCGGAGCGCTTCGAGCCCGTGGACGTCTCCCCAGGCACCAGGTCCGACGGATCGCGCGCGCTCACCGGACGCCCTTTCGCTCGAGGAAGCGCAGCACCTCGAAGCACATCGCCGTGAGGAGCTTCGCCTCCCGACGATCGAGCGGCGTCCGGTGCACCACCGACCGAACCGTCCGCATCACGACCGCCGGGTTGCGACTCTTGAAGAACTCGACCGCGTCGAGCGTGTCGGCGCCGGCGGCCAGCAGCTGCTCCAACTCGTCCTGCGTGGCGGGCGGCGCAGTCTTGCGGGGCGGCTTGAGCGCGGGCTGCGTGTCCCGCTGCACGAAGAGCTCGTACGCCGCGACGCAGAACGCCTGAGCGAGATTGAGGGACCCGTGGGCCGGGTTGGTGGGAATGGTCACGGCCCGGTGACAGCGGTCGAGCGCCTCGTTGCTCAGTCCCTTGTCCTCGCGCCCGAACACCAGCGCCACCGGCCCCGACTCCGCCATGGCGAGCATCTCGGGTGCCGCCTCGCGCGGGCGCAGTACGTTGTGCTTAGCCGTGCGGCCGCGGGCGGTGAACCCCACAATCAACACGCAGTCGGCCAGCGCGGCGTCGAGGGTCTCGTAGTGCGCAACCCGCTTCAGGATGTCGCCGGTCTTGTGGGCGATGCCCTCGATCCGGCGCGGCTCGTACTCCGCGGGCTGCACCACGCGCAGATCCCGGAGCCCGAAGTTCTTCATCCCGCGAACCACCCCCGCGATGTTCACGAGATCCTGGGGCTCGTGCAGCACCACGATGAGGCTCATGCCAACTCCGCCACCAAGGCCGCCTCCGACGATTCCCGGTCTCCGCGCAGATACACCCACCCGCCGCCCGCCAGCGCCAGTTGTCCCGCCCGGCGCTCGCGCTCGGGACGCATCTCGTTGACGGTCACCGTGAATCGCACCCGGTCGCCGGGCGTGGCCGGCTGCCCGAGCGGACAGCGCACGAGCAGTTGGTAGCCGTCGGCCGTCCATCGGCTGGCTCCCGCCACCGCCCGCTCGGGGCCCGCGGTGCCCACGACCCCGCGGGCGCGCACGCCACCGCTCTCGAGGTCGGGCAGGACCACCCACCCTGCCCAGTCCGCATCACCCACGTAGCACTGCACGCCGTCAGAGTGGATGTCGGCGGCCTCGTTGTCCAGTCGGGGATCGCTCGCGTCGGGCGCGCGCACGACGACGGGACGCTTCACGACATCGATGCGGAACACCAGGGCATCGTCGTGTCCAACGACCTCGACCCCCGCCCGGAACGGCCCATGGCTGCCGTAGGGCGTCTCCGATCGCCGGTAGTTCGGCGCATCCAGCGCGAACCACGCCGCGCCGTCCGGCCACGCGTCGAGCGTTGGCGCTGCGGGAACGAGCGGCACACGGACGACGGTGGGTTCGGCGGGCGCTCGTCGGGGCGGGGCCGGCGACGGCTGCCGGGCGGGGAGGACCACCCGGCGCCCGTTCGCGCACCGAACTTCGGCACCCGACGCCGAGAGCCGCACCTCCGTAATCACGCCTGCCAGGGTCACCTGGATGGCGTCCCCGTTGAGGCGGACCGCCGGCTGCCGCCCCACGGCCGCCACGACCTGCACCCAGCGGCCGCTGCCCGCGGCGCGACGCACGAGAAAGGGAAGCGGCGCCCCGTCCGCGAAGTCCGCGTCGGGCGGGCCGGGCGCGACCGCCACCAGGATTCGCTCGCCGCTGCGCGGTGCCAGCAGCACGGCCACGCGCCCGTCGGCAGCCACGGGACTCCGACCATCCACGGCCTCGCGTTCGCGCCACGCGGTCACGCGATCGTACCCTGTCTCGTGGCCAACAGGCGCTACGCCGGGGGCCGCGGCGGGTGTCCCCGCCGACCCAACGAGGGGGATGAGGGGATGGACGGGGAGGTCGATCATTACCCCCTGCGGCGCGCGGATGT
>JAOTWJ010000021.1 GCA_029862925.1 Gemmatimonadota bacterium
CGCCAACCGGCGGGACACGGTGGAACCGTAGTTCACCGAGAAATTACGCAGGAACTGCTGGGTCGCCGCGAGCGTGGTGTCCGTCATGCCGCTGTCCACCAGGTGCTGCAGCTCCCGCCAGGCGGCGCGGGTGGCGAACAGCGCGCGGTCGTGCAGGTCGTCCGGGCCGGTCCGCGCAATGGGACGGATCCAGATCTCGAACAACTGCCGGCGCCGCGCGACGTTCACCGGGGGCTGCTGCGTCGTGTACCCCAGCGGAAACGCCTCGATGTAGCTGTAGTCGCCGTAGTTCATGCCGCGCGTCTCGCGGATGACCTGGTAGAGATGACTGAAGGAATTGCGGTGCTCGCCGAACCACGAGTTCGCCGCCATGAGGGCGAAGAAGTCCGTGTGCCCCCGCACGAGGTCCGTGGGGAAGCCGAGCGAGATCGCGGTCGCGTCGGTCGGCTTCTCCACGATCAGCACCTTGATCCCGGACAGGGGCGCCGGGCGCGGGGCGGCCACGGCCGCGACCCGGCCCGCCGGCAACGCGTCGAAATCCCGTCGGACCCGCTGCCCAAACCCGTCCGGGTAGCCGCCGCCGACCGCGACGACGACACTGCCCCGGCGGTAGTGGCTGGCATAAAACTGCTTCACATCGTCCAGCGTGAGCGAGCGGACCGAGGCGACGTACCCCTCCTCCGGATGTGCGTACGGGGTGCCGCGATACGCCACCCAGAACAGCAGCTCCTTGGACAGCTCCTCGTCCCGTGCGTAGCGCCGGGTCCGCTCGAGGAAGTTCAGCGTCTGGGTCTTGACACGCTCGAAATCTTCCTCGGCAAACGCGGGCGCGAGCACGGCGTTGCGGAAGAGCGGATAGTAGGCCTCCAGGTTGTCCCGGTGGACGCGCCCACGGAAGACGGTCATTTCCTTGTCCACGGTCGCGTCGTATCCCGCGGCCATGGGGTAGAGCTTGGCGAGAATCTGGTCGTACGCGTCCGCCGTCGTCGACCCGTCGGCAAGCAGGGCCGCGGTCAGGGCCGCGAGACCTTCCTTGCCCGCGGGATCGTGCTGCGAGCCGACCTGCACCCAGAGGCTGAACGCGACGAACGGGGAGCCCGGCTCGGGCAGGGTGATCAGCCCGTTGGGGCGACCGGCCTGCGCGGCGAGCGATGTGGTGCCCATGGCCACGAGTAGTCCCGGCAGCAATGCGGCGCGCCTCATTGTGCCCCCTCCCGTTGCACCATCGTCACGATCGTGCGGCCGTCTGCGACGAGGTAGCGCCGCGCGGCCGCCCGCACGTCCTCGGCCGTCACGGCGTCCAACGTCTGGTAGTAGTCGTCGACGGCCTCGACGCCGCCGGTGTTGACCACGAACGGAATCATGGCGAACGCCACGTTCTGCGCGGTTTCCAGGCCCATGAGGAAGCCGTACTTCATGTTGCTCTTTGTGTCCGCGAGGAGCGTCGCATCGGCGAGATCACGCTGGAAACGCCCGACGGCCTCGTCGATGGCCTGCTGCACGACGTCCAGATCCCCCGGATTGATGATCGTGGCCGAGACGGTGAGGAGGCTCGGATCGCGCTGCAGGGAGAAGCCGTTATTGAGCGACTGCACGCGCCGTTCCTGGATGACCAGGCGGCGGTACAGATCGGAATTGGGGCCGAACGCGACGCGCCCCAGCAGTTCGGACGCCGCGGTGAGCCGGTCCGTGGCGCTCCAGGCGGGTCCCTTGTAGCTGACGGTCAGCACCGGCAGGGTTCGGCCGGGATACTCGACCGTGCGCTGGCGTGGTCCCGCCTGCGGTGGCTCCGCGGGAACGGCGGGGGGGACGTATCCGGGTGCCCAGCCGGCGTAGTACTGACGAATCAGTCGCTCGGCGGCCTGCGGATCGAAGTCGCCCGCGAGTACGAGGACGACGTTTTCAGGTCGGTAGAAGCGCTTGTGGAACTCGAGGCTGTAGGCGTAGCCCGCTGGCATCGCCCGCACGTCCGCCTCGAACCCGATTGTGGTATGGCGATACGTGTGCCGGTCGAATGCCGTCTCGCGGATCTTCTCGTTGAGGAATCCGAAGGGCGTGGTCGCGCTTTGCTGGTACTCCCCGAGCACGGCGCCGGCCTCGGTGCGGAAGTCCGGCTCAGCGTACCGGAGGTTCATGAACCGGTCGGACTCCAGATCCATGATCTGCTCGAGGTACTCGCTTGCCGCCACCAGGTAGTAGACCGTCATGTCGCTGCTGGTGAACGCGTTGCGTGCGGCGCCCATGGCGGCGGTCACGCCGTCGTAGTCGGGGTACTTCGCGGTGCCGCGGAACATCATGTGCTCGAAGAAATGGGCGAACCCGCTCTTGCCCTCTTCCACCTCGTCGCGGCTGCCCGTGCGGACCATGGAGACGTAGGCGATCTGGCCGGGTGCGCCGGCCCGGATCAGATAGGCGGTGAACCCGTTGTCGAGCCGGAGCACCTGATAGTCGAACGGGAAGATGCGGTCACGCTGCGCGTCGGCGGCGCCTGCGGCGGTAACCAGGAGCGCTAGGGCCATCGTCAACCTCATGGGCACCTCGATGCATGCTGGATGGACAGACCGTCCTGCAATGTAGCCCCGGGGGCGGCACGGAGTTCCCCGAGCGCAGCCATCGGTCTTGACACGCCTGAACCCTTCTGCAGGATACGCCGTAGGGTAGTGATGACGGCCGCTCGGGGCGCGCGCGTACGGGTCGCCGCGGACCGCGCGGACCTCGACGGGCGGGTTGGAGGCGTATGCGGCTCTTCCATCGGACGTCGATTGGCGAAGCCCGCGGGATCATGCGCGAGGGATTCGTGGACGCGAAGTGGCGGTTCGAGGTTCGTGGCGACCGCGACGTCGAGGGGGAAAAGCGGATCGGCGTGTGGCTCACCGACCGGGTGCTTGCCGACGACGAGGGTCCGCCCGGGGACGCACAGCTCGCCGTGGACGTCGGCCTGTCGGAGGAAACCCTGTCCGCGTTCGAGCTCGAGGGGGTCTTCTGGGACGCACGGCTGTTCGTGCTTCCCGCCGAGGTGCTGAACTCCCACGCCCGCGTGCGGATCCAACAGGTGGATCCGCGCACGTCGTGGTGGTACGAAGCTCCCCGCCCCGAGGAATAGCGCTACAGCAGACCGGATTTCGCCGCCGACCACAGGCGGTACAGCCGGTCGAACCCGTCCTGGAGAATGTCGACCTGCTGCGGCGTCGCCTGGGCGCGGAGGGCCGTCAGCAGCTCATCGCACAGGTTCGGCATTTCCCGTCGGCCCTGCCGGGCTGACCGGTCCTTGATTACTTCCAGCAGTTCCTGCAAGCGGGTACGCGTGGCGGTATCGTCGGGAACCTGCCAGAGATACGCGGTCGCGTCCTTGCCCTCGACGATCGCGCGGCCCAGGTCATCGAGCAGCGGCTGCGTGGGGCGGCGGCGAGGCGGCAGGTCGTTCGGGGTCGTCATGCGGCGCTCCTGGTGAAGAAAGCGGCGTGCACCCGGCCAGCGGCCCGGGCACGTCGCGGCATCATCCGCTGGTACACTCCGGTCGGCCGATCGGTCATGTTGGGCGCTGCTCAACGCCCGCGAGCCAGCGCAGGACGGCGGTGACGTCGGCCAAGCGGTAGGTGGCCGCGGAGGCGCGATCCAGGTCCACGACCACGCTGATGCCGCCGAGGGCGTTCACGGCGCCGAACCCTGCCTCGTCCGTGACGTCGTCGCCGACGAACACCGGCCGTCGGCCGGCGAAGGGCGGATCGCGCAGCAACTGTCGAATCCCACCCCCCTTGTCCGTCCCGGGCGGCTTGAGCTCGAGCATGCACTTGCCTTCCAGCAACTCGAGGCGTCCGCCGGAGTCGAGCGCGACGCGTTCGGCGACGCTCCGCGCTTCGGTGCCAAGATCGGGGCGCGCGCGATAGTGGAGCGCGACGGTCAGCCCCTTGTCCTCGAGTAGCAGGCCGTCGTGGGCGGTGACGAAGACGTGCAGTTGGTCGCGTGCCGCCGCCAACGCGCCCGCGGCATTGGCGCGCCGGTGCGTCTGCCCGTGGGCGGTGCGCCATTCCAGGCCGTGCACCCCGACCGCGGGCAGGACGGCGGGATGGAGCATGCGGTCGAGAGTCGCGATCGACCGCCCGCTCACGAGCGCCACGGCGCCGCCCAGCCGCTGGCGCAGCCGCTCGAGCAGCGCCGGCACCTGCGGCGCCGCACGTGCCTCGTCGGGCGTCGGCGCGAGTTCCACGAGCGTGCCGTCCACGTCGAGAAACAAGGCCACGTCGGATGGCAGCGGCGGTGGGGCGGTCGGAGCCACGCTGGAAGATAGCGCATCACCGATGTGACGTGGCGCGGTGGCCCGCGCGACGTGCGCCGTGCTAGGTTCCGAAGCCGGAGCATCGAGGGGACGAGGGAGGGCAGGATGCCGAAGCCGAGCCGACGTCGGCGGCAGTGGCCGATTCTCATTGTGGCCAACACGCTGCCCGTGCGTCGCGCCCCGCAGCACTCCCGGCGTCCCTGGGTACCGAGCCCCGGGGGGCTCGTCACCGCGCTGGGTCCCGTCGTTGCCGAAGCGGAAGGGGCGTGGGTGGGGTGGACCGGCACGGCGGGCCGCGCGCCACGGCCGTTCATCCTCGACGGGATCACGAACGTGCCCGTCAGCGTGACCGCCGATCAGGTGGAGGGGTCATACGAGGGGTTCTGCAACCGGACCCTGTGGCCGCTCTACCACCACGCGGTGCGCCAGCCGGAATATCACCGGCACTGGTGGCGTGCCTACGTCTCGCTGAACGAGCGGTTTGCCGACGTGGCGGCGCGGACCGCGGCGCGCGGCGCCCGCGTGTGGGTGCAGGATTACCACCTCCAGCTGGTGCCGGCGCTGCTGCGCGCGCGCCGTCCCGATCTGCGCATCGGGTTCTTCCTCCACATCCCGTTCCCGCCGAGCGAATTGTTCCTGCACTTGCCCTGGCGTCGCCAGGTGCTCGAAGGACTGCTGGGCGCGGACGTCATCGGATTCCAGACGGCCACGGCGGCGACCAATTTCCGACGCCTCGCGTCCGCATTGACGGACGCACGGCGCGCGGGCAGCGCGCTGCAGCTTGCTGGGCGGCGGGTCCGGGTGGGCGCGTTTCCCATCTCGATCGACACGGCGGGCTACGAAGCCTTGGCGCGGTCCGCCGACGTCCAGCGACAGTTGGCAGCGCTGCACGCCTCGGTCGGCCGAGGTCGGCGCGTGCTGCTGGGTGTGGACCGCATGGACTACACGAAGGGGATCCCCCAGCGGCTCGAGGCGTACGGCGAGCTGCTCGCCCGCGGCCGGCGCTACGCCCGCGAGTCGGTCCTAATCCAAGTCGCGGTCCCGAGCCGCGAGCGGATTGCCGAGTACCGGACGCTGCGGCGCGAGGTGGATGCGCTGGTGGGGCGGATCAACGGGCAGTTCGGGCAGGTGGGCCTCACGCCGATCACCTACCTGCGGCGGAGCCTCGACCGCGATGAGTTGGTGGCCATGTATCAGTTGGCGGATGTGATGGTGGTGACGCCGCTGGCCGATGGAATGAACCTGGTCGCGAAGGAGTACGTCGCATCCCGCGTCGACGGGGACGGGGTGCTGGTGCTGAGCCAGTTTGCCGGTGCGGCCGCGGGGTTCCGGGCGGCGCTGTCGGTAAACCCGCATGACGTGGACGGCATGGCCGACGCGCTGCAGCAGGGGTTGGAGATGCCGCGGGCGGAGCGCCGCCGCCGGATGCGGTCGCTGCGCGGCGCCGTGCGGCGCCACTCGGTCCAGGACTGGGCGGCCGCCTTCCTGCGGGCGCTCGACCGGGGACCGTCCCGGGGCTGACCATCTGGCGCCGTCCGCCGGAGGACCATAGCTTGACGGACGATATGGCCACCTACCGTCTCGTGGTGTCGAATCCCCCGCAAAACGGCGTCGACGCCGACGAAGCCGCTCGCCAGCTCGGTCTGACGCCCGAGCAGTTCCGGGGCAAGGCCGCGTATTCCGTCCCCGAGGTCTGGTTTGCCCATCCCGACCTGGAACGGGCCGCCGACACGGCGCGGGCGCTCCTTGCCGCCGGGTGCAAGGTCGTCGTGCTCTCGTCCGATCGACTCGCCGAGGTCCCGGTGCGCCACCGGGTCCGCGCCTTCTCGTTCGCCGAGGACGGGTTTGTGGCGCACCTCGACGGCTCGGACATTCCGGTGCCCTACGACTATCCGGTGGTCGCGGTGTTCTGCCGTCCGCGGGAGCCGGCGCCGGACCTCGCCGCGGCAATGGCCCGTCCCCGGCGGTCGAGCGGCTACCTGTCCTACCGCGATCGTATCCTCGAGACGGCGCCAGCGACCGGGATGCAGGACGACACCGGGACCGAAGCCGTCCCGTTTCTGGATCTGTGGCTGATGCACGGCGCGGAGCCCACCCGGCTCACGATCTCCCAGAATGCGGTCAGCTTTGCCGGCCTCGGGCGCGTCCAGCCGCGGGCGGCGAGCAACATGGAAGCGCTCGTCGGCAGCTGCGAGGATCGGTTCGGGCAGACGCGCGTGGATCGCCGACTCGTGGGCATGCGGCTCCGCTTCCGGGGTGGAGGTCCACGGCCCGCCGGCTCGGAACACCGCCGGGGCTTTTCGTTTGCGAGCCCCGGGTTGCACGCGTTGCTCGCCGCCGTGTCGCCCGGGTTCGAAGCCGTCTCTCAGCCGGAGCTCTCCACGCGGCTCGCCGTGCTCACCCGCCAGCCCACCGCCTGACGGCCGGGCGGGTCCGCCCGACCGGCCTGCCATGACCGAGCAGGTGATCCTCGTCGACGAGCGGGATCGCGAGCACGGCACCACGTCGAAGCTCGAGGCCCACCGTCACGGCGTCCTGCACCGCGCGTTCTCCGTGTTCGTGGTCGACCGTGCCGGTCGGCTTCTCCTCCAGCAACGCGCCCGGGGCAAGTACCACAGCGGCGGGCGCTGGACGAACACCTGCTGCGGCCACCCTCGTCCCGGCGAAGCGGTGGGCGCCGCGGCCGAGCGGCGCCTGCGGGAGGAGATGGGGTTCGCGTGCAAGTTGCGGCCGGTAGGCCGGTTCCTCTATCGAGCGGCGGTCGGCGCCGGCCTGATCGAGCACGAGCTCGATCACGTGTTCGTCGGCCGGTTCGACGGACAGCCGCGGCCGGTCGTTGCCGAAGCGCGTGGCTGGCGCTGGGCGCGGCTGCCGGACGTTCACCGGGAGCTGGCGCATTGGCCGGCGCGGTTCACCGTCTGGTTCGGGCCGGCCTTGGCCGTCGCGACCCCGCACTTGCACGCCGAACGCACTGCTCCCCACGAGGAGGAGACATGAAGGCCGTGGCCGAAGTGCAGGTGATTCCCATCGGCGTGGGCGTATCGGTGCGCCGCGAAGTGCAGCGCGCGCACGAGCTGCTTCAGGCGGCGGGGCTCCGTGTCGAACTGCACGCGTACGGGTCCAACGTGGAGGGTGAGCTGGCGCAGATTCTCGACGCCGTGCGAGCCGTGCACGAGACGTTGCACGCCGAGGGGACGGTGCGCCTGTCCACGTTCCTCAAGCTCGGGACCCGCACCGACAAGGAGCCGACGCTCGCCGCCAAGCTCTTCTAGCGGGGAGGCCGCGGGGCGTTCAGTCGAACCCGAGCCGGCGGGCCAGCGGCGCGATCGCCGTCCGGGTGGCGTCGGTGCGAATTCGATGGAACGCCGTCTGGACGTCGAACGGGATCGGGTGGCCGAGCAGGTCCACCAGATCGCTGAGGTCGAGCGCCTGGGCCACCGCCAACGCGGAGGCATCGTCGGCCAGCGCGACGACGGCCCGGAGCAGGGCCCCGCCGGCGACCTCGGCGAGCGGGACGCCGCGGCTGAGTTGCGCCGCTTCCTCCTCGACCAGCCACAGATCCACGATCTCGTGCACGAGCTGTGGGGTGGTTGCGCGGCGCGCCCGCTCCGGGAGGTCCGGGAGTCCGAAGACCCGACCCATGCCCACGCCCGCCGTGATGCGGGCGCGGATCTGGGCCGGACGCGGGCGCTCCACCACGACCGTACACCGCGTGCGCGCGCCCGTGCGCCGCCGCCGCACCACGACCGTGTCGGCGTCGGCCGCCACGGCGAATGCGGGTGGCACGCTCTCGCTCGCGGCGGCAGCGACCGTGCGGGCGACCGCGAAGCCGGCCGCCACCGCCGGCACCACGTCCACCCCGCGCGCCGCCTCCTGTGCGAACAGGTCCGCGGCACTGCCGTCCGCGCGGTGGTTCGCCACAGCCTCGGCCAGGCGGGAGCGGAGCGCCGATGCCAGCCCATCGGCGGCGGAGCCGGCCAGCTCCACGGCGCGGGCGGCGTAGCGTAGCACCTGCCGACTCTCGAGGCCGGCGAGATCGTCGAAGAACCACCCGCACGACGTGAACATGCCGAGCGTGTGACGCTCCCCCTCGAGTAACTCCGCCGCCCGCTGGTGGGCGCGCTCCCCACCAGCGCGACAGTGCTCGGCCAGGAAATCCTCCAGGTCGCGCAGGCCCGCGAGCACGTCGCCGTACGCATCGCGGGTGGCCCAAGGATCCGCAAACACGTCGGCGGCTTCCGCTTCGTAGTGGGCGTGCAACTCGCCCCCGAGCCAGTCGAGCGCCGACCGCAGCGGGGCACGCCACCGCTGATGTAGGCCGCCGTCCGGATCCATGCGGCAGCCGCAGTCGGCGCGCCAGCGCTCCACGCCGTGCGCACAACTCCAGGAACTCGGCGCGCGCAGGCGCACCGGGTCGTGCGCGGGATGGCGCGCCAGCCAGGCGGCCACGTTCTCGATCCGGACGTCGGTGCGCGCGCTCGTCTGCGCCAGCATGGCCGCCAGCGCCATTTCGCCGAAACGATGGTGGTGGCCGAAGGTCTCACCGTCGGTTGCCACGGCGATGAGCTCGGCCGGTCCCGGCGCCGTCAACGCGGCCGTCCACCGCTCCGCATCGCGGACCAAGGGACCGAACGCGACGTCATGCGATAGCCCGCCATCGTACACGCAGACCGCGATCGTGCGTCCTGCGGCCGTGTGGTAGAGCCCCGGCCGACCGTGCGGCGGTGCCTCTTCGACCTGGTGGGGAGCCAGGATCGTGAACCGTATGCCGGCCTCCGCCAGCACGTCCAGCGTCTCGTCATCCACGGCCGTTTCCGGCAGCCACATCCCTTCGGGCTGCCGACCAAAGCGCCGGCGAAAGTCGGCCATGCCCCAGCGCACCTCGGTGAGCTTGTCACGACGGGGGGCGAGCGGCAGAATGACGTGGTGGAACGGGGCGGCCAGGGCGTTCCCGTGGCCGTCGAACGCGCGGCTGCTCGTCCGGTCGGCCTCCAGCATCGCCGCGTAGGTGGCGGGCGCGGCGGTCTCGAGCCACGACAGCAGCGTCGGCCCGACGTCGAAGCTCACGTGCTCGAGCGTGTTCACGATCCTGGCGATGCGGCCGTCTGTCCCGGCAATCCGCGCGGCCACGACGGCCCGATAGCATTCCCGCTCGATGCGCTCGTTCCAGTCGTGAAAGGGGGCCGCCGACGGCTGGACCGGGATCTCTTCCAGCCAGGGATCTTCGCGCGGCGGCTGGTAAAAATGCGCGTGGATCACGACGCTGCGGGGACCGGACATGGAGGATCTAGCGCGGGGAGTCGGCACGCACGCGGATCATGCCGCCCGGGCCCGGCAGGCCCGACGGTAGAGCCGCTGGTAGATGTCGGCCGACGGGCCCCATCCGTACTCGAGCCGCATGGCCTCCCGCACGAGGCCGAGCCACGCCTCGCGGTCCGCGTAGGCCGTCAGCGCCCGTCCCAGGGCCTCGTGGAAGGCCGGCGCCGAGTACGCATCGAAGAGGAAGCCGGTGACGCCGTCGACGATCGTGTCGTTCAGGCCGCCGACGCGGCGGCCCACGGGGAGGGCGCCGTAGCGCTGCGCGCGCATCTGCGTCAGCCCGCACGGCTCGAACAGCGACGGCATCAGCAATAGGTCGGCCCCGGCGAGGAGCCGGTGTTCCGCGCGCTCGCTGAACATCAGCGGAACCGCCACGCGGCCCGGAACACGCTGGGCGAGATCGCGCAGTGCGACTTCGTAGCGCGCCTCGCCGCGCCCGAGGAAGACGAACTGCGCATCCAGGTCGAGGAGCACATCATCGGCGAGCACGAGGTCGAGGCCTTTTTGTTCCACGAGCCGCGCACTCATCACGACGACCGGTGTGTGGGCCCGCAGGGGGAGCCCGTACGTCCGCTGCAGCGCCCGCTTGCACCGGTCCTTGGGTTCGAGGTCGCCCGGTCCGAAGGTGGCGGTGAGGAACGCGTCGGTCATGGGATCCCAGAACACGTCGTCGATGCCGTTGCGCACACCAACCAGCCGGTCCCCCATCTGCAGGTAGTGGCCGTGCAGCCCGAATCCCCCCTCGGGCGTGCGGAGCTCGGCGGCATGCGTCGGGCTCACTGTCGTGGCGATGTCGCACAACGCCAGCCCGCCCTTGAGGACGTTCACCCGGTCGTACCATTCGAGCAGACGCCAGTCGTACAGGCCCGCCGGCAGACCGACGTCCGCCAGCAGGGTCGGGGGAAAATGCCCCTGAAACGCCGCGTTGTGTACGGTCACCGTCGTGCCGATCCGATCGTAGTACGGCCGGTTGGCGAACACGGTGCGCAGGTAGATCACGGAGAAGACCGTGTGCCAGTCGTGCGCGTGGATGACGGCCACGTCCGGGACGAGGTGCGGGAGGGCCTCCAGGGCCGCGCGCGAGAAGAAGGCGAAGCGGCGGGCGTTGTCGGGATAGTCGCCGCCCTCGCCGTAGATCTCGGGGCGGTCGAAGTAGCCGGCGTGCTCCACGAAGTAGACCGTCGGTCCGGTTTCCTCGGCCGTGGCGCGCCAGATGCGCGCCTGTTCGTACGTGTCGCCAAGGGGGAACTCGATCGGCCCGCCGATGGCTTCGAGCGGGGTCCCGCGCTCCCGCACGGAGCGGTGAAGCGGGAGCACGATCGTCACCGCCTGATCGGCCGCCGCTTGGTATTCCGCCAGTCCGCGGACGGCCTCCGCCAGCCCGCCGGTGCGGGCGAACGGCCAGTACTCCGCCACCAGGTGGACGATGCCCGCCCCGCGCGGGAGTGGCGGGAGGGGACGGGTCCGGTCCCGGGGGTAGCCGTGCAGCGGGAGGTCGCTCACGCCGTCGGGTCAGCGCCCGGCGTGTCGCCACGCATCGCCGGCACGTAGTAGTCCCGGGCGTAGCGCTGCACCATGTGACGCGCGGTGAAGTGCTGCGCGCCCTGTCGAATGGCGTGCTTCATCCGCTCCACCCAGCCCAAGGGCACGCCGCGCGCGTCGCGTCGGTAAAACAGCGGTACCACCTCGGTTTCGAGCAGCCGATACACGTGCTCGGCGTCCTCGGCGTCCGCGTCGCTCCCGGTGGCGCGCGGGATCGCCCAGCCGTTCTGTCCGGTGTACCCCTCGGCCCACCACCCGTCGAGGGTCCCGAGCTGCGGGACGCCATTGAGCGCGGCCTTCATCCCACTCGTGCCGCACGCCTCCATCGGGACGCGCGGCAGGTTGAGCCAGAGATCCACGCTTTGCACCAGCCGATGCGCGAGGTGCATCTCGTAGTCCTCGAGAAACGTGATCCGGCCCTCGAACGCCTGGTCCCGGGCGAACCC
Source organism: Gemmatimonadota bacterium (assembly GCA_029862925.1). Taxonomy (GTDB): domain Bacteria; phylum Gemmatimonadota; class Gemmatimonadetes; order Gemmatimonadales; family GWC2-71-9; genus JAOTWJ01. The sequence continues at coordinate 11,584 of JAOTWJ010000021.1, forward strand.
GTACACGCGCTGGAGCACGTGCTTGGCCGGTTCGTCGGCCGGATGCGCCTTGCCGGCGAAGATGATCTGAACGGGCCGGTGCGGGTCGACGACCAGGCGTCGGAGGCGGTCGGGGTCGCGGAACAGCAGGTCGGCGCGCTTGTACGTCGCGAAGCGCCGCGCGAACCCGATGGTGAGCGCCCGCGTGCTGAGCAGCGTGCCCGCGGCGACCAGATGCCCCGGTTCCTTCCACTGGTCGCGCCAGCGCCGGCGCGCCTCGTCCCTGATAAACTCGATGAGTCCCGCCTTCAGGGTCCAGTGGGCGTCCCAAAGGCGAGCCTCGTCGATGCCCAGCACGCCCTCCCACAGGTCGGGTCGATCGAGCTGCGCCCCCCAATCGGGCCCCAGTTGGGCCTCGACCAGGTCCATCACCTGACGGGCCATCCAAGTCGCCAGATGCACGCCGTTCGTGACATGCCCGATCGGGACCGCGCCTTGCTCCCGGTCGGGCCACATGCTGTGCCAGATGCGCCGCGTTTCGCCTCCGTGGAGCGCCGACACACCGTTCACACGGCCGGAGAGGCGAATCGCCAGCGCCGTCATGTGAAAGAGGCCGTGGTCCTCGCTAGGATGATGCCCCAAGGCGAACAGGCGCTCCCGGGTTGCCCCGAGCTCGTCGAGGTAGGGGCCGAGGCAGTGGATGACCTGATCGCGACTGAACTTGTCGTGGCCGGCCGGAACCGGTGTGTGCGTAGTGAACACGCTGCTCGACCGGATCTCGCGGACTGCCTGCGCGAACGGGACGCCCGCCGCGAGCCGCTCCCGCAGCCGCTCCACGAACATGAACGCCGCGTGCCCTTCGTTGGCGTGCCACACGGTCGGCTGGATCTTCAGGTGCCGCAGCAACCGGACCCCGGCGACCGCGAGCACCCACTCCTGCCGCAGGCGCAGCTCGGCACCCCCGGCGTACAGCTTGTGCGACAGCGCCCGGTCGGCCGGGTCGTTGCGTTCCAGATTGGTATCCAGGAGGTAGACCGGCACGGAGCCGATCTGGATGCGCCACGCGCCGACGTGAATGGTCCGCTCGGCACACGGCACGGTGACCAGGTACGGACTGCCCGTCTCGTCGAGCACGGGCATGAGGGCGGTCTGGCTCGGATCCACCGGATCGTCGGTGTCTTCCTGCCACCCGTCCAGGCGGATGCGCTGGTCGAAGTACCCGCGCGTGTACATCAGGCCGACGCCCACGAGCGGCACCCCAAGATCGGAGGCGGCTTTGCAGTGATCGCCGGCCAGGACACCGAGACCGCCGGAGTAGATCGGAACGGAGTTGTGCAGCGCGAACTCCGCGCAGAAGTAGGCAATCCGCGCGGCGTCGTATTCCGGGAATTGCGTGCGGAACCAGGAGCCCTCGCGCGTCAGGGCGCGGTCGAGCTCCCCGACGACCTGGTTGTGGAGGGCCACGAAGGCGGGCTCCTCCGCGCACTCACGCAGCCGCGCCGGGTCCACCTGTTGCAGGACGGCGATCGGGTTGTGCCGGGTTTGCCGCCACAGGACCACGTCCAGGTCGCGGAACAGGATCCGCGCTTCCCGGCTCCATGTCCACCACAGATTCGTTGCCACGCCGGCGAGGCGCGCAATCCGGTCGGGGAGGTTCGGAATGCGTTGGTCGGATGCGGTCATGGTTGGGAGGAAGCTAGCGAGTGGCGGAGGGGATGCCAGTCGGCCAGGCCCGGCGCCCTCACGGAACTTTCAGAGCAACTTCAGCCTTATTACACAGGAGGGCCCTTAGCATACAAGGTGGTGGAGGGGAGGTGACCATGGCCGACAGGGATCACCGGGTACGGGCCTCCGGCGGCTTCTCGCTGGACGACGCCGCGCGGTTGTACCGCTCGAGCACGACGACGACGCGGCTCACCTGCCCAACGTGTGGTGGGCGGATGCGTGACGTTCTGGGGCAGCAGCAGCCCGGGCGTGTGTCGATGCTCCGCTGCGAGACCTGCGGTCGCGGACTGGTCTTCGACCGACCGCAGGACGCCTAGGCCGTTCGTTCGCTCTCGGACGCGCCCTTGCGGCCACGCAGGGGCGCGCTTTCTTTTGCGCCCATGTCGTTGCTTGCGCGGGTCCGTGCCCTCCTCACCTTCGGACAAGGCGTGGCCCGCGGCCTCCCCGATGCGAGCGAAGCCGCCGATCCGATCGCCCTGTTCCAGGAGTGGTTCGCCGCAGCCACCCGCGCGGGGATCTTCCTCCCTGAGGCGATGACCCTGGCCACGGCGTCCCCGGAGGGGGCGCCGTCGGCGCGCATGATGTTGCTCAAAGGCGTGGACCCCCAGGGGTTCGTGTTCTACACGAACTACGAGAGTCGGAAGGGCGAGGAGCTCGCGGCCAATCCGCGCGCCGCCCTCGTGTTCCATTGGGCCGTGCTCGAGCGCCAGGTGCGGGTGGAGGGACGGGTGACGCGGCTTCCCGCCGAGGAATCCGAGACCTATTTCTCTACCCGCCCGCGCGGGAGCCGCATCGGCGCATGGGCCTCCCGCCAGAGCCGGGTACTGCCCACCCCGGACGAGCTGCGGGATCGCGTGGCGCAATACGAGCGGGACTTCGGGCGGGAGATTCCCCTGCCGCCGTTCTGGGGCGGGTTCCGCCTGGTGCCGGCGCGGATCGAGTTCTGGCAGGGCCGCCTGAACCGACTGCACGATCGACTCCGGTTCGTGCGGGACGGCGCCGGCTGGCGGACGGAGCGGCTCTACCCCTGAGCTACCCGGTTCTCGCGACGACCCGCCGCAAGGCCTCCTGGGCGGACTCGCGCCAGGGGGTGACCTCGGGTCCTCCCCGTTCCCACAACCGGACGGCGCTCAGGTAATAGCGCGCGGCTTCGGCGAAGTCGCCGCGGCGCTCGGCCAGCCGGCCCAACTCATAAGACGCCCGGGCCGTCAAGAAGCCCATCCAGGTCGCCGGGGGCACGAGAGAGCGGAACAGGGTGGCCGCGCTGTCGGGTTGGCCGGCGGCGTCGAGCAGCATCCCCAGATGAAACCGCATGGCGGGGGACGCGAGCGCCTCCCAGTCGTTCCCCGTGTGAATCGACCACAGGCGTACGGCTTCCCTGGCCTCCCGGAGTGCCGTATCGAAGTCGCCGCGCCGCGCGGCGATCCGCGCGTCGAGATCACGCTGCAACCCGCCCCGATAGTCCGCCGGTGTGCCCCCGGCCGGGAGGGTGCCGAGGGTGCGCTGCCAGCGCCGCGTGACGGTGGTGTCGCCGAACTGCGCGTGGTAGGCGGCGACCAGCCACAACGTCCACCAGACGGGGCGCGTCTCGAAGTAGAACAGGGCGGAATCGGGCGGGATGTACGCCATGAGCCAGTCGACGGCCCGCGCGGCGGCCGGCGGATGCCCGACCCCGGCAATGCTCGCGGCCACGAGGAACCGGTTCAGGTTCTTGTACAGGTCTTCGGCCTGGTACGTCCCTGCGGTGATCTCCGCGTCCATCTCCGCGAGCCGTCCCTCGGCGATCTTCAGACGGGCCAACTCGCCGAGCGCTGCGCGCTGGGGCCGTCCGGGACTCGCCTGCCGGTGGAGCTTGTCGAGGAGCAGCTCGTCCCGGCTCGGTCGTTGAAACCGCAAGTAGCGGTGTGCGGTGAGCCACTCCCCGGAAGTGGCCGAGGCGATCGTGTCGGCGAGCGAGGGGAAGGCGCTGTCGGGCGCCAGGATCGCCCGCAGGGCGACCAGCGTGCCGCGTACCACACCCTGTGCCGTATCCACCTGGCGGAGCCGTGCGATCTGAAGTCGGATGTCGTCCAAGTCTTCGAAGACCACGCTGAGCCACGCGCGTTGGACGAGCGCCGGGACGTACGTCGAATCGAGCTGCACGGCCCGCTCCGCAGCCTCGCGGGCATCGTACTCGTCTGCGCCGTACTGCCACCCGTACTCGGCGTGATAGTAGGCCAGCGAGCTCCACGCGCCGTGATCCGTGCTGTCGATCTCGAGGATGCGACTGGTGGCCTCAGCGGCGCGCACGCCCTCGGTGCGGACGGCCGCCAGTGATGCCCGCGCCCGCAGGCGGTTCCGCTCGCCGAGCGAATCGCTGGAGCGCACCGCGCGCTCCGCGAGGTCCCTGAGCCCGGAGAAAAACTCCCCTCGCAGGAACTGGACCCAGGACTTGATGCCGATTGCCTCGACGAGGGCGAGCGCGAAGGTCGAGTCCAACGCGAGCGCGCGATCGATCGCGGTTTCCGCACTGTCCCCCATCCCGCGCCGCATGGCGAGGCGCGCGTCCAGATACGCCTTGAGGGCGTCGGCCGAGCGTGTCGTGTAGCCCTGGATGTCGCGGACCTCTGGCATCCCTTCCAGTTCCCAGAGGCGCGTGATGATGGCCACGGCGAGCTCTTGCACCAGGGCGGGAAGGTCCTCGACCGAGCCGGTTGCCGTGACGGTGTGCGTCGGCTCGGGCGTCCCGACCTCGTAGAGCCGCAGGGTCGCGTCCAGCTGCTCCCCGCGTTGGAGCACGGCACCCAGCACGTAGTGGCGGACGCCGGCTCGCATGGCGAGACGTTCGCCTTCGATCGGGTCGGGAGGCGTGGCCGGTGCCGACCGGTCGGGCCGCAGGCTCCGCCAGAGCGACCAAGGGTCGGCGACGCGCACCCCGGGGGTGCCTTCGAGTGCGGTGGACAGGAGGTCGCCCAGCCACTCCGAAAGGCTCGCCGGACCTGGGTCGGTCTCGCGGAACGGAAACACGGCGAGGCCCAGCCGGCTCGCGGCGACGGCGGGCGTGGGTGTCAGCAGGCGCCGGCCGAGGAGGCCGAGCGCGACGATCGCGAGCACGGCGAGGGTCGGGCCGAGCACCCGACGCACGAGGCGCACGCGACTGGGAGCGACGAGCGCCTCGCCCGCGCCTGCGGCCGCCGCGGTGCGTAGGGCCTCGGCGAACTCGTGGCAGGTGGCGTACCGGTCGGCGGGCGTCGGCGCGAGGGCGCGGCGGATCACCGCGTCGAGCGCAAGGGATACGGTTCGGCGCACCGGTCGCAGCGACCGCACGTCCTCGGTGAGACTCCTCGCCAGGACGGCCTGGGGCGTCGGGCCGGTGTGCGGCGGCTCGCCCGCGAGCATCTCGTAGAGCACGCAGCCGAGAGCGTACTGATCGGCGCGCGCATCCACTTCGCCGGTGCCGCCGGCCTGCTCGGGACTCATGTAGGCGGGGGTGCCCACCGCCAATCCCGTCTCGGTGAGCCGTCCCTCCATGTCGCCCCCGGGGCGGGCGATGCCGAAGTCAGCGACGACGGCGTGCCCCGCCTCGAGCAAGACGTTCTCGGGCTTGACGTCCCGGTGCACGATCCCGTGGCTGTGCGCATGCGCGAGGGCGTCGGCCACCTCGAGCGCGATCGTGACCGCATCGCCGAGCGGCAGCTGGCGCTCGCGATCGAGCCGGCCACGCAGCGACTCGCCCGGCACGAACGGCATCGTGTAGTAGAGGGTGCCGTTGGCGTCGCCGGAGTCGAACAGGGGGAGGATGTTGGGGTGCCGCAGCGCAGCAGCGATACGGATCTCGCGGACGAAACGCTCGGCTCCCACCACCAGCGCGAGCTCCGGCTTGAGCACCTTCAGGGCCACCTGCCGGTCGTGCTTGCGATCGCGGGCGAGATAGACCGTGGCCATGCCGCCGCGACCGATTTCCTGCTGGACGTCGTAGCCCTCCGCGAGCGCGGTGCGGAGGCGCTCGGGTACGTCGCTCACTGCGGTTCCCCGTGCCGAAGTGGGTCTAACATGCGTGCCGGGCCCGGCCCACGCCAGCGCACCGCCGTCCGGTCAACCGCCCTCGGCGGACGCGGTGGACTCGCTGGGCTCCTCGGGCTCCTCGGGCTCCGGCATCCGTCCGAGAGCGAGCTCGGTGATGATGCGCAAGGCGTCCTCGAACTCGTAGCCTTCCTGCTCCGCCGCCTCCATGAACGACACACCTTCGGTGAGATCGGGGTTCGGGTTCACCTCGAGCACGAAGGGATGGTCCTGCTTGGTGAGCCGCAGGTCGAGCCGCGCGTAGTCGCGGCAGCCGGTCGCGTGATAGGCCGCCAGCGCAGCCTGACGGACGCGACGCAGGGCGCGCTTCGACAGCCGCGCCGGACAGACGGTGAATACGCGGTGGAACTCCTCCTTGAGCGGGTTCCACTTGGCGTCGTAGCTGATGATGTTCGGCACATCGGCCGGGAGATCGGAGAAGTCGAACTCGATGATCGGCAGCACCTCGGGCTCGTCGTTGCCCCACACCGCCACGTGCAGCTCCCGACCCTCGATGAACTCCTCCACCAGAATGGGCGGCCCGTAATCCTCGAAGACGTGTTCGATCCGCGCCAGCAGGCCGGGATAGTCGTACACAACCGACTCACGCTCGACCCCCGCGCTCGCGTCCTCGCGCGACGGCTTGACGATCAGCGGATAATGCAGACCGTGGCGCCGCGGGATCTTCGCATCGAGCAGGATGCGGTACCGCGGCGTGGGGACCCCCTGCGCGAGCATGACGTGCTTGGCGAGTCCCTTGCGACGACAGAGCGACAGCGCGAACGGCGGCGAGCCCGTGTAAGCGACTTGATGCAGGTCGAGAAAGCCGGCCACGTCCGACTCGAGCTCCGGGTCGTCGCGGAAATGCTCCACCATATTGAAGACGACGTCCGGTGGGCGGCGCACGAGGCGCTGCAGCACCTTGATGTCGTCGCGCAGATTGACGGCGCGCGCCTTGAAGCCCGCGCGGCGCAGCGCCTTGACGACCTCACCGTACTCCTCCATCACGGTGGCGACATGGATGTCGTATTCGGGCTCGAATCCGAGCGTCGACGGATCGACGTGCCGGATCTTTTCGTATTCGTCCTCGTCCACGTGATTGAACAGGACGACGACCCGCGCGCTCGTATCGGTCATAGTGGCTTTGGTTGGCTCCCGCCTGAAGGATGCTATCTTGGGTAGGAGGACGGCAAGACTCATGGGCATCTATCCCCAGCCGAATGCCTGGCAGTGCGGTCCGTTTGCGCTCAAGCATGCGCTGCTCGCGCTCGGTATCGTCGCACACGAGGACGAGCTGGCGGCCCTGGCGCGCGCCACGGTGCACGGGGCGGACGAGGACGATCTGGCGCGCGCCGCGCGTCGGCTCGGGTGCCAGCTCGAGACTGAGCGTTGGCGCGCCGCCGAACCTGCCCGGGTGGCGCTGGTCGGGTGGCTCGCCCGGCGGCGGCCCGTGCTGCTGTGCATCGAGCAGTGGAACCACTGGGTGACGGTCGTCGGTGTGGACGACGACGCGTTCATCGTGCTGGACACGCGCTTCGCCGGCGTGTTTCTCCTGTTGCCGTGGTCCGACCTCGAACGGCTGTGGCGCTATCAGCCCCGCGGACGGCAGCGGGCGCCCCTGTACGACCTGCATCCGTTGCTTCCCCGCGGCGCGGTGCGCGCCTGGGCGCGCTTTTCCCGCACGCGCGCCGCGTACCTGCGCCGTCCCGAGAACCGCGACCTGGCGCGGGGCTGGGCCGACTACGTTGCTCCCCTGCTCGACGTGAGCTGCCCCCCCGCGACACAGGCACAGCTCAGCACGCCGTTCGTCGAGCTCCTCGGACGGCACCGGCTGGCGCTGCTCGACGGGACGGCCGCGCAAGGCGACGCCGACCGCGCCCGACGACGACTCCTCCACGTGGGCTTCGTTGCCGAGACCTACGCGCTCGAAGTGGCGCCGGATCTCGAGCCGCAGGCGGTGGCCACCGTCGCGCGGCTGGTGCAAGCGGTCGACGAGGCGGCCTGACAGGCGGCCATCCCCGACCCCCCGACTCCCCTTGCGCCTCGTTGCGGCGGCGGTGTCCGAGTAACTTTGCCAGCACGACTCTTCACGGGATGATGTCTCCGTGTCAGATGAGCTCTCCACGCGCCAGCGCGCCGTGCTGGCCGCGATCTGCGATACACTGCTCCCCGCCCTCGACCACGCAGACGACCCCGGTCGGTTCTTTGCGACAGGGGCTCTGGCGGCCGGCACGCCCGCCCGCGTCGAAAAACTGATCGCCACGTTGCGGAGCCCGCACGACCAGGCGCGGCTCCGTCTGTTGCTCACGCTGCTTGACAACGCCGCGGCGAACTTCGCCCAGGGGCAGGGATTCCGCTCGTTCACGGCGATGGACGCGGCGACGCGCGAGACGACGCTCCGGAGTTGGGCGCATTCACGGATGGCGCTCAAGCGGGCGGGGTTTCAGGCGTTGAAGCGGCTGTGTCACGTGGCCTACTTCTGCTGGCCGCCCACGCCCGACGGACATCCCGTGTGGGGGGCCACCGGGTATCCGGGACCGTTGCCGCAGCCCACCGCGGGAGCGGACGCGCTCCCCGTCGTCACGGTCGATCGGGACACGACGTTCGACTGCGACGTCGTGGTCATCGGGTCTGGAGCCGGCGGCGGGGTGGTGGCGGGGCTGCTCGCCCAACAGGGACGGGACGTCGTCGTGCTCGAGATGGGTGGCAACCCATCGGCCCGGGACTTCACCCAGATCGAGGGCGAGATGTTCGACTCCGTCTTCCTCGATCAGGGCCTGGTGATGACGCAGTCGGGCTCCATGCCCATCCTGGCCGGCAGTTGCCTGGGCGGCGGCACGGTCATTAACTGGACCACCAGCTTCGCGCTCCCCGAAACGATCGGCGACGAGTGGAGCCGGGCATCCGGACTCTCGCTGTTCACGGACCCGCAGTTTCAGGCGTCGCTCGATCGGGTGCAGACGCGGCTCAACGTCGGGACGCAGTGGAGCACGCCGTCGAAGCGCGACCAGTTGCTCGAGCGCGGGCTCCGCGCGCTCGGCTGGCAGGTGGACCCCATTCCCCGGAACGTCACGGACTGCCTCGAAGGCCTCGAGTGCGGGTTCTGCACGTACGGCTGCCGGCACGGCGCGAAAAACTCGACGGCCAAGACGTATCTCGCCGACGCCGCGGCCGCCGGTGCCCGGTTGGTGCCGCACTGCGAGGTGCAACGCGTGCTGCTCGACGGGAATCGCGCCGTCGGTGCGGAGGGACGCGTGCGGGCCCGGGACAGTCGCATGCACGCCATGACGGTGCGCGCCCGCATCGTGGTGGTGGCGTGCGGCGCGCTCCATACACCCGCCCTGCTGCGCCGCTCCGGACTCACCAATGCGCACATCGGGCGGAACCTCCACCTTCATCCCGTGAGTGCCGTGGGGGCGTTCTTTCCCGAACGCGTCGAGCCGTGGGGCGGTGCGATGCAGACGCGCTACTGCGCGCAATTCGCCGACATGGACGGCCACGGCTACGGCGCGCGGTTCGAGACCGGGCCGATTCACTTTGCGCTGCCGGCGAGCGCGTTCGGGTGGGAGAGCGCGCGGCAACTGCGCGGGGACGTCGGGCGGCTCGCCCACATGGGACACGTCGGCATCCTGCTGCGCGACCGGGATACGGGACGGATCGCGCTGAATCGGTGGGGCCAGCCCCGCATCTATTACGAACCCTCGACCTACGACGCGGCGCACATGCGCCGTGCCATCGAAGCGGGCGCCCGGATCATGGCCGCGGCGGGCGCGACCGAGATCTTCACGCTGCAGACCCCGCCCACCCGCGCGCAGCCGGGCGGGGCCGGATGGCTCGAGCGGTTCATGGCCCGGGCAGACGCCACCGGCTACCGACACTGCCGCATGTCGTACGTGTCGTTCCACCAGATGGGCAGCGCGGCGATGGCAGTGAGTCCGGAGCGCGGTGCGGTCGGTGAGACGGGCGAGACGTTCGAGGTCCGGGGGCTGCACGTGGCGGACGCGAGCGCGTTCCCCGGATCGAGCGGTGTGAATCCGATGATCACGATCATGGCGATCGCGGATCACGTTGCGCAGGCGATCGCCGCTCGGCTGTGACGTCGCCGCTCGCCGGCCGCGAGCTGCTGGTCGTCACCGGCAAGGGGGGGGTTGGGAAGAGCACGCTCGCCGCGGTACTGGCGCGCGCGCTGGCCGCCCGGGGGCGCCGCGCGCTGGTGCTCGAAGTCGATCCCCGCGAAACCCAGCACGTGCTGCTCGATACCGCGCCGTCCGACGGTGAGATCCTCCCCGCCGGTGACGACGTCTGGCTCCAGAACCTGCGGCCCCGCGACGAGATCGAAGCGCTGGTGCGGCGCCGCATCCCGATCGCACTGGTGGCACGGGCGGTCGCCGCGAGTCCCGTCTTCCATCATTTCGTCGAGAGCGCCCCCGGCCTGAAGGAGCTGGCCGTGCTCGGCCATGCGCTCCGCGTGGTGCGGGGGGAGATTGGTCCCGGTGTGGACACCGTGGTGCTCGATGCCCCGGCGACCGGACACGGCGTGTCGCTGCTCGCCGCGCCGCTGCTCGTGGCCGAGGTGTTGGGCAACGGGCCGGTCGCGCAGCTGGCCCGCGAGATCGCCGCCTTCGTGGCGGCCGGTGACCGCTGCGGGGTCGTGGTCGCGACCTTGGCGGAGGAGATGCCGGTCCAGGAGACGCTCGAGCTGGCCGAGATGCTCGCGACCCGGGTCGGCCGCCCGCCCGACCTGGTGGCGGTGAACGCGCTGTATCCGGAGTGGCCGCGCCGTCGCCCGCCCGGTCCGGGGGACGCGCTGGATCTCTGGCGCCAACGCCGGGCCGTGAACGACGAGGAACTGACGCGGCTCCGGCGGCACTGGCGCGGCGCGGTCGCCGAGCTCCCGCTGATCGCGGCGGATGCCGGACCGGCACTGGTGGAGACGCTGGTCGCGGCGCTCGCTCCGGCCCTCGCGGCCGAGGGGTCGGCATGATCGCGGCGCCGCTGGCCGCGCCGCTGCTCACCGTCGTGGGGGCGGGAGGGGTCGGCAAGACGACGCTCGCCGCGGCGCTGGGGGTCGTCTCCGCCGAAGAGGGCGCCGACACGCTCGTCATGACCTTCGACCCGTCGCGCCGGCTCAAGGATGCGCTGGGCGTGCAGGACGTTTCGGGGGACCGGGTGGTGCGCGTGGCGCTGGACGCGCCGGGGCGACTGGACGTGAGCCTGCTCGATGCGCGCGCCACGTTCGATCGGCTCGTGGCCCGCTACGCGCCCAACCGGGCCGCGGCGGAGCGGATCTACCAGAACCGGTTCTACCACCAACTCGCCGGCCATCTCGCCGGTGTGCTGGAGTACATGGCCGTGGAGCGGCTGTTCGAAGTGGCGGCGGCCGGTCAGTACGCGCGGGTCGTGCTCGACACCCCGCCCACGCGGCAGGCCCTGGACTTCCTGGAGGCTCCGGATCGGATCGTGGGGTTCCTCGACAGCGGGGCCCTGCGGCTGGCCCTGCGACCATGGTTCACCAAAGACGGGCATCTGCGACGCGGCAAGGTGCGACGGCGCGTGGCCGACCTGCTCGACGGCATCGTCGGCCTCAACCTGCTGCGCGACATGGCCGAGTTCTTCCAGGCGTTCGCGCCGTTGTACGATGGATTCCGCGCGCGCGCGCGCGCGGTGCAGCGGTTACTGCGCGACCCCAAGACCCGGTTCCTGGTCGTCTCCGCGCCGGGCGAAGCGCGGATTCCGGACACCCTGTTCTTCGCCCGTCGGTTGCGCCAAGGCGGCCACCACGTGGCGGCGTTGGCCGTCAACCAGGTGCACCCACTCGTTGCGGGCGACGCCGGCGCGCGACCAGCGGCGGACGGGGTGCGGCTGCTGGCCTGGCTCGCGGAGCGCGACGCCCGTGGACTTGCCGCACTGCGGAGACTGGTCACGGATGGCACCCCCGTTGCCGACCTCCCCCTCATGCCCACTCCCCCCACGGGGCTCCCGGCCCTCGCTGCCCTGGGGCGGGAGCTGCTGCAACGGCTGGACGCCGCCCCTGCCCCCGCCCCCGCGCCGCCCTGGAGCCGGAAGGCCCGGCGTCGGCGGGGTTGACAGATTTACCGCACTGCGGCATATTATGCCGCAGTGCAGCAATGGCCCGCAGGGGCCGAACGGCAAGGGGGGCCGATGGTCCGGTTGATCAAGCGGTACGGCGGCGGGAGCCGCAAGCTCTACGACACCGAGGAGAGCCGCTACGTCTCGTTGGAGGAGCTGGCCGGTTGGGTGCGGGATGGCCAACGCCTGCAGGTGGTGGACAGCAAGACCGCCGAAGACGTGACCGCGCAGACCCTGGCGCAGGTGATCTACGACGAAGAACGGCGCGGCGTGTCGCTGCTTCCCAGTGATCTGCTGCATGAGGTGATCCGTCGGGGTGGGGAAGCGGTACAGCGTGGCGTCGAGCAGTTTCAGGACCGCGTCGATCGCCTGGTTCGGGCGGGGGTCGACCGGGTGAAGCCGCTGCAGGAAGCCCGGGAGGAAATGGAGATGTTGCGCGGCCGGCTGGAGCAGTTGGAGCAGTCGCTCCGCGAGCTGGAAACCCACGGTGGGTCCCCGCGGCGGGCAGCGTCCCGGCGCACGGCCCGGTAGCGCGAACGGTAGAAACCCAACACCGCAACTTGGCGGAACAACGGAGAGATCCCATGGCGAAGAAGAAAGAAATGGGCCTGGTGCCCCAGGCGAAGGACTCGGCCCGGAACGTGTGGCTCGCGGGCGTCGGCGCCCTGTCGATGGCGGAGGAAGAGGGCGGCAAGATGTTCGAGACGCTGGTGAAGAAAGGCGCGGCCTACGAAACCAAGAACCGCAAGCGCCTCGAGACGATGGTCACCAACGTGAAGGACATGCGGGGCGACGTGAGCGCCGTGTTCGGCAAGGTCGTCTCGCCGGTCAATTCGGCGATGGAAAAGGCGATGCACCAGCTCGGCGTGCCGACCCGCAAGGAGATCGCCACACTCACGAAGCGCGTCGAGGAGCTCACCAAGGCCGTCGACCGGCGTGGCGTGAAGCGGCGTGCGGCGGCCCGCCGGGCCTAGGCGCCACGCGGTCGTTCGAGTGGCGCGGATGACGCGCGCGCGCACGACGGGAAGCCGTCGGCTGGGGCTCGCCCTGGCCGGCGGTGGTCCCGTGGGTGCCGTGTACGAAGTCGGAGCCCTGCGGGCGCTCGACGAAGCGATCGACGGGCTCGACTTCACCGATCTCGACGTCTATGTCGGGGTCAGCGCCGGCTCGCTGATCGCGGCGTTCCTGGCCAACGGGCTCACGCCCGCGCGGCTGGTTCGCATCATCGCCGAGCAGGAGCCGGGCGATCCGCTCCTGCCGGTGCTCTTCTTCACGCCGGCGTACCGCGAGTGGCTGCGTCGCGGAGCGCAGTTGCCCATGGTCACCGGCGACGCGCTGCTCTCGTTTCTCAAACGACCCAACCCGTTCCGCTCGGCGAGCGGGCTGCTGCGGGCGGTCCCGACCGCGCTGTTCGACAATGAGCCGCTGCGGCGGGCGCTCGAGGAGGCCTTCACGCGCAACGGGCGCACGGACGACTTCCGGGCACTCGGACGTCGGCTGATCGTCGTCGCGACCGACCTTGGCGCGGGCGGGGCCATCCGGTTCGGCTCCGAGGGGTTCGACGACGTCCCGATCTCGCGCGCCGTGCAGGCGAGCTGCGCGCTGCCGGGACTGTATCCGCCGGTATCCGTGAACGGGCGCTACTGCGTGGACGGCGTCCTGCTCAAGACCCTGCACGCGTCGGTGGCGTTCGACGCCGGGGCGGATCTCGTGCTCTGCATCAACCCCATCGTGCCGGTGGACACGACGGCGGGTGTCGAGGCGGGGGCCATTCCCCCGGGAACGCTCGTGGCCGGCGGGTTGCCCACGCTGCTGTCGCAGACCTTCCGGACGTTGATTCACTCGCGCCTGCAGGTGGGGTTTGCGTCCTACGGCGAGCGGTATCCCGGCCGAGAGTTCGTGCTGTTCGAGCCCGACCGGGACGAGTACGACATGTTCTTCTCGAACGTGTTCAGCCTAGCGTCACGGCGCGCGGTGTGCGAGTTGGCGTATCGGGCGACACGGCGGGATCTGCTGCGCCGCTACCGGGAGATCCGGCCGGCGCTGGCGCGTCGTGGACTCACGCTGCGCCTCGACGTGCTCGAGGACGACGCGCGTACCGTGTGGAGCGGCGTGGGGGTGAGCGACGCGCGCAGCGCGGCGCGGCGCGCCGAGCGCGCCACCGACCGCCTGCAGCGGGCCCTGGACCGGCTCGAGACCCTCACGTCGGTCGAGCGGATCCGCAAGCCCGGCCGGTAGCGCTCCCCCCGCCAAGAGCGCCGCCGCCCAGCCCGCTCCGCAGTCTCCACTGCGGCGGCGTTCTTTCGCGAAGCACCCCTGGGAGCACTCCCGTGACGGCCGTCACGGACGCCACGGTTGCGAGCGTCTATCTCGCATCGTGCCGGCGCACCGGGCGCGCGGACAGCGAGCAGACGGAAGGACGTGACGGCGTGGTGCTGACGAGGTGGACGCGTGTAGGGGTCATGGCGGTGGCGCTCGCGGCGGTCGCCTGCGCGAGCGACGACGCCGTGAATCCGCCGCCACCGGGCGGGCAGACCGGGTTTGCGGCCGTGCAGGCCATCTTCACGCAGAACTGCGCGTTCAGCAGCTGTCATGCCGGGTCGAGCCCGCGGGAGGGCATGAACCTGAGCGCGGGCCTGGCATACGGCAACATCGTCGGCATTCCCTCCAGCCAAGTCCCGAGGCTCAACCGGGTGACGCCTTCCAATCCGGACTCGAGCTACATGGTGCTCAAGCTCGAAGGCGAGGCGGGCCTGGTAGGCGGGGTCGGAACCCGCATGCCGCTGGGCGGCAGCCTGACGCAGGCGCAGATCGACACCATCCGGGCCTGGATTGCGGCCGGCGCGCCAACCAACTGACGGCGCTGCACTTGGACGCTCGCCGCCGGTCGGCGTGATCCCCGTCACGGTGCGCGAGCCCTCTGGATGAGAGGTTGGGGGGCCGACAATCTGGATGTTTTCAGTCCCTATTCTCGACATTCCGTGTGGTGGTCCGTCCAGCGAGGATGGCCGTAACCCCCGCCATCGGAGGGCGCTGAGGCCCGCCGTGCGCGGACGTATTTCAGCAATGAGGTGAGCATGAGCACGCGACGTCAGAGCATGTACCGGCTGGCCGCGGTCTGGGGGGTCGTTGCCCTGGTCCCCCTCGTGGGGTGCGAGAACGGCTCCACGGTCGGGCCGGACGACGCACCGTCAGGGCCGAGCCGGGCCTTTGGGATCTGGAGCCCCGGACCGGATGACACCTGTACGCCGGCGATCCACGACCAGTACGCGGTGGTGGGATCCGACGGCAAGCTGTACCCCACCTGGCACCCGCCGGTGGATCCAGTGTCCGGGTGCACGTTCGGGCACGAGCACGGGCGCGATCCGCGTGGGTCGGACCTCTACAGCGCCGTCGGTTCCATGCCGTTCGGCTACGCCAACGAGGCCGGTGACCTGTTCGCGCCGCATGTGGGCTACAAGGTCGAATGGGAGAACGACGTGGAAATGTCGCTGGGGTTCGGCGACGTGGGCGAGGCGCTCCTCCGCGTGACGTGCGACGTGCTGGTGGCGCTGCATCAGGGAAGCGCCGGGAGCGGGGCGTTCGTCAACCCGCATCACGAGCTGCAGTATCACGCCAAGTGCAGTGACGGGACGCAGCTGCACTTCGCCAAGATCTCGACGATCGGGCATCTGGGTGAGTTCTCCCGCTCGTGCGAGAGCGACGTTCCCATCGTCGTCGCACCGAATCCGGACAACATCGACGGCGGGGGTCGGCGGCTCATCCCGGATCGGACGTGCGTCGAGCGGCACGTGCTCGTTGCCGACGGCACGAATTCGAGCTTCGGATCGGGATTGCGGGAGAGCTGGCAGATGTCCGAGAGCCTGCGCTCGGCGGACGGCCAGCGGCTCGCGAGCGTCGGGCCCTACTTCAACGTGTTCAATCCGGCGCGGTACTACGACCCGAGCGCTCCGGATCTCGTCGGCAACGCCGTGGACCTGTGCTATGAGGTGCTGCCGGACGGGCGGCGGGCCCGCGGTGGCCGCTGTGAGGGTCTCGTCCTCGACAGCACCGTCGCGCCGGTGGCGTGGAACGATGCTCGCTCGCCATTCGACGGGGCGCACCGCGATGTGGACATCAATTCGATTCGGATCTCCAACCGCGACGGTCCGAACGTGTGGTACACGGACGCCTGGGGTCGGAACGGGCAGACCGAGCCGTTCCCGAATTCCCTGCGGCAGTTCATCGCGAAGATGAACAACGAGGTGGTGACGCCCTCGGGGCCGAGCATCGGGCGGGACCGCCCCTACAGTGGGACGGGCGTGCACGCGCCGAACTAGTTGGCACTGCGGCGCACGACGTACCTCGGGCCCGGGTGTCGCGGTGGCATCCGGGCCCATGTGCGTAGGGGACTCAGGCGCCCTTCCGAACCGCGAGAAATTGTGGCGATGCCGAACGTCGGGGCCTAGAGAGGGTTAGCCCGATCTGCAGGCCACCGCCGCGGCATGGCGGACTTCCGTGGCCTCCGCTTCCGTCATCGTGCCGATCCACCACCGGCCCACCTTGCCGCCCGGCAACACAAGAATCGCAGCGGCTGGAGTGGCAAGGGGCAGATGACGCCATGCGCTCCCGGTCGCCATGCGAACGACGTCAAAGCCGAGGGTCGCTCGTGTCCAAGTTGGAGGCGGTTGGTCGTTGAGACTGATCGCCACGATTCCGAGACCACAAGGTGCAGCCGCAGCCAGCGCTTGCAGGACTGGGAGGCTGCTTGCGCAACTCGGGCAGGTTTGGTCGAGCGTAAAGAACAGGTGCGGTGCGGCGAGTGCCGACAGATGCCAGGTGAGACTAGCCCCACCCTCGTCGTAACCCCGCAGTTCCAGATCCTCGGCGAGCCGCGAGGCGCCCAACAGACTCCAGAGGTAACGTTGGTCGTGCGTCATCCGGCTCGCCTCGGAATCGAGGGCGCTGCGAATCGCGCGTAGAGAACTCAAATCGCTCCGCTGGTCTGCGAGCTGGCGGTGCAGCATGATCATCCGGGCGCCCAGCACAAAGACCAGCAGGCCCAGGACCAGCTCACGCCAAGCGGCGATTCTGAGCAGCCGGAGAAATCTGCGCACAGTTCGGAGACCGGAACTGGGGGCGGTTCACGGCGAAGCTGGGCCGGTCTCAACGTCCCAGACCGAAACCTGAGGATAAGGACGCGTTCGGAACGCGAGGATCCGGGTGCCGCGCCCATCCGCGACGAATCCGGGGTATACCGGCTCACCGTCCCTGCGAAACTCCAGGCGTGCCAAGGGCTCGCCAGTTGCACTGAACACGTCGTAATGGATGATTCCAGATTGGAGATCTAGGTAACCCAGAAACAGATGCACGTCTGTGCAAACGAGCCCCAACATGCCGCCGCCGCGTGTCACCGTCCCCGAACGGCCCCCGCTCGCCGTGATAGGTCGCAGGATGCGGCTCGGCTGCCTGTAGCCCCACACCTCGCGGCCGGTCGCGGCATCGACCTTGACCAATTCGAGCAGCCAAGGGTTGGCGTAAACGAAGCCATCGGGCTGAGTGCAAACCGGTCCGGGCTCAGGAGTGTCTTCGGGCGCCAGAGAGCTCTCGACTGCGGGTCGCGGGATGTATCGTTGGACTCCTTTCCCGGTACTCGTTACCCGAGAGACGAGGAACGAATCAGCGGCGATCGTGAGTAGTAAGCGCCCTTCGGGGTCCGCTCGAAGATGCCGCACGAAGGTGGACGGCGGTGCAACCGCGCGCTGGTAGACCCCTGCAGTGTCGAGGACCGTGATCCGTCCTTGGCGGGAGTCGTAGACGAACAGCGTATCGCCGTACAGTGTGAGGCTGGACGGATCAAGGAACTCCCCCGGCCCCTGGCCGGAGCGGCCGAAGCTCCTTACGAAGTGACCGTTGCTGTCGTACACGACAATCCGCTGCTGCCCGGCATCTGCCACGAAGATGGACCCGCCAGGGCCGAAGGCTGCGTCTGCGACGAAGCCAAGCATCGCTGTGGAGTCGCCTTCGGCCTGGCCGATCGTGAACACCGGACGTAGGGAATATCCTGAGCGAGAACGAGGGAACGCCTGCGATTGAACAGCCGTTCCCGATGAGGCTACAGAGTACGCGGCGTGGTCATCCGTTGCGCAGCTCCAACCAGCCGGCAATGCGAACGCCAACAGGCCTGCCCGAAGCGGGCGCCACCACATGCCTGTCCGCGAGCGGTCGTGTGGCCTCTGCATCGAGCGCCGCCGCCTAAACGTACGCGCAGACCCTGAGGCACGTGGCGCACCCGGGCCAGGTGCCAATGCTGCGGCCACCAGCGCAGACCGTCTGATTCGGGTTCGCCGGATCAGGCTTGCACTCGGCGCACTCGTACTGCTCCGCGGCAACAACCGGCGTTGCCGTGAGTGCCGCACCGACGACTAGGGCGACACAAACGAAAATCGAACGAAGCGATCGAGCCGTCATGCGGTTCTCCTATCATGGGCAACGAAATTCTCCCTGCTTCCCCTTACGATCATCCGGGGATTACGGAAGCGAAGATAGGCACCGCAGGGGGGGGGGGGCGCAAGCTACTAGCCCTAGCAGGCAATGA
>JAOTWJ010000022.1 GCA_029862925.1 Gemmatimonadota bacterium
CTCGCGGCTGGCGCCATCGCTGTAGATCGTGAACAGCTCGCTCTCGAACGGCTTTCCGTCATGCGGCCACGGCGCCACCGTGTTGCACCACGAGACACACGGCTCGGTCAGCTCGGGCGCCGTCACGGACTCGCAGCCGGTGCCGAGCCACACGACCAACCCCAGCAACACGGCAAGCCGGAGGGGAGCTTGGGAGATTCGTTTCATCGTGGACCTCCTTCTCGCTGCGCGACGCGGTAGCACTTGGGCGCCCCGGTACGGGGTGAGCGTGGGAGCGGTCTGCCGGGCCTCGCGGCATCCCACGCTGGCGAGAGGATAGGGAGGCTTCGTCTCCCCCCCGTCTCCGTGCCGTCTCCCCGGGGGGCGCGCCGTTGGCGCCAGATCCAGCCACCGCAAGGGGAGCTTCAGATGGCGCGCCTCCCGCTTGGCGCGATTCACGGATCGCACGCGCCGGGGCGAGCTGGGTACGGAGGGGGCGCGACACTCATCGGGATGACACCCGTGGCACGGGATAACGGGCGCTGGGGGTAGGCCGATGGCGGACGAGTGGTGGGGACCGTGTGCTGTGGCCGCGCGGTATGGTCGCCGGCGCGCTCCGCGACCGAAGATCATCTACGGGTGGTCACCCGCGGCGGCAAAGCCGACGCAGCCGCCGCCGTGGCTCCGGCCTACGCACCCACCTCACATCCCCGCATTGGACAGCCCTGCACGTGGCTTTGCGCCCGGTTCCGCAACCGGGCCGGTGCCCACGGGACACGCAGATCGTCGAGCCGCTCGCCGACCACCTCGATGCGGTTCTCGCGGATCTCACCCAGGCCGCGCTCGTACCCCATGACCAGCTGGGTCATCGCCGCCGGGTCGTGACTCATGATCCGCGCCGCGGTGGCGTCGGCGGCCACGAGGTCGGTGCTGGCCAGCAGGAACCAGGATCCGTGGCGGTCACGCAGGTCCACGGTGCGACCGCCGTGACCCAGCGTGGGGCCGTCCCCCTCGACGCCGATCGAGAAGTCGATGATCGCCAGATCCGGTGTGACGCCCGCGACGACGTCGAGATAGATCGCCGCGATCGCGCGGGGGCTGCTGTGATCGAAGACAACGCCGCGATCGTACACGCCCCGAGGCAGGTCCCCGTAGCGCTCGAGCGGGGTGACGCCCACGAAGTTCTTGAGTGACAGCGTGAGCTGGGCCCAGGCGTGTGTCTTGGCGACCGGGATGGAAATCACGCGGTCCGCGCGGGCGGCCAGGCTCGAGACCGCGATCGACCCGAGATACGTGTCGGACGGGACGTCCACCCAGGTGGGGGAATCGGTCTCCAGCGAGGCGACCCACACCGGCCGGTTCCAGGCGGCGCTCAACCGTGTCGCTTCACGCACGAGGTTGGTGGAGCCGTCGAGCGTGGTGGCGCGCTCCCAGGGCAGCACCAGCGCGTGCGACCCGTCGCCGATGATCACCTCGGCGGCGCCGGCCGCGAGACACTGCTCCGCCGTGGCCACCACGATCTCCGGCTTGGTGCACTCGCCCATGAGGAACCGGTTGCCGGTGGCGGCGGGCAGCGAGACCATGTTGGGCTTGATGAACACGGTTTCGCCCTCGTGCACCACCGTCCCAATTCCGCCGATCCCATCCAGCACGTCGCGCGTCATGGCGCCGAGATCGGTCCCGCGGACGGCTGCCACCCGGGCGGTGGGCGCGACGGGCTCCGTGGGTGTCTTCCCGCAGGCCGGCAATAGGGCCCCCGCGGCGGCGCAGGCGGACAGATGCACGAACTCCCGGCGATCGAGCCGCGATGCGGCGGGCGGCACTACGGCGGGATCTCGCATGACGGCCTCCCTGCAGTGGCGTCACGGACGGATGCGACAATCCAGTGTGCTCCCCTCCGACCCTACCCCCCGGGGCGACAGCAGGATCCCTCCAGCACGTAGCCTCAGTCAGATCTGGCGCTGCGGCTGTGGCGAGTCGGCCAAGTCCAATCCCGCTGCGTGTCCGTGCCCTATGGCCCGGTCTACGTCGCGTCGCATCCCCTCGGGCAATCGCCGGGGTCTACATCGACCGCACCTCGTCGTTGCGGATGCTCGCAATGAACGGATTGCACTGAGCGAGCTTTTCCGCCGCATCAAGACTCTCCGCCTCGATGACGTTGTAGCCAGTAATGGACTCCCTATTCCACGGGAAGTCTCTGGTCATGGGCGGGGACGGTGCTCGTCCAGAACCATCGTCACCACCAGCTTGCCTTTGTGGTGCCCTGACTCGTAGTACCGAAAGGCCTCGACCAGTTCGTCCAGTCCATACGATCGGTCAATGTTCGGCACGAACGTGCCTTCCTCATACAGCGCATTCATGTGAGCCAGGTCGTCCGGATCTGGCTTGTGAAGGAGGAGCTTGATCTTTTTCGCGCCGAGGGATCCGAACATCATGGCTTGTTGAATGACCGAAGTGGATCCGCCCACCAGGACGCACATACCCCCGGGCTTCAAGGCGCGTCGATAGTCAGCGAGCGACCGGCGTGCCATGACATCCAAGATGAGGTCATAGGTCTCTCCGCTCCGGGTGAAGTCATCTTCCGCATAGTCGAGAACGTGATCGGCGCCAACGCTTCGCATGACGTCCAGCTTCGCGCGGCTATCCACCCCCGTCACTTCGGCGCCGATGGACTTTGCGATCGGGATGGCGAACGTACCGACGCCACCGCCGGCGCCGTTGACGAGCACTCGCTGGCCCCGCTTGATCCCACCTTTGCGGAGACCCTGGAGGGCAAGGAGCCCCGCCTGCGGCATCGCCGCTGCCTGCGCGAAGCTCATCCGGGGCGACTTGATCGCCAGCGCATCTTCGCGGGCGCAGACGTACTCCGCAAAACCACCCCACCCCGACCGGGACAGATCTCCAAAGACTGCATCACCGGGCTGAAACCGCTCCGCCCGCGCGCCGACCGACTCGACACGCCCACTGATGTCGCATCCGAGGATGCGGTGCTTCGCGCGTGGTCTGAAGAACCCAAACATCGCGCGGTTCACCAACGGCGTACCGCGGAGGCGCCCCCAATCCCACTCGTTGATCGACGCCGCGTGAACCTTGATGAGAACTTCATTGCCACGCGGGACGGGCTGCTCCAGCTCCGTGAGCTCGAGCACGTCGGGCGGTCCGTAACCCGTCTGCACCATCGCTTTCATGAGAGCGCGCATCCCGCGGGGCGACCTCAGGCGGTGGTGGACTCGGCCAGCCGCTTGACGGTGCGCAGCATCCGTTGCTCCATGATGAAGTCGATTGGCTCCTCGAGCAGGCTCGCGAGGCGCTTGAAGAAGGTGGGCTTTCGGGGCGGATCGACGCACGCTCGGAGCAGCAGTCGGCAGGACGCTGCGGATCGGGGCTCGAGATACATCGACCACGAACGACCGGGATCCGGCGTGTGCGTCGGTGCGTCCGCCGGTTCGCGGACCCCGAAGCAGAGGTGCCGTAGCGGCTCCACCGCCGCGACTCGAATGCCCGGGGCCGTTGGATGAAGCAGGATTTCATCTCCGACGGCGATGCCCTGCAGATGTGGAACGAGGCTTTCCACGTTCCGTACCGGGATGCCCGCCACGCGCTCGAGCAGCTCGTACGAGTAGAACCCGGCTCGTCCCAGCCCAAACTGGATCAACCACGGCCATACCTCGGAGCAGGAGGCGGCGACGTCGATGGCGCGCGTGGAGGCCCGCGGATCCAGTCCCACGAACGCGTCGCCGGCCCATGTGCGCTCGCGCTCCTCGGCGCGTGAACCCCAGTTCCTGAGCCAACGCCTCGATATCGGCCAGGTGGGTAGGACCGCGAGGGTCACACCGATGCCCTCGATGCCCTCGAGAATGAACCGAAGCGAGCTGCGGTATTTCATCGCTGCACCGCCCGTCCGCGACCTGGCTTCCCGACAAACCCAACGGTCCCCTTCTCAAAGAATGAGCGCGGGAGTGGCCAGTGTCCACTCGTCAGCCCTGCGTCTCGACACCCACGGGTTCTGTCAGGTCCTCACGGTCCCACGCCTGACGCCTGCCCGTCACGCCTCCGGCATGACCACGCGCGACGCGCCCACTGCAGCAGGGCGGTACCGATCCCCCGCTGCGGCGCCGTGTATGAGGCCGCGCTGGTCCGCTCTGATTTTGGCGGAGCGATGCAACATCTGGTACGCGGTGATGTAATTCAGCACGAGGCTGACGGCCTCGGCGGGGTCCAACCCGGAGGGCACCGGAACGAGCTCGCGTTGCGGGAGGCAGACGACTCCGCGCGGGCCCCCCTGATCGGCCCTGCGCCCGAACTGGTGCCGCCGGGAGATGTGATCCTATGGAGGCCATGAGGGGCACGCCAGAGCGAGGCGGCTCACCCGAAGGCGGCGCCGAGTCTCACGGCCGTCCATCCAGAAACGCCCGAGCTTCGTCCAGCGCCCACGTCCGGCTCCCGGCGGTTGCCAGCTCGAGCAGCTCCCGGTAGAGGCCGGCCGCCGTGTCGGCGTCGCCGACCGCGCGCGCGGCCCGTGCCGCGCCCAGCACACTGTTGAACCGGCGCGGGTACAGTTCGAGCGAGCGGCGGTACGCCGTCAGGGCTTCCGCCGGTCGCTGCTGAGCCATGAGCAGATCCCCCAGCAGCTCGTGCGCCGGGATTGTAGGTCCGGGCGTCACGGCGGGCTTGGGGGTGGAGGTCTCCACCGCCGCGGCCTCGCGCATCAGCGCGACCGCGGTGTCGGCGCGGCCCTCCGTCTGCGCGAGCCAAGCGCGCGGTGCAGGACGCGGATAGGGCGACCTACCAACGTACGGCAGTGGTGCCAAAGAATGCCAAGCGATGCCGGTACGCGACCTGGCATCGCTGGCATCAAAGACGATGGCGCCGTCTCAGTCGTCCCGCGGGGCCGCGGCCGGCGAGGGAGTGGTGCTCCTGCCCTGGGAGTACATGCTGTCCTTGTGCTCCGAGCACCAGGACTGGAATTGTGCGATGAGGCCGGGGTGGCGCTGGTTGACGCGAGCAATCAGCTCGCCGAACGCCGCGAAGAAGGCCTGGGTGTTGGCCGCTGTGTACCAGATGACGACGTTCCATTCGTCGCCCCACGCGTGGTAGGCGGATCCGGCAGCCGTCAGTTTGCCTTCGTTCACCAACTCCTGGGCAATCGGGATCCAGAGCGAGTCGTTCGTCTGCCGGAGCTGCCCCTGCTTGTCCAGCGCGCACTTGTTCTGGGACACCACCAGGACGCCCTGGGCGTTGAGGGTGCTCGGCACCAACAGGCACAGAACGCAGCAGAGCAGCGCGAGCCGAGGCATGACCGCCTCCTTTTAGGGGATCGGGCAAACGTACCCCGAGGGTGCGGCGGCGCAAGAATGGGTTTCAGCCCCGCAGCACGCCGTCCCAGTCACCGCTTTCTTACCAGCGGCAGCCGCTCCGCCAGATCGGTGACGAGTCAGTCCTCCGCTATCAGCCCGTCGCGGAATCGACTGGTCACCATGTCGCGCCACGCGATGGGACGACCGGTGGCTGGGAAACCCCTGAAGTCGCCTCGGTGGGCGCCGAGAAGCGTTCGCTGCCAGGCCACGCGGTCCTTGGACTCCGCGAGGATCTCGACTTTGACCTGAAGGTCTGAGAAGGCCTCGTGGTACAGCGCGAGGACCTCGCGTGGGAGGAGCCTCAACGCGTGGCGGATGCCGGCACGGACAGCTCGGTGTTCGTGGGCATGTGCAGCCGCCACCACTCCGCCGCTTGATCACCAGTCCACGGCGCGCTGAGGGCAACCGCGGAGAGCCGGTCCGCTAGCTCCTCGGCGCTTTGCACCCGGTGGTCAGGCTCCTTTGCCAGGCAAGCGAGCACGATCGCGTCCAGGTCCTCGGGCACCGGCTGCTCCGCATGGCGCGACGGCAGCGGCGGCTCGGCGGTGGCGTGCGCCACGAGCATTCCCTGATAGCTCGCCGTCTCGAACACCAGCCGACCCGTCAGCAGCCAGTAGGCGACGCAGCCGAGCGCGCCGCAATGAGCCACGTCCCGTCCTCGCGGACGACCACCCATGCTCGCTGCAGCGGCCCGAGCGACCCGCCGCCGACGAGTGCAAGGTACGGAGGGGGTGCTCGCGGCATCTGGCCGCGCGCCCCCCGCCGACGAGACCTAGAGCTTCACCGCGTCCATCGTCTTCTTCACCGCCTCGGCCGACTTCTTGAGTGCCGCCTGCTCTTCGGCCGTCAGCTCCACCTCCAGAATCCCCTCGAGCCCGCCTTTCCCCAGCTTGCACGGCACGCCCACGTAGAGGTCCTTGAGTCCGTACTCGCCCTGGAGCCACGCCGCACACGGCAGGATCCGCTTCTTGTCCTTGACGATCGCCTCGGCCATCTGGGCCGCCGCCGACGCCGGCGCGTAATACGCCGATCCGGTCTTGAGATAGCCCACGATCTCGGCCCCACCGTTTCGCGTGCGCTCCACGATCTTGTCGAGCGTCGCTTTGTCCATCAGCTGCGTCACGGGAATCCCGGAGACCGTGGTGTACGAGATCAACGGCACCATGGTGTCGCCATGCCCGCCGAGCACCATTGCCTGAATGTCCTCCACCGACACGTGCAACGCCTCGGCCAGGAACGCGCGGTAGCGCGCCGTGTCCAGCACGCCCGCCATCCCGATCACCCGCTCCCGCGGGAACCCCGTCACCTGCTTCGTGACCCAGCACATCACGTCGAGCGGGTTGGAGACGACGATCACCATCGCCTTGGGCGCGGCTTGCTTGATCTCCTGACTCACCGCCTTCACGATCTCGGCGTTGGTGCGCACCAGATCGTCCCGGCTCATCCCCGGCTTGCGCGCGATGCCGGCGGTCACGAGGAACATGTCGCTCCCCGCCGTGTCACCGTAATCGTTGGTGCCCTTCACCCGGGTGTCGAACCCCTCGATGGGCGCCGACTCCCACTGGTCCAGTCCCTTTCCCTGCGGAATGCCCTCGAGGATGTCCACCACCAGGACCTCGCGGGCCAGTTCTTTCTCGGCCACACGCTGGGCGAGCGTCGCTCCGACGTGCCCTGCGCCGACCACCGTAATCTTGTTCAGCATGGCAGCATCCGGTTTCTCTGAGTGAGGATCATGACGTGAGGTTCTCCCCGTCGAGCGAGAACCCGAGTTGGCGGACCGCCTCGTAGACGACGACGGCGACCGCGGTGGCCAGATTGAGGCTCCGGATCTCCGCCGCCATGGGAATGCGGTAGACCCGGTCGGGATGCTTCTCGCGAATGCGCTCGGGCATCCCATCGGTCTCGTTGCCGAAGACCAGCACGGCGTTGGGCGCATACGGCGCCTCGAGATACGACTGCGTCCCGTGCGACGAGAAGTAGAGACAGCGGTCCCGCGCGACCGCCTCGCGGAACGCGTGCCAGTGGGGATGGACCCAGAGGTCCACGTCGGGCCAGTAATCCAGACCGGCCCGACGCAGCTGCTCGTCCTCGAGCGTGAAGCCGAGCGGCTCGATGAGATGGAGCGCCGCGCCCGTCGCCGCGCACAGCCGCGCCACGTTGCCCGTGTTGGGCGGAATACGGGGCTCGATCAGCGCGACGCCGAGCGCCATGGATCAGCCGCCTCCCGGCGGCACGCCACCCATCACGCGCCCACCCGCGTTGTCCCGCCAGACGGTCGCCCCGTCAGCGAGCACCTCGCGCTTCCACACCGGGAGCCGTTGCTTGGCTTCCTCGATCACGTAGCGGCAGGCATCGAACGCGTCCCCCCGGTGCGGGGCCGCCGCGGCAATGGCGATGCTGGCCTCGCCGAGCGGCACGTCGCCGAGCCGATGACGGGCCGTCACGCGCGCCTCCGGCCAGCGGGCATGCGCCTCGCTCACGATGCGCGTGAACTCGGCCTCGAGCATTTCGGGATAGGCGGAGTACTCGATGCGCACCACGGGCCCGTCGTCCGGGCCGCGGCGCACTGTGCCGAGGAAGAGCGCCGTGCCACCCCGTTCAGGCGCGACGACCTCCGCCAGGAGCGCGTCGACGCGAATCGGGTCGCGGAGGGCGAACGGCATGCGTCACCCGCCGGCGAGCGGCGGCAGCAGAGCGAGCTCGTCGCCGTCCCGCAACCGCTCCGTGTGGAGGACGTGCGCGAGATTGACGGCTACGAGGGGGCGCTCCGGCAGGACGTCGCCGCGCGGCACCTGCCGGCGCAGCAGCGCGATGGCGTCCGCCACCACCGCGTCGGCGGGCAGGTCCAGCACGACTTCCTCCCGTCCCACCACCTCGGCGTAACGGGCAAACAACCGGCACCGGACGCGCAACGCAGCCATCGTGAGCCAAAGCTACCCACGGGACCGCCCAACGAAAACACCCCGCCGCGCGATGCGACGGGGTGCTTTTCCTGCCTTTGCATTGCCGATTCGTCAGGGGTGCGGCGCCTCCTCTGCCTCCGTCGGCTCGGCCACCATGATGCGCAGCTCCTTCGACGGCTTGAAGACCGGCACCGGCCGGGCCGCCACCTCCACGGGGTCGCCCGTACGCGGATTGCGCGCCATGCGGGTCTTGCGGCGCCGGATCTTGAACGTGCCGAAGCCCCGAATCTCAATGTTGTGCTGCTCCGCGAGGGACAGCTTCACGGCGTCGAGGAACGCGTCCACGACCCGCGCGCAGTCCTTCTTGGAGATCATGGGGCCCGCCGTCCGGGCGATCGCCGCGGTTACCCGCTCGACGAGATCGGCTTTCGTCATTGATCCCCCTGGCAAGGACTCGAACCGGGCGGTCTTTTGGCCGCCTCAGGCTCGGAACCGGGGGCTCAACATAGGAGCTTACCTATTGACTGTCAAGAGCTTGGACGAATTGGCGGAAGTGGCCTCTCGCGTCGTGGGGGCCCGGAGCAGCCTCCGGATGGTACTGTACCGCGACAATCGGCAGCTCTCGATGCCTGATTCCTTCGACCGTGCCATCATTGAGGTTAAGGTGCGTCACCTCAAGTTCCTTGGCACCTGGCACCTCCTTACTGCTTCCCACGACAGCAAATCCGTGATTCTGACTCGTTATCAACACGCGCCCGTCAGCCACGTCGCGTACCGGGTGGTTCCCGCCCCGATGGCCGTAGGGCAGCTTCGTGGTATCCGCTCCGAACGCCAGACCGATGAGCTGGTGGCCGAGACAGATGCCGAACATGGGCAGGCCCGACTCCGCGAGCCGCTGAATCACCGGCAGCGTGTACTCGACCGCCGCGGGATCGCCCGGCCCATTCGACAGGAACACCCCGTTGGGCTCGAGCTCCAGCGCCCGCTCGGCCGGCGTGTGCGCGGGGACCACCGTCACGCGGCAGCCCGCCTCGACGAACAGCCGCAGGATGTTCTGCTTCATGCCGAAATCGTACGCCACCACGTGGTGCGGGGCGTCCGGCAATCCCACGCTGCGCTCACCCGGCGTCGTCGCCCGCGACGCCAGGTCGAGGCCTTCCATCCGCGGACTCGCGTCGAGCGCCGCCCGCGCGTCGTCCGTGGGCCGGTCGCCCTCGGCGAGGATCGCGCGCATCGCTCCCTGCGAGCGGATGTGGCGCGCCAGCTTGCGCGTGTCCACGCCCTCGAGCACGGGGATGTTCCGCTCAGCCAGCCACTCCTCCAGCGCCCCACTGGCCCGCCAGTTGGAGTACGCGCGTGACAGCTCCCGCACCACCACGCCGCTCACCTGCGGCTTGTCGGACTCCAGATCGTCGAGGTTGATCCCGTAGTTGCCGATCATCGGGGCCGTCATCACGACGATCTGCCCCAGGTACGACGGATCGGTGAAGACTTCCTGATAGCCGGTCAGATTGGTCGTGAAGACCGCTTCCCCCGGCACCGGGGAAAGCGCGCGGCGCGTGGTTCCCGAAAACCACGCGCCGTCTTCCAGCAGCAGATAGGCGGGTCGCAGCGTCGCCGGTCCGGCTATCGATTACCCGGGGGGGTGGCCGGTTGCGGCGGGGTCTGCTCCGTGCCGGGCGCCGGCTCCACGTTCAACGGGAGCGGCTGCAGGTTTATTGGCGCTGGCGCCTGCATCTGCCCCTCGAGCACCGAGCGCGGCGCCGCCTCGCGCGATTCCACGCCGGCGAGCACGAGAGAGATCACCAGGAAGATCCCGCCCGTCCACCACGACAGCTTGGTGAGCAGGGTAACCGCCTGCCGGCCACCGAAGAACGTCTCGGTGGACGCGCCGCCCCCCATGGCCGCCAGTCCCCCGCCCTTTCCGGACTGGAGCAGCACCACCACCATGAGCAAGGCGCAGTTGAGAATCAGGATGATCAGCAGCAACGTCACGAACATGTGGCCCCCAGTGCGGCCGCAAGATACCCGGGCCCCCGGGTCGGGGTCAATCGCGGTCGGCCCGCACGATGGCGCGCCACGACTCCGGGTCGAGGGACGCGCCGCCCACCAGTACCCCGTCGATCTCCGTCTCGGCCACCAGCGCCGCCGCGTTGTCCGGCTTGACGCTGCCGCCGTAGAGAATGGACACCCGGTCGGCCGGCGCGCCCAGCTCGCCGAGCCGCCCCCGAATGGCCCCGTGCACCTCGGCGGCATCCTCCGGCGTGGCGTTCTTGCCCGTGCCGATCGCCCACACGGGCTCGTAGGCAATCCGCATGCGCCCGAGCTCGGCGGCGTCGAGTCCGGCCAGCACGTCCAGCTGACGCCGCACCACCGCCAGCGTCGCGCCAGCCTCCCGCTCCGCGAGCGTCTCGCCCACGCACAGCATGGGGATCAGCCCGCCGGCGAGCGCCGCCCGCACCTTGAGCCCGGTCTCCTGATCGGTCTCCCCGAACACGTGCCGCCGCTCGGAATGCCCCACCAGGGTCGCCGTGGCGCCGGCTTCCCGCGCCATGGCCACGCTGGTCTCGCCGGTGAACGCCCCCTTGGCCTCCCAGTGAACGTTCTGAATCCCGGCGCGCAGGTCGGCGCGGCCGGCGACCTGCGCGGCGACCGCCGCCACCGAGACGGCGGGCGCGAAGAACCACACCTCGCGCCCCTGCACGGGCTCGTGACCGGCCAGATAGCGCGTGAGGAACCCGCGGGCCCCCTCGGGCCCCAGGTGCATCTTCCAGTTGCCGGCAAACACGAGCGGTCTCATGTCACGTCCAGGGCGGCGACGCCCGGCAGCGTCTTGCCTTCGAGGAACTCGAGCGACGCGCCCCCGCCGGTGGAGACGTGCGTGACCCGGTCGGCGAGCCCCGCGGCGGCCAGCGCGGCCGCCGAGTCACCACCGCCGACCACGGTGACGGCGCCCTTGGCGGTGGCGTCGGCCAGCGCGTGTGCCACCGCCGTGGTGCCGGCATCGAACGGCGGCGTTTCGAACACGCCCATGGGTCCGTTCCACACGACGGTCTTGGCTTGGAGGATCCGCGTGCGGAAGTCCTCGCGCGTGGCCCGATCCACGTCGTACATCGCCCAGCCCGCGGGGATCTGTTCGCGGCGCACGGACCGTATGGGCGCGTCGGCGGCGAGCCGCTCGGCGATCACCGCGCCGGTGGGCAGCACGAGCTTGCCACCGGCCCGGGCCAGCAGGTCCTTGGCCATCGCCGTCCGGTCGGCCTCCACCAGCGACGTGCCGGTCTCGAGTCCCAGGCCCGCGAAGAACGTGCACGCCATCGCGCCGCCGATGAGGATCGCGTCCACCTGCGGCAGCAGGTGCTCGATCACGTCGATCTTGCCAGAAATCTTGGCCCCGCCCAACACCGCCACGAACGGGCGCGCGGGACTCGTGAGCGCGTCGCCCAGATAGGCCAGCTCCTTCGCCATGAGGAAACCCGCCACGGCGGGCTTGAGCAGATGGGCCACCGCCTCGGTGGACGCATGCGCGCGGTGCGCCGACCCGAAAGCGTCGTTCACGTAGAAATCGCCGAGGGCGGCAAACTGCCGCGCCAGGTCCGGGTCGTTCTTCTCCTCGCCCGGCCAGAACCGCGTGTTCTCCGCCAGGGCCACCTCGCCCCGTTTCATCTGCTTGGTGCGCCGGGCCGTCGCCTCGCTCGTGGGGTCGTCGAGAAACAGCACCGGCATGCCGAGCACCTTCTCCAGGGCCGCGGCCACGGGCCGGAGCGAATACTGCGGGTGGGCCTTGCCCTGGGGACGCCCGAAATGCGACAACAGCACGACGCGGCTCCCGCGCTCGCGCAGCCACCGGATGGTGGGCAGCGCGGCGTCGATGCGCGTCGTGTCGGTCACCGCGCCGGCCTTGACCGGGACGTTGAAATCCACGCGGACGAGCGCCCGCAGGCCTTCGAGCGGCTGGCCGGCGAGCGCCTCCAGCGTCTTCGTGGGCATCAGAGCTTGGCGCCCATGTACGTCATGAGGTCCACGCAGCGCGCCGAGTAGCCCATTTCGTTGTCGTACCAGGACGAGACGTGCACCAGGGTACCGTCGATCACGTTCGTGCTCATGGCGTCCACGGTGCTCGAATGCAGGTCACCGTTGAAGTCGCTCGACACGAGCGGCTCGTCGTTCACGGCCAGTACGCCCTTGAGGGCGCCGGCCGCCGCCGCGCGGAACGCGCCGTTCACGGCCTCGATGTCGGTCTTCTTGGTGACGATGCACGTGAGATCCACCACGGAGACGTTGGCCGTCGGGACGCGCAGCGCCACGCCGTCGATCTTGCCCTTCACCTCGGGGATCACCAGCCCGGTGGCCTTGGCGGCGCCGGTGGTGGTGGGAATGATGTTGAGCGCCGCCGCGCGGGCCCGCCGCAGGTCCTTGTGCGGCAGGTCGAGGATGCGCTGGTCGTTGGTGTAGCTGTGGATGGTGGTCATGAAGCCGCGCTCGAACCCGAACGCGTCGCGCACGACCTTCACCACCGGCACGAGACAGTTGGTGGTGCAGGACGCGTTGGAGATCACGTGATGCTTGGCCGGGTCATACGCCGTGTGGTTCACGCCCACCACGAGCGTGATGTCTTCCTGCTTGCCCGGGGCGCTGATGATGACCTTCTTGGCGCCCGCCGCGAGATGGGCCGCGGCCTTGTCGCGCGACGTGAAGATCCCGGTGGACTCGAGCACGATGTCCGCCTTCAGCTCCTTCCACGGCAGCTTGGCGGGATCCTTCTCGGCCAGGACGCGGATCGCCTTGCCGTTCACCGTCATTCCGTCGCCGGTGGCGGCCACGTCGCCCGGGAACCGGCCGTGCACCGAGTCGTACTTGAGCAGGTGGGCCAGCGTGGCGGCGTCGGTGATGTCGTTGACGGCCACCACTTCGAGCTTCGCCTGCTGCCTGGCGATCACCCGCAGCACGTTGCGCCCGATGCGTCCGAATCCGTTGATGGCAATGCGTATCGGCATGGAGAATCTCCGCTGTCAGCGTCGTGTAGTCCCGTGGCCGCGATCCGATCGACCGATCATCCCGCGGCCCGGAGGTCGTACGGCAAGGCACGTGCGAACGTCACGGCGGTCACCGCGGGCCACCCGGCCTCGCGCAGGGCGCGCGCCGCGGCGACGAGCGTCGCACCGGTCGTGAGCACGTCGTCGACTAATATAACCGGCGCGCTGCGCCGACCCGCCGCGCGGGCGGCGAAGGCGTGCGCGACGTTGGCGGCACGGGCTTCGGGCGTGAGCGCCGTCTGCGTCGCGGTGTCGCGGATTCGCGACAGCAGCGCCTCCCGCACCGGCACCCGCCACCGGAGTCCGAGCGCGCGGGCGATGGCGGCCGCCTGGTTGTAGCCGCGCGCCCGGTGCCGCGGGCGGGCCAGCGGAACCGGCACCAGGATGCCGCCCGCCGGTCGCGGCAGGCGCCGGGTCATCACGGCGCCGATATCCGTGCCGAGTCCCGGCAGGCTGTCGTACTTGAGGTGATGGACCATGGCGCGGGCGGGGGCGTCGAGCCACACGGCGCTGCGCGCGCGGTCGAGCGCGTCATCCCAGTCGCGGCAGAACCGGCACGGCCCGATGGGTGGCAGCGGTTGGCCGCAGCGGCCGCATCCCTCGGGCACCGTCCGGAGCCGCGTGCGGCAGACACCACAGACGAGCGCATCCGGTTCGTGCGCCGGCACCGCGCGGTCGCACGCCACGCACGCGTTGGGCAGGACGAAGCGTTCGAGCGCCCGGCCGAGCGCGGGCGTCACGGCTGGAGGGCTCGCGCGACCGCGGCCCGCATGATCTCGCGGGGGGCTCGGGTATCCGGAAAGAAGCGCTCGAAGGCGTGGGCCCCCTGCGCCACCAGCACGTCGCGGCCGTCGGCCGCGCGGAGTCCGCGTGCGCGGCAGGCGCGCACCCAAGCGGTCTCGCCCGGCGCGTACACCAGGTCGAGCGCCACGGCGGCGCCCTCGAGCCGCTCGGGGGCCACCGGCGCCGGATCGCGCGGGTCGAGACCGAGGGGCGTGGCATTGATGATGGTGCGCACCGGCCGGTCGTTGGCCTGGGTGGCGTCGGCACCGAGCACGCGGGCCCAGCCGACGAACCGCACGGCGTGCTCGGGCGAGCGCGAGGACACGCGCAGCTCGACCCCGCGGCGCGCGGCGACCGCGGCAACCGCGCGCGCCGACCCACCCGTGCCGCAGACGAGCCACGGGCCCTCGGCGCCGAGCCGTTCGAGCACTTCGTCGAGGCCCGCCACGTCCGTGTTGTCGCCGTGCAGGGCACCGTCGGCGGCCCAGAACGTGTTGATGGCGCCAAGGGACGCGGCCAGCGGCGTGAGATGCGGGATGAACGCCGCCGCCGCCTGCTTCAGCGGCACCGTGAGGTTGCCGGCGATGTCGAGCCGCGCGCACGCCTCGAGCACCGCCGGCAGCGCCTCGCTCGGCGCGCGCAGCGCCACGTACACGGCATCCAGCCCCAGCGCGGCGAGCGCGGCGTTGTGCATCGGCGGGGACAGCGAGTGCGCGACGGGATCGCCGAGCACGGCGAGCACCCGGCTAGTCGCCCGTACGCGGAGCACCGAACTCCCTCGTCAGCCGTCCGGCCGCCACGCGCACGAGCTCGTCCAGCTCCACGTAGGTGCCGCGGTACACCTCCAGATCACCCCCGAACGGATCGCTCACCTCGGCCTCCGGCCCGTCCCGTCCCGCGTACTCCCCCAACAGATGCACGCGCGCCTCCGCCTCCAGCTCCTGGACACGCGCCCGATGGTGGCGGGACATCGTGAGAATGAGGTCCGAGCGCTTCACCAGATCGCGCGTGAGCAGCCGCGCGCGATGGGCTGACAGGTCGAGCTCGTGCTCGAGAGCCACGAGATACGCCCCCTCGGAGGCCGGCGCCCCGTCCCACGCGCCCGTGCCGGCCGACGACACGATCCAGTCGTCGACGCCGCGGGCCGCCGCCTCGCGCTGGAGCAGCACCTCGGCCAGGGGACTGCGGCAGATGTTGCCCGTGCAGACGAACAGGACGCGCGTCATGGCGCGAGACTCCCGACCCGCGCCTGCAGCTCGCTGCGCGGAATCGCCCCGTCGCGCACGAGGCGCGGGATCTGCGTGGTGCAGTCGAGCACGGTGGACGGGGGCACGTTGCCGAGCACCCCGCCATCGAGCACGAGCAGCCGCCCGCCATCCACGGCCGCCCGAAACGTGTGCAGGATGGCTCCCACGCCCGGCGCCGTGGGGCCGCCGGGCCGGTTGGCGGACGTGGACGTGAGTGGCTCGCCGAGGAAGGCGATCAGGGCGGCGATCCCCTCGTGGGAGGTCCACCGCACGGCGATCCCCCCCTCGGGCCCGCGCAGTGAGTCGGGCAGCCGATGCCCACCCGGCAGGATGAGCGTGAGCGGACCCGGCCAGAACGCTTCGGCGAGCGCGTGCGCGGCCGGCAAGAACTGCAGCCCCGCCCCCTCGGCCATGGTGCGGCCGGCGATGAGCAGCAAGAACGGTTTGCCGCGCGGCCGGCCCTTGAGCGCGCTGAGCGCGTCCACGTCCTGCGCGGCCGCGCGCGATCCCAACCCGTAGACGGTCTCGGTGGGATAGGCGAGCAGCCCCCCGCCCCGCAGGTGCGCCGCCACGGCCGGCTGCGCGGTCGTGCGGTCGGCGGCGGTGAGGAATGGCAGCACGGTCATCGTCGCGCCAGCGCCTCCGCGAGCTCGAAATCCTCGGGCGTCGTGATCTTCAGATTCGTGGTCCGCCCCGGCACCAGCCGCACCGGCTGCCCGAGCGCTTCCACCAGTGCCGCGTCGTCGGTGGCCGCCTCCGCGTCGGACGTGCGGGCGTACGCCGCCTCGAGCACCGCGCGCGGGAACCCCTGCGGCGTGAGGGCACGCCACAAGCCGTCACGCGCCACGGTGCGGCGGACCAGCGGGCCGTCGCCCGCCGCCTTCAGCGTATCGGACACGGGCACCGCCAGCAGGGCGGCCCCCTGGGCGGCGGCCTCGATGATGGCGTCGATCTCCCCCGGCGAAACGAACGGGCGCGCGGCGTCGTGTACCAGCACGAGCGTGCACGCCGGCTCGAGGGCCGCCAGCGCCGCCCGCACCGACGCCGCGCGGGTCTCCCCGCCCGGCACCGTGCGCAACCGCGCCCCCACAAGGCCGTCCAGCCAGGGGGGCGGCGCGGTCACGAACTCCGCCGGCAGCGCCACCACGATCTGGCGCACGCGCGGGTGCTGCGCGAACGGCCGGATGGCCCGCAGCAGCATCGGCACGCCGCCGATCGCGCGGAACTGCTTGAGCGCCCCTACCCCGGCACGGTCCCCCCGGCCCGCGGCGGGAATCAGCACGCCCACCTCAGGCGGCGAGGCGGGCACCGAGGTCGGTGACATGCGCGATGGGGATCAGCTCCACGCGGCCGGCGACCTTGCTCCGCGCCGCGACGTACGCGCGGCGGAACCCCTGCCGCTCGGCCTCCGCGAGCCGGCGGTCGGTGCCGGCCACCGGCCGGATCTCGCCGCCGAGACCCACTTCGCCGAGGAACACCGCGTCGGCGGGGAGCGGCCGGTCGGTGACACTCGAGACCAGGGCCGCCACGACCGCGAGATCGGACGCCGGTTCGATCAGCCGCACGCCGCCGGTCACGTTCACGAAGACGTCGAGGTCGTGGAACGGGAACCCGCCGCGGCGCTCCAGCACCGCGAGCAGCACGGCGAGCCGCTTGTGCTCGAGCCCGGTGGCGACGCGCTGCGGCGTGCCGAAGCCCGCCTTGGCGGCCAGCGCCTGAATCTCGATCAGCACGGGACGCGTGCCCTCGATGAGCGCGGTGACGGCCGTTCCCGCCGAGTCGGCGTTGCGGCCCGCGAGGAACGCCGCCGACGGGTTGGCCACCGGCGAGAGCCCCGCCGACGTCATCTCAAAGATGCCCACTTCGTCCACGGAGCCGAACCGGTTCTTCACGGCGCGGAGAATACGGAACCCACTGTGCGGATCGCCCTCGAAATAGACGACCGTGTCCACCATGTGCTCGAGCGTCTTGGGCCCGGCGATGATTCCGCCGCGGGTCACGTGACCCACGAGCAGCGCCGCCGCGCCGGACGCCTTGGCGTAGCGCATCAGCCGCGCGGCACACTCGCGCACCTGCCCCACGTTTCCCGGCGCGCCGTCCAGCTCGTCGGTATAGGTGGTCTGGATGGAGTCCACCACCACGACCCGGGCACCGGTCTGCGCGGCCTGCGCGATGATCGCGTCCACCCGCACCTCGGGCAGTACGAGCACGCCCCCGGCGTCTTCCGCGATGCGATCCGCCCGAAGCCGCACCTGGTCCACCGACTCCTCGCCCGCCGCGTACAGCGTCGTCACGCCCGCGGCCTGGAGCCGCGCGGCGGCCTGCAGCAGCAGCGTGGACTTGCCGACCCCCGGCTCGCCCCCGATGAGCACGAGCGATCCCGGCACGAGCCCGCCGCCCAGCACGTAATCCAACTCGGCCAGTCCGGTGGAGATGCGAGGCGTACGGTCGGGGGAAACGTCGGTCAGGCGGACGGGCGGTTGGGCGGATGGCTGCCCTGTCCCGCCGCCGCGCTTCCGCGGCTGCTGCGCGATCTCCTCGACCAGCGTGTTCCACGCGCCGCACCCGTCGCACCGCCCCGCCCATTTGGGATGTTCGGCGCCGCACTCCGCACAGCGGTACACCGACCGCTGCTTAGCCGCCATCCGGACCCTCGGACGCGCGTGCGCTGTAGCTGTCGAACCGCGTGTACTGCTTGAGGAACGCGAGCTTGAGCGTGCCCGTCGGTCCGTTGCGGTGCTTGGCCACCATGATCTCCGCCACGCCCTCTTCGGTGTCCTCCCGCTCCAGCAGCGAGGCGTACATCTCGGGTCGGTAGATGAAGATCACGAGGTCGGCGTCCTGTTCGATGGCGCCCGAATCCCGCAGATCGGAGAGCATCGGCCGACGGTCGCCCCCGCGCTGTTCCGGCGCGCGCGACAGCTGTGACAGCGCAATGACGGGCGTCTGCAGCTCGCGGGCGAGCGCCTTGAGCGAACGCGAGATGTAGCTGATCTCCTCCTGCCGGCTTTCCGAGCGCCCGACGCCGCGGATCAGCTGGAGGTAGTCCACCACGAACAGGCCGACGTCGTGCTCGGCCTTGAGCCGACGCGCCTTGGACCGCATCTCCAGCAGCGTGAGCGCGGGCGTGTCGTCGATCCAGAGCGGCGCCGTCCCCAGCAGGCCCGCCGCCCGCGACAGCTTGGGGTAGTCGTCGGCCCGCAAGCCCCCGCTCCGCAGCCGATGCAGGTCCACGAACGCTTCCGCCGCGAGGAGTCGCTCGACGAGCTGATCCTTGGACATCTCCAGCGAGAACACCGCCACCGGCACCTTCGACTCGAGCGCCGCGTTGGCCGCGATATTGAGACAGAACGACGTCTTTCCCATCGACGGCCGCGCCGCGACGATGATCAGATCGCTGCGCTGGAATCCGTTCGTCTTCTGATCCAAATCTGCAAATCCGCTCGGCACGCCGCGTACCGATTCGTCGCCCCGGTCCCGCGCTTCGATGCGCTCCATCGCGAGCCACATCAGCTCCTTGATGCGCACCACTTCCTGCGTGCCGCGGGCGTTGGACACCTCGAACACCCGCTGCTCGGCCTCGTCGAGCAGCGTCCCCACGTCCTTCCGCCCCTCGTACGCCGACTGGACGAGCTGCGTCCCCACGTCGATGAGGCGCCGCATGAGCGCCTTCTCCCGCACGATCCGCGCGTGGAATTCGACGTTCGCCGCCGTCGGGACGACGTCGAGCAGCTCGGCCACGTACTCGATCCCGCCGACCGCCTCGAGGTCCCCGCGGCGCTGCAGCTCGTCGCGCAGCACGACCGGATCGAGTACGTCCCCGCGGTCCACCAGCTGCGCCATCGCGCGGAAGATGCGCCGGTGCGCGTCGCGATAGAACGCGACGTCTTCCAGCGCCTGCACCGCCTTGAGCGCCGCGTCCTGGTCCAGCAGCATCGCCCCGAGCACCGCTTGCTCGGCCTCGGGGCTCCAGGGCGCCTGCTTGAGCGGCGTTTCGGCGCTACTGATCGAGGAGCTGACGGGCAATGCGGACGTCATCCCACGTGGGCCGTTTCCAATTGGGGTTGCGCAGCAGCGCCGCCGGATGGTACGTGACGATCAGCGGAATGCCGCGATACTGATGCACCTTGTTCCGCAGGGATCCGAGCGAGGCCTTGGTGTGCAGCAGCGCCTCCGCCGCGGTCCCACCCATGGCGAGAATAACCTTCGGCCGGATGATGGCAAGCTGACGGTGCAGGTACGGCATGCACGCCTCGATCTCGTCGGCCGCCGGCTTGCGATTCTCGGGCGGACGACACTTCACGACGTTGCAGATGTACACCGTCTCGCGCGGGCAATCGATGGCCGCGAGGATCTCGGTCAGCAGCTCGCCCGCCCGTCCCACGAACGGGCGCCCCTGCTCGTCCTCGGTGGCGCCGGGCCCCTCCCCCACCACCACGAGCCGCGCCTCGCGCGGACCCTCACCGGGTACGGCGTGCCGGCGCTTCTCGTGCAACCCGCAGTTCGTGCAGGCGTGGACCAACCGCTCCACCGCCGACATGTCCGCCGCCGCCAGCGGGTCGGTCGAAAACAGATCCTGCGTGGGCGCCTCGAGGACGAAGCCGATGTCGGTCGGGATGGCGGGGAGGTCTTTCGCCCAGCGGCGCGCGGGCGGAGCGGCGGATGGGCGGGTCGACGGACCGACGGATCGACGCCCCGACGGGTCGACGTCCCGTCTCTCCGCCATTCCGTCCGTCTGTCCGCCCGTCTGTCCGTCCGCCCCCCTATCCGCCGATCCGTCGATCCGTCGATCCGTCGACCATACGATCGCCGGCTGTCCCAGCGCGATCTGCTGCTCCAGATAGCGACGAAACAGCGCGCGCGGATCGCTCACAGCAGTCGTTCCACGGCGTCGAGCACGCGCTCGGCGGCCTGGCGCTTGGTCTCGAGCGGGCCGGCGGTCACGCCCTCCGCGCTCACCAGCGTGAGGCGGTTGGTCTCGCCCTCCGCGCCCGCGCCTTCCTCCGCCAGGTTGAGCACCACCAGATCGAGTCCCTTGGCCGCGAGTTTGGCCCGGGCGTTCGTCTCGCCGTCGTCCGTTTCGTAGGCGAATCCCACGGCGAGCGCGCCCGGTTTGCGGCGGTCGCGCGTGCCCACCAACACGTCGGGCGTGGGCGCGAGCGTGAGCGACAGGTCGCCCGCCGCCCGGGTGCGTTTCTTCGCGTCGGTGGTGGCAGGGCGGAAGTCGGCCGGCGCCGCCGCCATCAGCAGGACGTCGGCGCTCGGGAGGTGGCGCGCGACCGCCGCCGCGAGCTCCGCCGTCGAGTCCACCCGGTCCACGCGGCAGCCATACGGCGGCGTCAGGGCCGTGGGGCCGGCCACCAGGGTGACGTCGGCCCCGCGCGCGAACGCGGCTTCGGCCAGCGCGAACCCCTGGCGACCGCTCGACCGGTTGCTGAGGACGCGGATGGGGTCGAGCGCTTCCCGCGTGGGGCCGGCGGTGACCAGCACGGCCTTGCCGGCGAGCTTGCTGGCCGGCGCGCGCACCGCCCGCTCAATCTCGAGGAAGATCTCCTCGGGCTCGCTCATCCGTCCGGGGCGGTCGCTCGGCCCTTCCGCGAGGGGGCCGGGCACCGGCCCCACGAAGCGCCATCCCCGGGCGGCGAGGATCGCCAGGTTGGCCTGCGTGGCGGGGTGCGCGTACATCGCATCGTTCATGGCCGGGGCCGCCAGCACCGGGCCGGTGCGGGCCAGCAGGATAGCCGTGAGCAGATCATCCGCGATCCCCGCCGCGGCGCGCGCCAGCAGATTGGCCGTCGCCGGCGCCAGCACCGCGACCGCCGAATCGCGCGCCAGGGCGATATGGGCGAGCGCCCGGCCCGGGTCCCACAGGGATCCCAGCGCCGGGCGCCCAACCAGCGCCTCGAACGTCACGGGGCGAACGAATTCGGCGGCCGATGCCGTGAGCACCACGTCAACCACCGCTCCTGCGTCGGCGAGCCGGCGCGCGAGCGTGCACGCTTTGTAGCTCGCTATGCCGCCCGACACGCCCAGGAGAACGTGCCGGCCGGTGAGGGTCACGTTTCCTGCCGGCGCCGCCGCACCAGGCGATACGTGAGTTCGCCGTCAGCCAGCTCGTCAAGCGCACGCGTCGTCAGCTTCTTCTCGAACTCGACCGAGCGGTCGCGGGGAAACTCGTTCACGAACCGGGCGAACTTCGCCGCCACGAGCACGCCGAGGTACTTGTTGCCCGCCCGGCGGGCAAGTTCATTGGGAGTCAGAATGTGCATGGGGCCTGCTACGTCCTTTCGAGGGTGTCCGCCCGCTCCGCGATGTCCCGCCCGAGCGCCGCCAACGACTGGTCGAGGGTCGGCTGCCAGCGCGGCCGCCGCGATTCCGCTTCGATGATCGCCGCCACCTCGGCCACTGCCTGGGTCCGGTCGGCGTTCACCACCACGTAGTCGTAGTCCTTCGCCTCGTCCAGCTCCGCCACGGCCCGTCGCAGACGACGCACCAGGTCGGGTGGCCGCTCCGTCCTCCGCCCGCCCAGGCGGTCCACGAGCGCCTGGGCCGAGGGAGGAATAATAAAGACACTGACGACATTTTGGCACCGGTCGCGGATCCGGCGGGCGCCCTGGACCTCGATGTCCATCACCACGTGCCGCCCGCTGGCCAGGACCCTTTCCACCTCCGCCGCGAGCGTGCCGTAGCGGTGCCCACCGTACTCGGCCCACTCGAGGAACGCGCCGGCCTTCACCCGGCGGACGAATTCCTCGAACGTGATGAAGTGGTAGTCCACGCCGTCCCGTTCCGCGGCCCGCGGCGGCCGGGTGGTGGCCGACACGCTGTACCCCACGTCCTCCCGCGCCGCGATCAGCGCCTTGGCGATGGTCGTCTTGCCGCCTCCCGACGGCGCCGACAGCACGAGCAGGAACGGCGTCATTCGAGGTTCTCGAGCTGCTCGCGGAAGCGCTCGAGCTCCTCTTTCATCCCGATCACGGCGTGCGCGATCTCGGCGTCATTGGCCTTGGACCCGATCGTGTTGATCTCCCGCAGAATCTCCTGCCCCAGGAACCCCAGGCGCCGGCCGGCCGCGGCGGTGCCGGCGAGCGTCGCGCGCGCCGCGTCCAGGTGGGCCGCCAGCCGGACCATCTCCTCGGTGACGTCCAGCCGGTCCGCCAGCAGCGCGAGCTCCTGCGCCAGGCGCTGCGGGTCGGGCTCGGGGCCGCCGAGCAGCTCCTGCACCGCCGCCCGCAGCCGATCGCGCTCCGCGACGACCCGTTCCGGCGCCCGGCGTCGCACGGCCTCGAGCCCCTGCCCGATCAGCGCCAGCCGCGCGCGCAGCTCGCGCTCGAGCACGACGCCCTCCCGCTCCCGCATCGCCACAACCCCGTCGAGCGCGGCGTCCACCAGGCTCAGCACGGCCTCCGGATCGAGCGCCGGCGCGTCGCCCGGCGCGTCGAACCGCAGCACCTCCGGCTGGCGGGCCACGAACGCCAGGTCGAGGTCGCCGGTGAGCCCCAGGGCGTCGCGCAGCTCCGCAAGTGCGGCCTGCACCGCCCGGGCCCGCTCGACGTCCACGCGCACGCCAATCGGGCGGGGCGGCTCCTCCAGCCACCGCAGGGTCACCGTCACGTGCCCGCGTTCGATGCCCGACCGGAGCCGGGTCCGCAGCGGTTCTTCCAGCGCCTGGAACGCCAGCGGCAACCGCAGCTGCGTATTGAAGTGTCGGTGGTTGACGGTGCGGATCTCGAGCTGCAGGCGCCCGCCGGCGACCGGCCCGTCCGCCACGCCGAATCCGGTCATCGACCGCGGCACGCACACTCTCCTTGGGGGACCTGCGGGGGCGGTAAGGTACGGAGCCGGTCACGGCGACGGAAGACCGCGCTCAATTGTGGAAGGTCCACTTCACGCCGAAGGTCTGGATGGTGCGCGGATAGTCGAGACCGGGCACGTACCCCTCGCGCGCGTTGAACGCGTTGCGCAGGGTGTAGAACGCGTTGAAGGCGGCGAGCTGGATCTGCAGCGAGGCGTCCGCGATGGTCGCGCCCGGCAAGGGAATGGGCGCGCCGGTGAGGTCCGTACCGGCGACACCGTCCCCCCACGATTCCACCGCCAGCTGCAGCTTGAGATCGAAGGCACCGCTGCGGAACGTGCGCCAGTATTTCGAGCGGAACGTGAGCGCCGCCCGCACACGGGTGGGCGGCTCGAACGACGGAGCCGACCCCGTGATGGGCTCGGCCACCCACCCGCTCAGCGTCAGGGCCCCGAGCCCGAGGCTGACGTCGCCCACGGCAAAGGTGGCTGCCGGGCTCGGCGGCAGCGCGCCAAGCCCCGGGAACGCCGTGAGGGGGGGCGGCGCGAAGTCGTCGCGGCGCTCGAGCCCGGCGTGCAGCGAGACCCGCGGCCAGGCGACCCCGGCGCGGGCGGCGAGGTCGAGAGTCTGTTGCGCCGTGTCGGCCGCGAGCATGGGGGAGGCGACGGCGTCGGCCCAGCGCGCCTCCCCCACCACCGAGAACGGACCACGATACAGCGCCAGGGCGGCGCCGGCGTCGACCGAGGTCCGGCTTCCGTCGTGCCGGGCCCAGCCGCCGTCGCCCGAGAGCAGGAGGCCCGCCAGCACCACCCAGCCCGCCCGCAGGCGCGCTTCCACCGGGGTGTAGTGATCGGCGACCCGCGTCATGAGGTCCACGCTCGCGGCGCGTCCCGCCGCCCGGACGCCCAGGAACCCGCGGTGCACGGTGCGCGTCCCGAGCGTCGTGTCGGCGGTCCCCGAGTCGGCGGCCCAGGCCGCCGTCTCCAGCCCCACGTCCACCGACAGCCCCCGGCGATGGGGTTGGGTTGCCGCCAACAGACGGATCTGCACGTCGGTGCGGGCATCCTCGCGCGCGGCGACGCCCACGCCGGTCACGCCGGCGGCGGTCGAATCCCGCGCGTACGAGCGGCGCCGCACCTGCACCACCGCCGCGACCTGCGGGCTCGGCACCCAACTCGCCTTGGCGCCGACGTCGAACCATTGGGCGTTGCGTTGCGTCGGCCGCGCGCCCTGCGTGTCAAAGAAATCGGCGACCAGATCCAGGCCCAGCCCGTTCGGCGCGCGCAGCTGGAACAGGCCCGCATAGCCGCCCGTCTTGAAGTCCCCGCTCACGATGCGGAGCTGCGTTCGCGCGCCGACGTCCTCGTTGCGCTCGGACACCAGATTGACGCGGAGACGCCCCGGCAGCCGCTCGACGTCGACCCGTCGCAGCCCGAACAGCGAGATGCGGCCGGGGTCGGGTGCGAGCGAGTCAGGACCCAGCGGAATCACCGGATGTCCGTCGTAGAACACCTCCAGCGCCGCCGGCCCGCGGCCGCCGGCGAACACGGGTGCCGGTTGCCCGGTGAACCCGGCGCGCGCGACGTACACGCCCGGCACTTCCGCCAACAGCTCGGCCAGCGTGTAGGCGCTGGTCCAGAGCAGCGAGTCGCGGGTGAACGTGAACCGCGACCCCGGCGGGAGGGGCCCCGGCGCTTCCTCTAGCGGGACCAGCGACACGGTGAGATCGGCAGGGCGCTGGAGCGCGGTGTCGGGCGGCGCAGGTTGCTGCGCCTGGAGCGCACCCGCGACGACGAGAAGGAGCGCGGCGGCGAGGACCCCCGGGGCCGGCCGCGCGCGCCTCACGCGCGGGCGCGTCCGAGCAAGAATTCGGTGAACAGCCGGACGCCGAGCCCCGTGGGTCCTTTGGCGAGCCCCGGCCGCTCGGCATCGATGTAGGCGGTGCCGGCAATGTCCAGATGCGCCCACGGCATGTCGTCCACGAACTCCCGCAGGAACCAGCCCGCGGTGATCGAGCCGCCCGCGCGGCCGCCGCTGTTCTTGACGTCGGCCACGTCGGACTTGAGTTGGTCGCGGTACTCGTCCCACAGGGGCAACGGCCAGCAGCGCTCGCCCGCGCGGTCACCCGCCTGGCGGACTTCCCCGATCAGCTGATCGTCGTTCCCCATCAACCCGACGGCATGGTTCCCGAGCCCGACCACGACGGCACCGGTGAGCGTGGCCGCGTCGATCGCGCAGGCCGGCTTGAACCGCCGGGCGTAGGAGAGCGCGTCCACGAGAATGAGCCGGCCTTCGGCATCCGTGTTGACCACCTCGATCGTCTTGCCGAGGTGGCTGCGCACCACGTCGCCCGGCTTGGTGGCGGTCCCGGACGGGAGGTTCTCCGTGGACGGGACCATCCCCACCACGTTCACCGCCGGTTTGAGTTGACCGAGGACCTCGAACGTGCCGAGCACGGCCGCGCCCCCGGACATGTCATACTTCATTTCGTCCATCCGTTCGGCGGGTTTGATGGAGATGCCCCCCGAATCGAACGTGACGCCCTTGCCGATCAGACAGACGGGCGCCGCGCGGCCGGCGCCCCGGTACTCGAGGATGATCAGCCGCGGGTCTTCCTGGGTCCCGCGTGCGACCGAGAGCAGCGCGCCCATGTGCTCCTTCTCGAGGCGCGCGCGGTCGAACAGCGTGACCCGAAACCCGTAGGCCCGTCCCAGGTCCCGGGCGATCTCGCCCAGATAGGTGGGCGTGCAGACGTTGCCGGGCAGCATCTGCAGATTGCGCGCGAGCCGCTGCCCGACGGCGACCGCGTGGCCGATCTCGCGCCCGCGCTCGACGTCGGCCCGCTGCTCGCGCGGCACGATCAGCTCGAAGTGTTCGATGGCGGGCTTGCCATCGCGCACGGCCTTGAGCTCGAGGAAGCGCCACGCGCCCTGGCCCGCCCCCTCGACGGCCACCTGTCCCAGGGCGTCCGCGTGCACGCCCGTGTGGGTCTCCTTCGTGACGTGGAACGCGACCGCACGCGCGCCGAGGCCGATGGCTCGCCGCGTCCCCACCGCCGCGGCCGTGCGGAGCGCCGCGCGCGTGATCTGCGCGTGGTCGCCCAGCCCGAGGAGCAGCACGCGGGTCGACCCGCGCGCGGGGTAGACCAGCACGGACTGATCGCGATCGCCGGTGAAGTCACCGGTCTCGATCGCCCGGCGGAGCGCGCTGCCCGTCGTCGCGTCGAGCGCGAGCAGCGAGTCCGGCAGCTTCCCGTGCAGCTTCCCGCTCGCGACGACGAGCAGATCGACGCGGGCCTGCTCGAGCGGGACGACCCTGACGGACGTGCGCACGGATCAGCTCCCGGAAAGGTGCGTGATGACGGCGTCTGCAAATCCGGACGTCGGGACTTCCTTCGCCTTCGGCATCTGCCGTGC
The DNA here is from genome assembly GCA_029862925.1 of Gemmatimonadota bacterium. Lineage (GTDB taxonomy): Bacteria > Gemmatimonadota > Gemmatimonadetes > Gemmatimonadales > GWC2-71-9 > JAOTWJ01. Next base: position 26,517 of record JAOTWJ010000022.1, read on the forward strand.
GAGATCGTAGGTCACGGTGCCCGCGGCGATGGCCCCCTCGATCCCGCGCTCGATGGCCCGCGCCACTTCGGGCCAGCCCAGCTCCTCGAACATCATCACGCCCGAGAGGATCACGCTCGAGGGATTGACCTTGTCCTGGCCGGCGTACTTGGGCGCCGTGCCGTGGGTCGCCTCGAACACCGCAAACCCGTCCCCCATGTTCGCGCCCGGCGCCATGCCAAGGCCGCCCACCTGCGCCGCGCAGGCATCCGACAGGTAGTCGCCGTTCAGGTTGGGCGTGGCGAGCACGGCGTACTCATCTGGCCGCAGCAGCACCTGCTGGAACATCGAGTCGGCAATCCGGTCCTTGATGATGACCCGTTCGCCGGCCCCTTTGGCGCCCACGTCGCTCTCAGGCACGGTGCGGTCGCCGAACCGCTCGCGGGCGACCTCGTAGCCCCAGTCGCGGAACGCGCCTTCGGTGAACTTCATGATGTTGCCCTTGTGCACCAGCGTCACCGACGGGCGGCCGCGCGCCAGCGCGTAGCTGATGGCCTTTGCCACGAGCCGCTGGGAGTTGAACGCGCTCATCGGCTTGATCCCCAGGGCGCTCTGCTCGCGGATCTTCGCCCCCAGCTGGCTCACGAGGAAGTCGCGCAGCTTGGCGGCCTCCGGCGTCCCGGCCTGATACTCGATCCCCGCGTAGACGTCCTCGATGTTCTCGCGGAAGATCACCACGTTGAGCCGCGCCGGCTCGCGCATGGGCGACGGTACGCCCTGGAAGTAACGCACCGGGCGCACGCAGGCGTACAGATCCAGCAACTGGCGCAGCGCCACGTTCAGCGACCGGATGCCGCCGCCGACGGGCGTCGTGAGCGGCCCCTTGATGGCGATGCGATGGGCGACGACGGCATCGAGCGTGGGTTTCGGGAGCCACTCGCCGGTCGCGGTAAACGCCTTCTCTCCGGCCAGCACCTCCTTCCAGACGACCCGCCGCTTTCCCTTGAACGCGTGCGCGACCGCGGCATCGAAGACCCGCTGCGCCGCACGCCAGATGTCGGAGCCAATGCCGTCGCCCTCGATGAACGGGATGATGGGATCATCCGGGACACGGTAGGTGCCGTCCTGCCAGGTGATCTTGGTTCCGGTCATGATGTGTCGCTCGAGTTGCGGCCCGGCGAGGTGGCTCCCGACGCCCCGCCTAGTGCCAGGTGAGACCCAACGTGAACAGGATGAGATACGCGCTCGTATTCTGGAACGTGTCGCTGTTCACCACCTGGATGAGCACATCCAGATTGGGGGTCAGGAACAGGTTCCGGCCGAGCTGAAAGTCGTAACCGCCGCCGAACGTCGCGCCAAACCCGCCCTCGGTGGTAGTGATGGTGGTGGGCCCGCTGGAAAACGCCTGGGACCAGGACGCGAAGCCCAGTCCGGTCTTGAGGTACAGCCCCCGGCGCGCCGGGTAGAAGAGCACCGACGCCGTGAGGTTGCCCTGCGTGACGGCGGTGTTGTCCCGCTCGCGCACCCACGCGATGGCCTCGCCGCCGATCAGCAGCGTCTGATTGACGGTCCCGCCGAGACGCAGGTAACCGGCGCCGCCCAGGCGGGCGTCGTCGTAGCCCTCGGTGAGGTTCGACCCGCCGCCGAGCCCGAACCCGATCCAGAAGCCCTGATGCTGGGCCTCCCGCTGGGCACCGGCGGTCCCCGCCGCGGTCGCGAGCAGGGTGAGCGTGAGCAGCAGAGGACGCATGGCGGTCTCCCGCGCGTGAGGGGTCAGAGAAACACGCGCCCCCGGGTGTAAGGCCAGTTTTCCCAGAGGCGCGAGTAGTAAAAGCGGGTGCGGGTCTGCGGCACCTTCCACCACGGATGCGCCGGATCGTCACTCGGCGCCGTCGCCGGCGCGTCGGCCGCCCGTACCATCTGCGCACAGAACGGACACTGATACTCCTCGGCCCGCGGGGCGAGCCACCAGACGTACGGTGCGCGGGCCACCTCCGGCCACTCGGGACAGCCGTGGATGGACGGGTGCGCTCGCGTGGGGGGACCGTCGACGTCCTGGAAGAACCCGCAGAACCGGCAGGCGCGGTAGCGCTCGCCGGCATTCCCGACGCGCGGGCCGTAGAATCCGGTGCGGCCGCACGACGGGCAGACCCCCGGATCGCGACCTTCGGCGAACACCGTAAAGCACTCCTCGTCCCAGACCGCCGTCGTGTACGCGACGTCGGCTTGAGCGGGGAGGACGGGGGCCGGCCGGCCGGCGGGCTCAGGTTCGCGCACGGATCCAAGCGGTTGCGAGAAGTCGGGATTTTCGGGCCGCGACGCGAGCTTGACCGCTGACCCGCCGCAATCTACACACTCCCCCCGCAGGTTGAAGGGGCCCGGGCGGATCCAGTAGTTTGCCTGCGGCCCCCGCGCGGGCCGCGTTCGCCAACCCGTACCACCCCACCCTCATCGCCGACATGACCATGGACTTTCTCGACCGCCAGTTCCTCGACAATGCGCTCCGCACCTGGGCCGTCGCGCTCGCGCTCGGTCTCGGGACGGCCATCGCCCTCCGGATCTTCGCGCGGGTGCTCGTGCGCCGGCTCGGCACGCTCGCCGAAAAAACCGCGACGTTTTGGGACGACGTGCTGGCCGGGATGCTCGCCGCCACGCATACGCTGTTCCTGCTGATCGTCGCCGCCTTCGTAGCCACCCTGGTGCTGACCCTGCCGACGAGCTGGGAGATCCTCGTGGGGCGCGGGATGGCCGTGGCGCTCATCGTGCAGACCGGGCTCTGGGCCGCCGCGGCCCTCACCGGCTGGCTGGCCAACTATCGGCGCCAGAAGATGGAAGACGACCCCGCCGCCGCCACCACCGTGAGCGCCATCGGGTTCGTCGGCAAGCTGGTGCTCTGGTCCGTCGTCCTGCTGGTGACGCTCCAGAATCTGGGCGTGGATGTCACCGCGCTCGTCGCCGGCCTCGGCGTGGGCGGCATCGCCGTGGCCCTGGCCGCCCAGAACATCCTGGGGGACCTGTTCGCCTCCCTGTCGATCGTGCTCGACAAGCCGTTCGTGCTGGGCGATTTCGTCGTGGTGGGCGACTTCGCCGGCTCCATCGAGTTCGTCGGCCTCAAGACCACGCGCATCCGCAGCCTCTCGGGCGAGCAGTTGGTGTTCTCGAACGCCGACCTGCTCCAGAGCCGGCTCCGCAACTTCGGCCGCATGCGGGAACGGCGCATCCTGTTCACGGTCGGCGTGATCTACCAGACGTCGCGCCAGCAACTGGATCGCATCCCCGTCATCCTGCGCGAGGCCGTCGAGTCGGTCGACCAGGCCCGGTTCGACCGCGCGCATTTCAAGAGTTTCGGCCCGTCGTCGCTCGATTTCGAGGTCGTCTACTACGTGCAGGTGCCCGACTACAACGCCTAC
>JAOTWJ010000144.1 GCA_029862925.1 Gemmatimonadota bacterium
GAAGGACGCGTGCGGGATGCCGCTCCGCCGGGCGTTCCCCATGGCGGCTGACGCCCTGGCTCGCTGGCCAGCGGAGCACACGTGGGAACTGCGCGGGCCGGCGGGCGCGGTCGTCGTTTCCCTCGACCTCGAGCGGTTTCTGTCCTCGTTCTACACGCGCCTGTCCCTGGCCCGTTGCCGTTACGCCGAGAAGCGGCGCGGCCGACCCCGGAAACGCACGCTCCGCGGCATCGCGCTGGCACAATGGTACGGCGTAGATCTCACGTTGCTGGAGGCGTCGCTGAAACTCACGCCGGAGGAGCGTTTGCGGCGGCTCGATGAAGCCGCGGAGTTCTTCCGATCGGCGAAGGTGCTCGGATGACGCTCTTTCAGTCGCAGATCGCGGCGCTGGTCCGTGGCAAGGTGCGGTTCGTGGTAATCGGGGGTGTCGCTGCAGGGCTCCACGGCTTTGGGCAAGCGACCTTCGACCTCGACATCTGCTACGACCCGAGCCCGGAGAACCGGGCTCGTCTCGCGACCGTCCTCGCGGACTGGGGTGCGTACCTGCGCGGCGTGGAGCCCGGGCTGCCGTTCACCATGGATGCCCGCCAACTGGCGATCGCGCCCGTGATGACGTTGACGACGAAGCTGGGTGATCTCGACGTGATGGACTGCGTGGCCGGGGTCGGGGAGTTCGAGGCCGTCTTCGCGCAGTCCGTCGAGGCTCGTATCGGAGCGGTGACGGTGCGCATTCTGGATCTCCCGGCCCTCGTGCGCGCCAAGCGCGCCAGCGCCCGTCCGAAGGACCTCGCCCAGTTGCCGGAGCTGGAAGCGCTGCTGGAGATGCGGCGGCGCGGCGGGCGGGGGAGATGACGCCGGCCACGATGGAACCCTAGTCCATGCCGCCCATCCGCCCACCCGTTCGTCCGCCGCCGCTCCGCGATCTCGATCCCGACGCGCATCTCGACGATCCCGCGCGGAAGCAGCGCTACGTCACGACGCTGTTCGACACGGTCGCGCCGAGCTACGACCGGTTCACCCGCTGGTTCTCGTTCGGCATGGATGGGGCGTGGAAGCGGCAGCTCGCGAACTGGGCGGTGGAGGTCATGCCCGACCACGGGGTGCTGGTGGATCTGGCGTGTGGGACGGGGGCTGTGATGCAGGCGGTCGGACGGAAGGACGGAAGGACGGAAGGTCAGAAGCTCCGGACCGGCATCGGGGTCGATACCAGCGCCGAGATGCTCGCCGTTGCGGCCCGACGGCTCTCCGACCGTCCTTCCACCCGTCCGTCCTTCCGTCTACTCCGCGCCTCCATGCTCGCCATTCCCCTGCCCGACGGGTCGGTCGACGTCGTCACGGTGGGCTACGGGTTCCGCAACGCGCCCGACGCCGGCGCGGCGCTCGCCGAGGCAGCCCGCGTCCTCAAGCCCGGCGGGTGGCTGTTCGATCTGGACTTCTTCCGGCCGGCGGGACGGGCGTGGCGGCGGCTGTATCTCTGGTACCTGCGCCAGGCGGGGCGAGCGGTGGGGCGCCTGCGGCACGGCGACCCCGAGGCGTACGGCTACATCGCGCGGTCGCTGGAACGGTGGCTGATGCCGAGCGAGTTCCGCGGGCTGCTCGAGCGGAGCGGGTTCGCGGTGGAACACGTGGCCGAGAAGCTGGGCGGGGGGATCTGTTTGCATGGAGCAAGAAGACGGGATGACCGGATGACGGAGAGCGGCCTCCTTCTTCCGTAACCGATTGTGAATTCTCGCGTTATGCTGGTTCATCCGGACGGGAACCGGCTCGCTCGAGTTGCGCGGGAATGATCCTCGCCGCATTAATCGGATGGAACTCATCGGGTATCGTCAGCGTATAGATCTCCAGGTAGGGCGAGCAGCGAAGCGAAGTGACAGGGAGCCCGAGGCGGCGTGGTGGGACTACACGTCGCCTCGTCGTGTTCTGGGGTCTCCCGTCATCCCGTCATCCCGTCATCCTGATATGTTTGCCCGCAAGGAGGTCCCCCATGGTCGCCGTGCCATCCACCATGCTGCCGCTGGGTACGCCGGCGCCGGCTTTCGCACTCGTCGACGCGGTGTCCGGCCGGCGGATCGGTCCGGCGGACGTTCGCGACGCCAAGGCGCTGGTGGTCATGTTCATCTGCAACCACTGCCCGTTCGTGAAGCACGTGATGGCGGAGTTCGGCCGGCTGGAGCGGGATTACCGGGACGACGGATTGGCGATCCTGGCGGTCAACGCGAACGACGTCGACGCCTATCCCGCCGATGCACCGCTCGAGATGAAGCGGCTGGCCGCGGCGGAGCGGTGGGGGTTCCCGTTCCTGCACGACGAGACGCAGGAGGTGGCCAAGGCGTTCCGGGCCGCGTGTACGCCGGACTTCTACCTGTTCGACACGTCGCGCCGGCTGGTCTATCGCGGGCAGCTCGACGACAGCCGTCCGTCGCTGGACGTTCCGGTGACGGGCAAGGACCTGCGGGCGGCGATCGAGGCGACGCTCGCCGACAAGCCGGTCCGCGGCGACCAGGACCCGAGCGTGGGGTGCAACATCAAGTGGAAACCGGGGAACGCGCCGGAGTGGTTTGGGGCGTAGCGACGGGAGCGACGGGAACGAGGGGAGGGGTGGGCGCGACGAGACGATGCGCCGTGCGGTGGATCGGCACTGTCGTCGGCGGCAGACATGAGACCTTCGGTGCGTGAAACCGTACGAGCGCCTGGACGCGTGGCGGGTCTGTCACGACCTCGTGCTCGCCGTCTACCGCGTCACTGATTCCTATCCGGCGCGTGAGCTGTACGGCCTGACCTCACAAACGCGCCGGTCGGCCGCGTCCATCGCTACGAACATCGCCGAGGGATCAGCCAAGCGGGGCCGGAGGGAGTTCCGCCGGTTCCTCGACATCTCCCTCGGCTCGCTGTCGGAGCTGTCCTACCTGCTCCTGTTGGCGAGAGATCTGGGGCTCCTTGAGCAGGATGCCTGGGAGGAGGTGTCCGCCCTGCGAGAACGAGCCGGCCTGCTGGTGTGGAGGCTGTACCGCTCAGTGGGAACCTGATCTGTTCCCGTCGCTCCCGTCGTTCCCGTCGCTCCCCTCTACCCCACCCGCCGCGTCTTCCGCCGCATGAAATCCATGAGGATGTACTGCCCGAGGGTCATCGTGCTCGTGAAGTAGGCCTTGCCACGCGAGATCTCGCACACGCGCTTCACGAACTCCACCAGTGACCGTTCGCGTGCCAGCATGAAGGTGTTGATCATGATACCGTTCTTGCGGCACGCGCTGACCTCGCGGTAGGTCTCCTTGAGGATCCTGGGGTCGAGGCCCATCGAGTTCACGTAGACCCGGCCGTCCGGCAGCGTCAGCGCCGACGGCTTGCCGTCGGTGATCATGATGATCTGGCGCATGTCCTTCTTCTGCGCCATGAGGAGGCGGCGCGCGAGCTTGAGGCCCTGGGCCGTGTTGGTGTGATACGGGCCCACCTGCGCGTGGGCGAGCTTGCCGAGCGGAATCTCCTCGGCCGAGTCGTGGAACAGTACCACCCGGAGCGAGTCGCCCGGGAACTGGGTGCGAATCAGGTGCGTGAGCGCCAGCGCCACCTTCTTGGCGGGTGTGAACCGGTCCTCACCGTAGAGGATCATCGAGTGCGAGCAGTCGAGCATCAGGACCGTGGCCGCGCTCGACCGGTACTCGCTCTGGTGCACCATGAGGTCGGGGTAGTCGAGGTCGATGAACGGCGGTTCGGCGGTCGAGCGGTTGGGCGGTTCGGACCGCCCGGCCGCCCACCCGCCCAGCCGCCGTATCGCGCGCTTCAGCGTCCCCGGCACGTCCAGGTTCATCGTGTCCCCGAACTCGTATTCCTTGGACGCGGCTTCCGCTTCCACACCGGTAGCCAGGTGCGACGTGTCGTGGCTGCCGAAGCTGGATTTGCCGATGGAGCCGAGCAGGTGACGTAGGGCCCGGTAGCCGAGGAAATCCACGGCCTTGTCGGTGAGATTGAACTCGACCTGCTTGGCCGCCGAGTGCGCCTGCCCGCCAGGGCCGAACATGGACTGGTGGCCCTGCGGCATCTGCGGCGCGTCCTGGACGTTGAGGTACCCCTCTTCGATGAGCCGCTGGACGATCTGATCGAGCAGCTCGGCGAGCTGCTGCTTGATCTCGGCGTCGCGCTGGGGGTCGCCGGTGGACTCTCCCCGCAGCACCTGGAGCATGTCGGGGGTGAGCTGTCCCGAGTCCATCAGCGCCTGGAGAATGGCCTCCTTGAGGGCGTCCATGGACTGCGAATCGTCGTCTCCGAATTCGCCCCAGTACGGATGCGACATCGGCCCACCCGCGAACCCGGACTGGAGCAGGAAATCACTCAGCTTGTCCAGCAGGTCCTGCAGGTTGACCGCATCCGCGAGTTGCGGGATGTACTTGCCGTAGGTCCAGACGCGCATGGTGACCCCCCGGTTCAAACCTGCGCCGGTATTATTGTTCCGGCAATGGGGGACATGATCAACGGATCGGCAGATCGACGGATCGAGCGATCGGTCGAGGAATCGGCGGATGGAGGGAGCGACCCCTCGTTGCGTCGCGTTCCCGCACCCACCATCCGCCGTCCGTCGCGCCGGCTTCCCACCTTCAGCGCCTTCCGGCACCGGAACTTCAGCATCTTCTTTGCCGGGTACGTCGTGTCGCTGGTCGGCGTGTGGATGCAGCGCGTCGCCCAGTCGTGGCTGGTGCTGGATCTGACCGACTCCGCGTTCTACGTGGGACTCGTGGACGCCTTGGGCTCGCTGCCGGTGCTGGCGTTCTCGCTCTATGCCGGGGCCATCGCCGATCGGGTCTCGAAGCACCGCATGGTGATCGTCACGCAGGCATCGGCGATGCTGGTCGCACTCGGGTTCGCCGCGATGATGGTGACGGGGCTGGAACGCATCGGGTTGGTGATCGCGCTGGCCGCGCTTCTGGGAGTCGCGACGGCGTTCGACATTCCCGCCCGTCAGTCGTTCTTCGTGGAGATCGTAGGCAAGGAAGATCTGCCGAGCGCGATCGCGCTCAACTCCTCCGCCTTCAACGCCACCCGGCTCGTCGGTCCGGCGATCGCCGGGATCCTGATCGGTGCGGTCGGTGTGGCGGCCTGCTTCCTCGCCAACGGGCTCACCTACCTGGCGGTGCTGGCGGCGCTGCTGGCGATGCGTCTGCCGTCCTCGCGTCCGCGCGCTCGTCCGTCGACGTCCGCCTGGACGAACATCCGCGAGGGGCTCGAGTACGTGCGGTCCGATCCGCGGGTCCGCGCTCTGCTGCTCAACATCGCTGTCATGAGCGTGTTCGGGCTGCCGGCGCTGGTGCTGCTGCCGGTCCTCGCGAAGAACGTGCTCGGCCGCGGCGCTCAGGAGTACGGCTGGATGATGTCGGCCGTCGGCGGCGGGGCCCTGATCGGCGCACTCGCGGTCGCGACGTTTGCGACCGTGATGCCGAAGGGCCGTGTGCTGGGGTGGGCCGCCATCCTGTTCGGCCTGCTGGTTGCCGCTTTGGGGCTGGTGCAGTCGGTGGCGGCGGCCCTCGTAGTGCTCACCGGGCTCGGCGCGGCGCTCATCACGATGACCGCGCTCACGAACACGCTGCTGCAGACGCTCGCGCCGGACCACCTCCGGGGTCGCGTCATTTCGGTCTACACGCTGGCGTTCGTGGGGATGGCACCGTTCGGCTCGTTGGGGGCCGGCGTCGCGGCCGAGCGGCTGGGCGTGCCCGTCGCGCTCGCCATCGGCGGACTCGTCACCGCGCTGTTCGCGGCGCTGGGCGCGGCGCGCGCCCGGGAACTGCGGGCGACGCGCTAGGCGGGAGTCTGGCCGTCAGGCGGCGGCGCGTGCAGGTCGTCCGCGTGGCTGAGGCGGTTCCGCCCCCGCGTCTTGGACGCGTACAGCGCCTGGTCGGCGCTGGTCAGCAACTCGGACCGCCAGTCGGGTGCCAGCTCGCGCTGGTCCACGGCGGTCCGGGTGGTGGTGGCGCCGATACTGGCGGTGATGGCGCGCCGCGACCAAACTTGGCGCTCGATGGCCTGCCGGAACCGCTCCCCGAGCTGGATGGCGCCACCCCGATCGGTCTCCGGCAGGATGACGGCGAATTCCTCGCCGCCGATGCGGGCCACGTAGTCACTGCGGCGGGCCTGTTGCCGCAGCACCGCCGCGAACTGCCTGAGCACCGCATCGCCGGCGAGATGCCCGAATTCGTCGTTGAACGCCTTGAACCAATCCACGTCCACCATCAGCAGGGAAAGCGGGCGCGACGTGCGCAGCGCGAACTGCATCTGGATCTCGAGCTGATGGAGGAACGCCCGGCGGTTCCAGACACCGGTGAGGCCGTCGGTGGCGGCGATCTCCGTCAGCCGCGCGTTGGCCTCCTTGAGCTGCCGTGCCTGCTCGGCGATGCGCCGCGCCGCCAGGTTCCGTTCGGTGAGATCCACGATCGCGCTGAGCACGAGGGTCTCGTGCGCCGTGTGGATTGGGTTGAGGCCGATCTCGACGGAAATCTCCGTCCCGTCCCGCCGCCGGGCCACGAGGTCGCGCCGGGCGCCCATGAGCCGGGCGCTCGGGGCGCGGTGGAACTCTTCCCGCAGCGTTGCATGCCGCGCGCGGTGCGCGTCGGGAACGAGCAGCTCGATGGCACGACCGGTCAGCTCGGCGCGCGTGTACCCGAACAGCTCCTCCGCCACGTGGTTCATGAATTCGATGGTGCCCTGCTGGTCGACCAAGATCATGGCCATGGGCGATGCCTCGATGGCGGTGTGGAGCTGCTCGCGATCGAGCGCCGCCTCGGTCATGTCGTGCGCCATGGCGTAGTGGAGCTGGGCGGTGGGCTCCGCGTACGCATGCCACGCCAGCTGTCGGTAGCTCCCGTCGGCGCAGCGGTAGCGGTTCTCGAACTCGATGCTGGCACCCCGGTCGCGGAGCGTACGCAATTGGGCGACGGTGCCGTCGAGGTCGTGCGGATGCACGAAGTCGAGCAGCGTATGGTCCAGCAGGACGGACACGGGCCACCCCAGCGTTCGCTCGAACGCCGGGTTCACGCGGCGAAAATGATGGTCGGTCCCGGTGACGCAGAGCAACTCGGGCGTGAGGTCAAAGAACTTCTCGACGCCGTATTCCATGCGGAGACCCCGGGGAGATGCGTGGACCACTTATACGAGGGTTCGCCGGAACACGCCAGAGGCCCGACGGCGGCCGACGGGTACCGATTATGAAGACGGCCGGGAGGCTACCGGGAAGCGAGGCCCCGCCGCACGGCCGCTTCGACGATCACCTCCGCCGCCTGCGCATACGTGAAGCGGCCCGTGTTGACGATCAGATCATAGCCGGAGGCGTCGTCCCACACCCGGCCGTAGTGCTCCTTCACGTACCGGCGCCGGCCGGCGTCCGTCGTGTCGACCGCCTTTTCCGCCTCCTTCCGCGACACGCCGAGCCGTTTCATGGCGGCCTCGATGCGCGTCTCACGCGGTGCCACTATGTAGACGTGCAGCGCATTCGCCCGTTCGGCGAGATAGGCG
>JAOTWJ010000145.1 GCA_029862925.1 Gemmatimonadota bacterium
CATGCCGTGTCGGGGGCGTGAGGGGACGTTATCTTAGGCCCTTCCGGCGACTCAATTGGCCGTGCGACATGAGGATGATTCGATGGTGCGGCGATGGTGAAAGTGCGTGACTCGCGGGCGGCCCCGGCCGCGACCTACGTCGCTCGGCCGACGCCGGAGCGGAATCCGGGCACCGCGCTGGACCTCGACTGGGTGCGTGACCTGCGGGTGAACCGCAGTGCGGTGGAGCGCCGGGCGGACACCTTGGTGCGGCGCCGCACCGTCAAACGGGACTGGCAGGCCGCCTGGCTGCTCCGGGCCGTGACCTGCATGGACCTGACCACGCTGGCGAGTGACGACACACCCGGGCGAGTCCGCCGCCTGTGCGCCAAGGCCCGCCACCCCGTCCGGCGGGATCTGCTCGCCGCCCTGGGGTTGGGGACGGCCGATCTGCGGGTCGCGGCCGTGTGCGTGTATCACGCGTTCGTCGAGACCGCCGTCGAGGCCCTGCGGGGCACCGACCTTCCCGTCGCCGCCGTATCCACGGGGTTCCCGGCGGGCCTGGGGCCGTTTCCGCAGCGGGTCGCCGAGATTCGCGCCTCGGTGGCGGCCGGGGCGCGCGAGATCGACATCGTGATCACGCGCGCCCACGTGCTGACCGGTCACTGGGAGGCCCTGTACGACGAGGTGCGCGCGTTTCGCGAGGCCTGCGGCGACGCCCACCTCAAGACCATTCTGGGCACGGGGGAGCTCGGCACCCTGCGGAATGTCGCGCGGGCCAGCGCCGTCTGCCTCATGGCCGGCGCGGATTTCATCAAGACGTCCACTGGCAAGGAAGCCGTGAACGCGACCCTGCCCGTGGGGCTGGTCATGGCGCGCATGATCCGCGCGTACCGGGAGCGTACGAATGTCGCGGTGGGATTCAAACCGGCCGGCGGGATCCGGACGGCGCGCCAGGCGCTGGATTGGCTCCTGCTCATGAAGGACGAACTGGGTGATGCGTGGCTCGGCCCGGCGCGCTTCCGGTTGGGCGCGAGCTCGCTGCTCACCGACATCGAGCGCCAGCTCGAGCACGCGGTCACGGGCCGGTACTCCGCCGCGCATCGGCACGGGATGGGGTAGGCGGACGTGAGAACGGGAGGACGTGAGGGCGTGCGCACGCGATGAGCAAAGTCGCCGAGATTTTCGAGACGATGGCGTACGGGCCGGCGCCCGAGAGCGCGGCGCCGGCGGTGGCCTGGCTCGAGGGGCATCAGCGCCGGTTCGCGCACTTCATCGGCGGCACGTGGGCGCCGCCGGGCGAGGGCGAGTACTTCGACACCGTGAATCCGGCCACGGCGCAGCCGCTGGCGCGCGTCGCCCAGGGCGGGGCGGCCGACGTGGATCGGGCGGTGGCGGCGGCGCGTGCGGCGTTCCCCGCGTGGCGGGCGCTCGAGGGCCACGCGCGCGCCCGCCACCTCTACGCGATCGCCCGGCACCTGCAGAAGCACGCGCGTCTGTTCGCGGTGCTCGAGACGCTGGACAACGGGAAGCCGATTCGCGAGGCGCGCGACATCGACATCCCGCTCGTCGCCCGGCACTTCTACCACCACGCCGGCTGGGCGGCGCTGCAGTCCGAGGCGCTCAGCGGCTACGAGCCCGTCGGCGTCGTCGGCCAGATCATTCCCTGGAATTTCCCGCTGCTCATGCTGGCGTGGAAGATCGCGCCGGCCCTCGCGACGGGAAACACCGTGGTGCTCAAGCCCGCCGAGTTCACGTCGCTCACGGCGCTGCGGTTCGCGGAGCTGTGTGCCGAGATCGGCCTGCCGCCCGGCGTCGTGAACATCGTCACCGGCGATGGCCGCACCGGCGAGACCCTGGTGAAACACCCCGACGTCGACAAGATCGCGTTCACCGGCTCGACCGACGTCGGCCGCCTGATCCGGGTCGCCACCGCGGGGACCGGCAAACGGCTGTCGCTGGAGCTCGGCGGCAAGTCGCCCTTCGTGGTGTTCGACGACGCGGATCTCGACAGCGTGGTCGAGGGCGTGGTGGACGCGATCTGGTTCAACCAGGGCCAGGTGTGTTGTGCCGGCTCCCGGATCCTCGCGCACGAGGGCATTGCCGACCAACTGGTCGCCAAGCTCAAGGCGCGGATGGAGACACTGCGCATGGGCGACCCGCTCGACAAGGCGGTGGACCTCGGCGCCATCATCGCGCCCGTGCAGCTCGAGAAGATCGAGCGGCTCGTGGCGCAGGGACGGGAAGAAGGCGCCACCATCTGGCAGCCGTCCTGGAGTGCTCCGCAGGAGGGGTACTTCTATCCCCCGACGCTGTGTACGGACCTCGGGCCGGCCGACACGATCGCGCAGGTGGAGATCTTCGGACCGGTCGTCGTCTTGATGAGCTTCCGCACACCGGAAGAGGCGGTGGAGCTCGCCAACAACACGCGCTACGGCCTCGCCGCGAGCGTCTGGACCGAGAACATCAATCTGGCGCTCGACGTGGCTCCGAAGATCAAGGCGGGCACGATCTGGATCAACTGCACCAACGTGTTCGATGCGGCCTCCGGCTTCGGCGGGTACCGGGAGAGCGGGTACGGGCGCGAGGGCGGGCTGGAGGGGCTGTGGGAGTACGTCAGGCGGGTGGGCGGTCGGCCGGTTGGGCGGCCGGTTCCGGAGTCCGCGCCCACGGCACCCGATCCCACCGTCTCGAACCGCCCATCCGCCGCACCGCCCGCTCGCCGGGCGGCGGGAAAGGGCGGGGGGGACGTCCCCATCGACCGCACCGCCAAGCTGTACATCGGCGGGAAACAGGCCCGACCGGATGGCGGGTACAGCCTTACGGTGCGCGCGCCCGACGGGACGGTGGTGGGCGAGGTCGCCCGCGGCAACCGCAAGGACCTGCGGAACGCCGTGGAGGCGGCGCACAAGGCGGCGGGCTGGGGGCGGGCGACCGCGCACACCCGGGCCCAGGTGCTCTACTACGTGGGGGAGAATCTCGCCGCGCGCGCCGGGGAGTTCGCCCGGCGGCTCGAGCGTGCGGTGGGGCTGTCGCCGTCCGCGGCCGACGCCGAAGTCGATCTCGCCGTGCGGCGTCTCTTCACCTACGCGGCGTGGGCGGACAAATGGGACGGGCGCGTGCATCACACACCGTTCCGCAACGTGACGCTCGCCATGCCCGAGCCCATCGGCGTGATGGCGATCGTGTGTCCCACGCGGCCGAGCCTGCTGGGGCTCGTGTCGCTGGTGGCCCCGGCGGTCGCGATGGGGAATACCACGGTGGTCGTGCCGTCGGAGGCGTACCCGCTCGCGGCGACGGACTTCTACCAGGTGCTGGACACGTCGGACGTGCCGGGCGGGGTCGTCAACATCGTCACGGGCGCGCGCGACGAGCTGGCGGAGGTGCTCGCGGGTCACGACGACGTGGATGCGATCTGGTACGACGGCCCGGCCGAGGGGTGCGGGATGGTGGAGCGCCTGTCCGTCGGCAACATGAAGCGGACTTGGGTGAGCGACGGTGCGGCGCGGGACTGGGCCGATCCGGCGCATGGCGCCGGGGAGGAGTTCCTCCGTGAGGCGACCCAGGTCAAGAACATCTGGGTTCCGTACGGGGAGTGAGACCTTGCGTGAAACGTCAAGCGTGAAACGTGAAACGCTCTCGCTCGGATTCCCGCACTCGCCGCCGCTGATCGACCTGGTCTAGACCAGGAGCCACCCCAGCGCGGTGAGCCCGACGGCGGCCACTGCGGCCCGCCCGTACACACGGCGCGCCTGCCGCCGTAACAGGGCACGCTCCGCCCGGTCGCGCACCGCCTCTTCCCCCGCATCCAGGTTGCGCCGCCCGCGCGCGGCGAGCCACACGCAGGTCTGCTGCCGCGCCTCGAAGTAGCCGATCGCACCGCCCCAGAACAGCGGACCGGCGGCGAGCGACAGCCCGCGCGGCAGGTCGAGTGCCGCCACGAGGGCCACCACGAGCACCCCCGCGGCGGCCGCGAGCATGCCGAGCCGCCACCGGAACGCCCGTTGGCGCGGGCCGATGTTGCAGGCCGCGGCGGTGGGAGCGCCAGCGGTCATCATGGCCGCACGTTCGCCATGTGCGCCGGCGACTTCAACCCGCGTGCCGCCGCGCGGTTGCCCGGGGGGTCGCCAGGGTGAACGTGGTGCGCGCGTGCAGGACGCTGTCTTCGTCACCAAGAAGGAACAGCTCGGTGAGCAACGCGTATCGGTCTGTATCCCGCACGTACAGTCGCGGGGCGGTCACCGTAGACGGGATATCGAAGACGATACGGGTGAGGAAGTGTTGGCCGGGGGCAATGGGTCGGTCCGGCAGGCCGACGTCCGCGCCCGGGTCCATGGCAAGGGCGCGCTCGGCTGGCTCGACGCGCGTCAGGCGGCGGCCGTCATCCCCGCGCACCACGGCGGACAGCCGGCCGGTGTGCATGACGGCCCGCTTGGCGTCGCTGGCGAAGCGCAGCGTCACGACGTAGAAGCGTCCCGTCGGGCGCAGCTCGCCAAGCGTCTGGCGCACCTCTACCCCCTCGAGTGCCACCATCCGATGACAGTCCAGATAGAAGCCGCAGAAGTGCTTGGGCGTGCCCGGGCCGAGGACGCGCTCGCGGCTGGCGAGCGAAACGCCGATCACGGCCAACAGGTAGAGACCGGCGGCGAGCGCCGCGAGCGCGAGCAAGGGATGGCGCGTGAGCGAGCGAGGCATGAGGGCGCTCCACAGGTGCGCGGGTGGGCGACAAAGCTAAAGTACTTTGTAACGCAAAGTCAAGCGGTCACGAGTCGCGCCCGACTCCCGCCCCGTTGCCGTGGCGGCGGCGCCGCCGCACGCCCATGAGCCAGTCGAGCGCGCGGCCCGGCAGGGCATGGGCGAGCAGTACGCCGAGTCGCGCGTCCCAGCCCACCCGGTATCGCGTGCGCGCGCGCGCGGCGAGGAGCGCCTTCGCCACCACGACCGCCACCGACTCGGGCGGGAGCGCCCGTTTTGGCACCGCGACCTCCCCAATCCGGGCCAGGACCGACGTGTAGAGCGCGCGCGACGCGGGCGGGAGGTGCTCGGCCAGGCGTTGGGCCCGCACGCGCGACCGGGTCCAGATCGGCGTGCGGATGGAGCCCGGCTGCACCACGATCACCGCGACGCCCGTGGGCGCCAGCTCCCGTCGCAGGGCGTCCGACATGGCCTCCAGCGCGAACTTGGAGGCGGCATAGGCGCCGGTGAACGGGGACACGATGCGGCCATTGACGGACGTCACGTTGACGATGCGGCCCCGTGCCCGCCGCAGCAGGGGCAGACATGCCTGCGTGAGCGCGAACGCGCCGAACGTGTTCACCTCGAACTGCTCGCGCAGCGCGGCTTCCGGCAGCACCTCCAGCGGGCCCGCCACGACGATGCCCGCGTTGTTCACCAGCCCGAACAGGCCGTCGTCACGGGTGGCGGCGCCGATCGCGGTCACCGCCGCGGCGATCTGCGCGCGGTCGGTGACGTCGAGCAGCAGCGGCGTGATTCGATCAGGGGCTTGACTCGCCAGCACGGACCCGACTTCCGCGTCACGGACCCCGGCAAAGACGCGCGCGCCTTGTCGCGCGAGCTCCATCACGCAGGCGCGCCCGATGCCCGTGCTCGCGCCCGTGACGAGCACGGTCCGATTCAGGAGAGCCGGCACGAGCCGCTCGGGGGTGTTGCACGCTGTGACGGAAGACGCGGGGTCCGGGAGGGGGTGAAACCGGGGTCGGGGTGAGGGCGTAGGGCGATCGTCATTTCCGGGAGCCGTCCATGCTCGTGCATCGCCGTCTGTTGCTCCTGCCGCTTGCCGGTCTCCTGGCGAGCGCACCCCCCGCCGCCGCGCAGGCACCTGTGCCGGTCGACTCGCTCGCGCTGGCGCGGCAGTACACGGGCTGGCTGTACGCCGGCCAGGCGGACAGCCTGCTGGCGCATCTGTCCGACCAATCCAAGGGCGGCGAATTCGGTCGCCTGGATTTCTGGACGCGACATGGCGACATGATCGCCGAGCGCGCCGGTATGGAGTTCGAGGTGCTCGACGAGAGCTGGAAACTCCGCAACGGGCGGTGGCAGTACTGGCGCACGGCGCGGTTCAGCTCCATGGACGAGCCGTTGCTGGTGCGCTGGGTGCTGGACGCGACCGGGCACATCGACGGTCTGGGTTTGGGGCCACTGAGTCAGGCGCCGCCCACCGACAACTGATCTGCGGCCGGGCCGGTGCCTGCAGGCGCTCATGGCTCGCGCGACTGCTCGTACGCCTCCAGGCGCTCCGCGAGGTTGTTCGGCCGGGAGGCGAGGAGCGCGCCCGTGGGGGACACGTAGATCGTCACGGTCCGAACCCCCGGGAGCGACGTGCGGCCGTAGGTGATGATCCACGCGCGCGGGTTGCCCGGCAACTCCGACACCCCCCGATAGGCGAACCGTGTGCGCCGCTCGGACACCGGCGGCTTCTGACCCAGGAGTTTCCCCGCGGTGGCACGGGCACCCGCATAGGACGCGGCGGCCGCCAGGCCTCCGATGACGAGCAAGAAAAACAGCCAGCGCAGCAGCCTGCCAAAGAATCGTCGCACGGGTCCCTCGCGTGAATGCTCGTGAATCCCGGTGCCGAACGTCCCGTCGGGCCGTCGGGGTTGGCCGCGTGCTCAGCGCCGCGCTCGCGCCGCGCGGGCCGGTGTCGCTGCGAGATGGACGATCGCGTCGCCCCGGTGCACGAGCGGGTGCTCGGTGAGCCCGAGCACGATCCCGCGCACGTGCGCCCGGACCGGTGTCGGCTCCTCGCCGAAGGCGTCGGCGATCGTCCCCAACACCTGGTGCCGCGCGACCGTCTCGCCCAGCCGCACGTCGAGTCGCAAAATACCACTCTGCGTGGCTCGCACCCAGCGGGTCTTCTCGATGCGCTGCTGGGGGGCGCTCGGCGGCCCCGCGTGGGCCGCGGTCATCTTCAGCGCCGCCAGGACGCGCAGCACGCCTTCCACCCCCTCGTCCACGGCGTCGGCATTGAAGCGCCGCGCCTCGCCGGCCTCGTAGACGATACACGGGATGCCGAGCCGGCCCGCGGCCTGCCGCAGGGAGCCGTCCCGCGGACGGTTGTGCACGATCAGCGACGTGCCGAAGGCCTCGGCCAGCGCACGCACCGCCGGCGTACCCAGGTCCGCGCGCACGTGCGGGAGGTTGGTACGATCATCCGACCCGGTATGCAGGTCGATGCCGTGGGTGCATTGGCCGACGACCTCCGTCATGAACAGGTGCGCCACGCGCGCGGCCAGGGACCCGGCGGGCGAGCCGGGGAAACTGCGGTTCAGATCGCGCCGGTCCGGGAGATAGCGCGATTCCGCGACGAACCCGAACACGTTGACGATCGGAACGGCGACCACGGTGCCGCGCAGCGCGGCCGGGTCGAGGCGGTGCAGCACTTCGCGGATTATCTCGAC
>JAOTWJ010000023.1 GCA_029862925.1 Gemmatimonadota bacterium
GCGACCCCGCACCGCGCCAGCCTTGACCATCTCCGCGATCAAGAACGGCACCGCCGTCTCCGCGAAGCGCGTGGGGTTGGAGCGGTCCCGGGACAGGGCCGCCGCCGGCAACACGACGTGCGCGAGCCCGCCGACGCCCGTGGTGGAATCGTGCAGCAGCACCGCCACGCAGCTCCCGAGCCCGAGGCTCGCCAGGGTCCCCGCCGTTTGGACGCCGTAGCGCCCGAGCCCGATGACGTGCGCGTCCGCGGTGGAGGTGTCGATCATGCCGCGCGCCGGTAGATGCGCTCGCGCACGTCGAGCAGGCGGAACATCCCGCGGGCCTCCCCGACCAGCGTCTCGACCTTGCCCAGCACCAGCACCCCGTGCGGCGCGAGGGCACGGGCGAACCCCGCGTAGAGGCGCTCCTGACTCGGCCGGTCGAAGTAGATCACCACGTTGCGGCACAGGATGAGGTCATACGGCGGCGCGGGTGGGGGCTCGCGCAGCAGGTCATGCCGCACGAAGTGCACGAGCGCGCGGACCGCGGGCACCGCGTCCCGGGGGCCCGCGCCCGTGAAGTAGCGTTGGACGAGCGACTCGGGCATCTCATCGAAGGCGCTGGCCGGGTATCGGCCCGCGGCCGCGCGGGCCAGGCTTTCCCGATCGAGGTCGGTGGCGTCCACCCGCGCCCGCGGCGGCGCGGTGCCGCGGCGCCGCGCTTCCTCGAGCAGCAGGACGGCGAGCGTGTAGGGCTCTTCACCCGAAGCGCAGCCCGCCGACCAGCACCGCAGCGTGCCGCCGGTCTCGTCCCAGAGCCCGGGCACCATGTCGGCGGCGAGTGCGTCCCAGGTCTCCCGGTTGCGGTAGAACTTGGTGACGTTGATCGTGAGCGCGTCGAGCAACCGGTCGTACTCCGTCGCGTCCGCGGCGAGCACCCGCGCGTAGTCGTCGTAGGTGTGGGCACCCCGAGCGCGCATCCGCACCGCGATCCGGCGGCGCAGGCAGTTGGGCTTGTAGGCCCCGACATCGAGCCCGCGCGCGCGTGCGATCATCGCCGCCAGCGTCCGGAACCCGGCATCGTCTGCGGCGGCCATCACGCGAGCGCGCTCAGCGTCTCCAGGTTCGTGCGCGCCAGCTCGTGGCCCGGGTTGACCGCCAGCGCCTGCCGCCAGTAGTCGGCGGCCCGTTCGCGCTCGCCAGCCCGATACGCCAGGTTGCCCAACTTGAAGTACACGTCGTCGCCCAGGTCCGCTTGGAGCTTCACGGCGCGTTCGTAGGCCGCCGCCGCGTCGTCGTAGCGCCCCCGCCGGTAGAGCAGATCCCCCAGATTCTTCGACAGCTGCGGGACGGCAGGCCCGTCGGCGAGCGCCTGGCGCAACAGCTCCTCCGCCCGATCCACCTCCCCGCTCAGCTCGACGACCACGGCCAGGTTGTTCAGCAGCACCGGGTGATCGGCATGGTGCTCCAGACCGTCGCGCAGGATCGTCTCGGCCGCCGCGAGTTCGTTCTGCGCCGCAGCCGCGAGCGCGCGGCCCCAGTACCAGATCGCCGGCAGCGGCGTGTCGCCCGTGATCTCGCGTGCCCGGTCCAGGCGTCCGGCCGCCACCGGCAGATCGCCGCGCTCGAGCGCGACCAACCCCCAGCCGATCATGATGCGCGGGTCCTGCCGCGCCCGCGTCGCCGCGTCCCCAAACACGGAGTCCGCCTGCTCCAGCTGCCCCAGCTGCTGGTAGGCAACCGCCAGATTGTGCAGCACGGCCGGGCGGGCCCCGAGCAGGTCGGAGGCCTGCCGCAGCTCTTCCACCGCGTCCTGCCACCGAGCCTGGCGCAGCGCCACGAGGCCCAAGTGGAACCGCACGGGGCCGTCGGTGGGGCGCAGGTCGATCACGCGACGGAACTCGCGCGCCGCCTCGTCCAGCATCCCGGTCTTGTAAAATGCGACGCCGAGGTTGCGGTGCTCCTCGATCCGGCCTTCGCTCACCTCCTGGCGTCGGACGGGCTGCGTGCGGCCGACCCGGTGGGCGAACCCGGCGGAGACCAGGCCGTACAGCGCCTTCCCGCCGTCGAACTCGGTCAGGCCGGAATCCTCGATCACGCGGGCCACGTCGCGCGCGCCGTCGAGCAGCGGCACCAGCGACTCCTGCTCGGCTGTCAGCTCGACGTCCGAGCTCTTGAGGCGGTCCCGCTCGATCTCGAAGATCAGGTCGAACGACGGGATCTTCTTCTCGATCAGGCTCCACTCGTCCACCCGGCGCGCGCCTTCGAGGAGCAGGGACTCGGGGTTGATCGACACGAGGAACTCTTCGTGCTCGGGCAGCACGTCGGTTTCGAACTTGAACGTGCCCTGCGTCCAGGTGAACAGGAAATACACCGCCTCCTCGATCTGTATGCGCATGTAGCGCTCGAGTTCCGCCCGCGACAGCGCGCCATCCTCCACGAGAATCCGTCCCAGGCGCTTGCCGCGCTCGCGACTCTGCCGCTCGATCGCCGATTCGAGCGCTTCCGACGAGAGCTTCCCGTGCTTGACGAGAATGTCGCCGAGCCGGTCGCGCCGGTTGACGATGGACGCGTAGGAGATGCGGCCGCGCTCGAAGTAGACGTAGCCGAAGTTGTTGCGGTCGGCGATCGAGAGACAGCCGGTCTTCTGCCCCAGCGCGAGCAGCTGCAGCACGTCGGGGAGCGACGCCTCCTTCAGGCTGCCTTTGATGGCCATCAGATCATCTCCTCCAGCAACCGATCCCCCACCGCTGGCCAGCGCCAGATCACCTTCTCCCGGCTGCGCACGCCGCCCGTCGCCGCCACCACCACGCCGCTGGTGCGCGGGCGGGTCGCCGGCTGGGGCGCGGATTCGCGCGCCCCCTCGAACAGGTCGCGCGCAAACGCCAGGTCCGCCGCCGCGCCCTGGGCCTCGGCCTCCGTCGCCAGCCGCTGCACCATGCCCGTCACCGCCCGCAGCGAGGCGGCCGGCCGGCCCGCGAGGTACGCGGCGAGATCGGGGTCGGCGTCTCCGAGCCGGCCCGCCAGCTCGCGGGTGGCCACCGCCGCCCGGAGCTCGCGGTCGGGCACCCCGATCTCCACGACCAGTCCCCCTTCCATCCGCGACACCAGCCGATCGTCGAGCCCGTCGAGGGTCCGCGGGGCGGCGCTCGCGGTGAAGACCATCTGTCGCTGCTGGGTGAGCAGCGCGTTGAACAGATGGAACAGCTCTTCCTGCGACCGCTGCTTCTGCGCCAGCAGCTGCATGTCATCGAGAAGAAACGCCGTCACCCGCCGATACCGGGAGCGCCACTGTTCCAGCCGCCCCCGCTCGATCGCCTGCACCAGCTCATCGAGAAAGTCCTGCGCCGACAGGCACGCCACGAGGGCGCCGGGGCCGGCCGAGAGCGCGTGGCCGATCCCGTGCAGGAGGTGCGTCTTCCCGACGCCGGTGGATCCCACGATCACGAGCGGGTTGTACGCCGTGCCGGGTTTCTCGGCGACCGCGCGGGCCGACGTCAGGGCCAGTTGATTCGACGCTGTGCCCACGAAGTCCTCGAACGCCCACGACGCCGACGGCCCCGGCGGGGGCGCAAGACCGTCCCGCGCCGCCTGCACCACCTTCTCCGCATCCGCCAGCCGGTCGGGATCGCGGAACACCGGGTCGCCGGCCCGCCCCGGTTCCAGCAGCACCATCTCGCGCTCCAGCTCCTGCAGGCGCTCGACATCCTGCTCGAAGGTGCGGACGGCCGTCTCCGTCCCGACGGGCGTCTCTTGCGCGAGCAGCGCGCCGAGCCGCGCGGTGCGGTAGCCGTGGCCCTCCCAATAGGCCACGGCCTCCTGCAGCCGGCGCCGCCACGTGTCGACCTGCTCGGCGAGCGCGCTGCCGACGGTGTCGAGGAAATCCGCGAACTCGTTTCCACCACCCGGCGCCGGCGCGGCCGGCGCGGGCTCGACGCCCGCCTGGGCCAGCACCGCCGCCTCCAGGCCCAGCAGCGTCCGCGCTCCGTCCGGCGTGAGCGCGCCCTCGTTGACGGCCTGGAACGCAATGAGCCGATTCAGCAGGCCGAGCAGCTCACGGACGTTCCGCGCCTCGTACTGGGCCACCGCGGACAGCACCGCCTGTTCGAAACTCACGCCGCGTTCCTCGGCCTTGCGCCGCAGGATGGCGAGGCGCGTTTCCAGTTCGGGCGCGCCGATGTCCACCACCAGCCCTCCCGCAAAGCGGGAGATGAGCCGTTCGTCGAGCTGCTCGATGTCCTGCGGCGGGCGATCGCTCGCCAGCACGACCTGGTGTCCCAGCTCGGTCAGGCTCGTGATCAGCCGCAGCAGCTCGGCCTGCGTCTCGAGGCGCGTCGCCAGGAACTGCACGTCATCGATCAGCACGACGTCCACGTGCTCGAACCGGTGCCGGAAGGCCTCACCCTGCCCAGCGGCGACCGCGGCGTGGTAGGCCTCCACGAATTCCTCGAGCGTGAGGTACTCGACGACGTGGGCCGCCGACCCGCTCGCGGCGAGGGCCCCCACCGCCAGCAGCAGATGCGTCTTGCCGAGGCCGCTGGCACTGTAGATGAACAGGGGGTTGTAGACGCTTCCGGGACTCTCGGCCACGCGCCGGGCCGCGGACACGGCCAGGCGGTTGCTCGGTCCGACGACGAACGAGTCGAACGTGAACCGCGGGTTGAGCGGGCCGCTCACGTGGGCGTTTCCTGACTGAGCTTGCGCAACACCCGCTCGGAGATCGCGCGCAGGGTCTCGAACACCCCCTGCCCCGACACGGCCGCCGCGGGATAGCTCGGGACGCCGCGGAAGTTCAGCTGTTCGTCGAGTTCCGCCGTGGTGAGGATGAGGTCCGAGGGCAGGTCCTGCTTGTTGTACTGCAGGACGAGCGGCACGACCCGGACGTCGAGCCCCTGCTCCAGGAGATTGGCCTGCAGGTTCTGGAGGCTCTCGAGGTTCTCGTCGAGCTGGCGCGCCTGACTGTCTCCCACGAACACCACCCCGTCCGCCCCCTGGAGCACCAGTTTGCGGGTCGCGTTGTAGTACACCTGCCCCGGCACCGTATAGAGCTGGAAGCGCGTCGTGAACCCGGAGATGGTCCCCAGCTCGATCGGCAGGAAGTCGAAGAACAGCGTGCGATCGGTATGGGTCGCCAGTGAGACCATGCGACCGCGGCGGTCGTCCGGCACACGCCCGTAGATGTACTGCAGATTCGTCGTCTTGCCCGAGCGTCCCGGGCCATAGTAGACGATCTTGCAGGTGATCTCGCGGGTCGTGAAGTTGACGAGCGACATACCGCCTTACCGAAACAGGGTGGCCAGGCTCTCGTTGAGCTCCCGCTCGAAATCCGCGGCCAGGACCGGCGCGCGCGGTGGCGCCGCAGGCGCAGCCGCGGCGAGGTCCGTCACGAGTTCCTCGAAGAATAACTGTACGAGCCCGATGGACGACTCGTAGCCGTACACGACCAGAGCGAGCAGCGGGCCGCGCGGCGACGCGAAGCGGGAGAGGAACACGCCGTGCCGTTGGCTCTCGTGACTGAGCGCCCGGAACGCGCCTCCCTCCAGCAGGCGCGCCAGCTCGCCGGTGGATGCGGCAATGCCCGACGCCAGTGCCGCCGCCGACATGACGTCGACCGCGCGCGTGAACCCGTGCTGGGCCAGCACCTGCCCGGCCGGCGTGAGAATGAGCGTGAGCCGCGCCCCCGATTCCGACACGAAGTGCTCGAGCGGGCCCGCGAGCCAGGGTTCCACGACCCGGGTCCGACTCATCGGACCTCCGCGCCGGCCCGCAGCAGCTCGAGGCGCACGAGTCCCACGTTGACGCCGGGCTCCGCGACCGTGACCAGCATCAGGCGCTCGCGCACGGCGAGCGTCAGCAGGGCCCCACGCTCCGCCTCCAGGTGCAGAAAGCCCGGTTGTCCGATCCCGCTCGTCGCCGTCGCCCGCGCCAGCCGCTGAACGAGGGACGCGGCGAGCGCCGCCACGGCGTTCGCGCGGACCCCCTCCATCACCGCGTCGGCCACAACCAAGCCGTCGTCCAGCCCGACGAGCAGTACCCCGCGCACACCGCGGACGCGCGTCACGCGGTCCAGGGCCTCGTGCAGCCGCTCCGTCACCGCTGCGCCTCCACCCACACGCGCGCGGCCGTGGCGGCGCGCCGGGCCAGCAGGCCCACACGACCGGGAGGAACGGCCCGCTCCCGCTTCACGAGCAGCACCGTGTCGGGCGTCGGCAGGGACACGTGCAGATGTCCGTCGGCCGCCTCGACGACGAGGCTGCGCCAGTCGCCAAGCTCCAGGAGTCGGGCGGCGCGCGTGGCCTCCCGGGCGGCCCCAGCCACGTACCCCGCGACTTCCTCGGCTACGTCATCGTCCGCCGGATCCCGGAGCGCCCCGCCCAGCACCAGGCCCCGCTCGTTCAGCAGGAGCAATCCGTGGTCGGCGCCCTCGAAGCCCGCGAAGATATCGGCCCCGGCGCGGAGCCGGATCTCGGCCTCCAAGCGGGCCCCCTCCTCGCGCACCGCCTGCAACGCCTGCACGACACTCGGATCGCTGGGATCCTCGGAGAGCGCCGTCTCCAGCCGATCGAGGGCCGTGTCGATGTCCCCCTCCTGAAAGGCCAGAAACGCGAGCCCCTTCAGGGCGCCGACGTGCCGGGGGGCCAGGGCAAGCGCCCGACCCCAGGCATCCGCGGCCGCCGCGATGTTGCCCGCATCGACGAGAATCCGGGCGTGGAGATCATGGGCGTCGGCATTTCCGCGGTGCCGCTCGAGGCCGGTCTGGACCACGCGGACGGCCGCGTCGAGCCGACCGGCCGACCGCAGCGCCTCGCCGAGTTGGAGAAACGCGAGGCTGTCGGGGTCGTGCGCCAGGTTCGCCGTCAGCGATCGGATATCATCGGCCATGGCGACCCCGCAGGTAGTCGTGCAGCCGGCGGGCGCCCTCGGCGGCAGCCGTGACGGCGGCGCGATCCGCGTCGGTGACCCCGTCCTCCTCGAGGCGGCCCCACCGGACCCACCAGGAGACGGCATCCTGGAACCGCCCCTGCGCCGCCAGCGCGTCGCCCAGCAGGCGGTGTGCGCCGGCCAGCGCGGGATCGAGGCCGAGCGCCCGGCGGGCGGCGAGCTCGGCCTCGCGTGGGCGGCCGGCCGCCAGTTCAGCCCGCGCCGCCAACACGTGGACCGACGCATGCTGCCCGTGCACGGTGGCCAGCGCCTCCGCCTCGAGGCGCGCGCCTTCGCCGTCGCCTTCCGCGAGCAGCCGCTGGATCAACGTCACCGCCTCGTCGAGCGAGCCCACCCCCGCGTCCTGCGGGGCCTCGCGTCGCTGATCTTCGAGCGTGACGACCCCGCTCGAGTAGAGGCCGAACACGGTCTTCGCCACGTCGAACTCCGACCGACCGATGAGCGCGGCGATCTCGCGCAGGTCACGGGCGCCGTCGATCGACCCGAGGACCTCCCACTCGGCCGGGTGCAGATCGAGGGCGCCCTCGCTCGACTCCCCACCGGGTGCGAGCGCGGGGACCACGCCGAGATGCGGGATCTGCCGCTCGATCCGCGACCACTCGTCGATGCGACGCGCGCCCTCCATCAGGAGCGCCTCGGTGGGGATGCGCGCCGTGGCCTCGACGCGCAGTTCCGTGAGCGGTCCCTCGGAGAACGAGAAGTAGCCTTCCCGCCACCCGATGACCTCGAACACGACCTCCTCGATCTGGAGCCGGACCTGGCGCTCGAGCTCCCGTTGTCCGAGGACACCCTGGTCGACGAGGATTTCGCCAAGCCGGCGGCCGTCACCGCGGGTCTGGACGTCGCGCGCCATCTGGAGCTCCCCCTCCGTCACGCGTCCGGCCCGCACGAGCAGCTCGCCCAGCGGGTGCGGGTTCGACCGGATTTCGGCCGCCACCACCGCGCCGCGGTCGAAGAACACCGTCCCCTGGTTGCGACGCAGCGGCGACGTGACGCGGAGGACACCGGTTTTCCGGCTCAGTTCGAGGAGCTGGAAGACGTCGTGGAGCCCGAGCTCCCGCAGCGGCCCTTCGATCGCCATGTCAGGCCGCCTCGGTCCGGAAGATGTGCTGCAGATCGAGCGCCGTGCGGGCGTGCCGCCGCGCCTTCTGCGCGAGCGGCCCCGTCGGGTCGAGCGCCACGACGCGCTCCCAGCAGCGCACCGCGTCGGCGTAGCGCCGGCGCTGCGCCAGCGCGACGCCCGCGTAGAAATGCGCGGGCACGTGCTGCGGGTCGAACGCGGTGACCCGGGCGAAGGCGTGCTGCGCGGCCTCGAGCCGACCGTCTTCCACCAGCGCCTGGGCCAGGGCGAACACCGCGCCCACGTCCGACGGATCCGCCAGCAGGAAGTCGGCGAGGAGGTTGACGGCCTCACGTGCGCGCTCGGTGCGACGCAGCACGCGGGCGAGCGCCAGCACGGCTTCCCGATACGTCGGCAGCCGTTCCAGGGCCGAGCGGTACATCGCCTCGGCGGCCGCCATGTCGCCACGCCGCCCGTGCACGTCGCCCAACGCGAGGGCCGCCTGCACGAGCCGCGGATCGACGCCCAACGCGTCTTCGTACGCCTGGCACGCCGCAGCGAGATCGCCCGCCCCGGCGGCGATGTCCCCTTCAAGCTTGAGGAACTCGGCCCGTTCCGGCGCCAGCGTGCGGGCTCGCCGCAGCGCCTCGAGCGCGGCGGCGGGATCGCCGCCGGCGCGGCGGACCTCGGCGAGCAGGAACAGCATGTCGGGATCGTCCGGCGTTTCCTCGACGAGCGTCTCCGCGTCGGCCCCCGCCTCGCGCCCCCGCCCAAGATGCACCAGGGCACGGACCTCCCCGACGCGGGCCTCGCGCCGCTCCGGGTCCTGCGCGCGAACCGCGCGAAAGCGCTCAAGCGCTTCGCCGTGCAGGCCGCGCCGCACGAAGATCTCCGCGCTCAGGAGAGTCGCCTCCGCTTCGTCGGCCCCGCGGGTCACGGCGCGCGTGCATTCCGCGGCCGCCAAATCGAGCAGCCCCTTCGACACGTAGTCGCGGGCCAGGGCCAGCGGATCGCCGCTCGACACCGTGGCGGTGGGACGCAGCGGGCGATTCAGCTCACGGAAGATCTGGTCGAGCACCGCGGGGTCGAACTGCAGCGCCTGTCGGGCCACGTCGGTGCTCACGTCCGCGGAGATCTCGGGGGCGACGGCGATGGTCGCCTCATCGAACTGCACGTCGATGGCGAGGCGGAACTTCTGGGGCACGTAGTACGGATCGAGCGTTTGAGCGCGCGTCACCGCCCGCAACGCCCCATCGAAATCGCCGAGGGCCGAGAGCGCGAAGCTCAGGTTGTAGTGCGCTTCCGCGGAGTCGGGATCTCCTTCGATCGCTCGGGCAAACGCATTCCGCGCGTCGGCGGTCCGCCCGAGCTCGTTGAGCACCAGGCCGATCCCGTTCCACGCCGCCGCCGACGCCGGCTCGAGGTCGAGCACCTGTCGGTACGCCTGCAGGGCGAGCTGAAAGCGCCGCAGCTGGCTCAGCAGCAGGCCCAGGTTGAGCCGCGGCACGGTGAGCGTGTCGTTGGCACGGACGGCCTCGTGCAGCAGCCCCACGGCGTCCTCGTGCCGGCCCTCGTGGGCCAGCGTCACCGCCAGGTTGTTGCGCGCGAGCGCATACTCCGGCACCAGATCCAGGGCCCGGCTGAACCCGGCCACAGCGTCGCCCGGACGGCCCATCTGGTGGAGCGTCACGCCGTACTCGTTCCACAGCTTGGGTGACTCGGGCAGGTCGCGCAGCAGGGCATCGTACAGGTCGTGCGCCGCGGTGTAGTCGCGCCGCAGGAGGTGCACCTCGGCCATCGCCTGGAGGGTCAGCGCGCGGTCTTCCCCATGCTCGAGCCCGAGCCGGTACTCCCGCAGCGCGTCCGTGTAGTACCCCTTCTGTCGGAACGCGAGCCCCAGGTTGTAATGGGCCAGGGGGCGGCCCTCGGCCACCTCCGGCACGAGCTCAGTGGGAACGCTGACCGGGGCGCTGCGGCGCCCCGTGGCGTACCGCTCCAACGACAGATTCGTCTGGGCCCGGCCAAAGGTGGGATTCAGACGGATGGCGCGGTTCATGGCTTCGCGCGCCTCCGGGTGCCGTCCGACCTCGCCGTACACGAACGCCAGCAGGTAGTGCGCGTCGGCGTGCTCCGGATTCAGCGCCACCGCGCACTCCAAGGCACCAATCGCATCGGCGTTGACGCCGCGGTTGTAGAGCGTCTCTCCGAGATAGAAATGCGTCACGCTGCTGTCGGGATCGAGCTCCCGGGCGCGCGTGAACCACTCGGTCGCCGTCTCGAGGTTGCCGCGCTGTTTCTCGACGAGCCCGAGCTGAAGCAGGACGCGCAGGTCCTCCGGATTGGCCTCCAGCAGCGCGACGAACTCCTGGATCGCGGCGTCGGGCTGCCCCACGGACGCACAGGCCCGGCCCAGCTCCCACCGGGCACTCCGGTCGTCGGGATCCTCCCGCAGCCGCTCGCGCAGCTCGGTGATGCGGCGGTCGTAGTAGCCGGACTGCTTGTAGGCGATCTCCAGGTTGCGCTGGGCGACCCGCATCTTGGGGTCGAGCTCGAGGGCCCGCGCGAAGGCCTCGATGGCGTCGTCGGCCAGTCCCTTCTGGTAGAAGAGCACCCCGAGGTTGTTGTGCGCCCCCGGGTCCGACGGATCGATCCGCTGGGCGAAGGAGCGCAAGACGTCACGCTCGCGGGGAGACAGCCCGGGGCGACTCATCGGTCAGCCGATGCGGATCGCGTCGAAGATCGCCTTGAGAGACGCCAGGTCCGGGAGCAGCAGGAAGTGGCCCTGCAGCACGCGGTTCGCCTCGGAGAAATGAAAATCCGTCTCGACGCAGAACACGAAGTCGCGGTCCTGCCCGAAGTTGAGGTAGGTCGTGGTGAGCACGGCACCGGACAGGTCGACGACCAGACTGGGCACCGAGGGAAGCAGCATCATCCCCATGAAGTCCGAGAGGGCATTGAGATACGCCCCCCCGAGGATGTTGCCCGCCTCCTTCAGGCTCGACTGCTCCAGTTCGGCGAAGGTCTGCGTCGTACCGGCGGGCCGCCGCAGCAACAGATCGCACAGCAGCCGGGCGTTGTCATCCGGCAGGATGAGCAGGGTCCGTCCCGTCAGGTCCCCGAGGACATGCATCAGGACGGCCGCGATGACGGCCTCCGGGTCCCCGAGCGTGTCGGGGACGTCCTCGAGCCGCGTGATGCTGATCTCCGGCACGCTGATCATGATGCGCCGGTTCGTGAGCTGCGACAGCGCCGTCGCGGCGTGCCCGGCCCCGATGTTGGCGACCTCGCGAAGCGCGTCGAGCTGCAGCTCCTTCAGGTCACGCAGGTCTTCCATGCCCTGTCCTCCTGGACGTGTCGGGTCAGGCGAAACCGCCGGCATCGAGAATCAGGACCGGATCCCCGTCGCCGAGCACGGTCGCGCCGCTGAAGATCGGCAGCGTCCCGCGGGGGGGCCGGAACGACTTTACCACGATCTCCCGCTGGCCTTCCATGCGGTCGATCACCAGACCGGTGCGGCGGTCGCCCAGTTGCAGCACCACGACCGGCCGGCGGCGGGGGGGCTCGCCCTCGATCTGGAGCACGTCGCGCAGGTGCACCAGGGGGAGCAGCTCGTCGCGCAGCAGCAGCGCATCGCGGGTCTCGAGCCGGGTCACGCGTCCCGCGTCCAGTTCCACCGTTTCGGCCACGTGCGTCAGCGGCAACGCATACCGTTCGTGGCCCACCCGGGCGAGCAGGGCCGGCACGATGGCCAGCGTCGGCGGCAGGCGGAGCGTGAACGTGGTGCCGACCCCCGGCGTGCTCTTGATCTCGACCGATCCGCCGAGCTCCCGCATCCGGGTGAGCACCACGTCCACGCCCACTCCGCGTCCCGAGACCTGGGACACCTGGCCGGCCGTGCTGAACCCCGATCGCCCGAGCACGCGGAGCACGAGGTCATCGGTCACCTCGTCCGTTGATCCGTCCACCACTCCGCGGGCCTTCGCCTCGGCCAGGATCTTGGCGCGGTCGAGCCCGCGCCCGTCATCCGAGACCACGATCGTCACCGCGCCGCGATCGCGCAGGGCCGCGAGCACGATCTGGCCCGCCGCGGGCTTCCCCGCGGCCGCTCGCTCCTCCGGCGGCTCGATGCCGTGGTCCACGGCGTTCCGCAGCAGATGCACCAGCGGGTCGCCGATTTCGTCGAGCACCGCGCGGTCGAGCTCG
This sequence comes from Gemmatimonadota bacterium, assembly GCA_029862925.1. Classification (GTDB taxonomy): domain Bacteria; phylum Gemmatimonadota; class Gemmatimonadetes; order Gemmatimonadales; family GWC2-71-9; genus JAOTWJ01. Next base: position 12,185 of record JAOTWJ010000023.1, read on the forward strand.
ATCTCCTTCCCCTCGACCTTGAACGCGACCTGCTTGTTCAACTGCCGGCTGAGATCGCGGACCAGACGGGGGAACCGGTCGAACACCTGCCACACGGGCGTCATGCGCGCCTGCAGGATCTCGGTCTGGATCCGTTGGGTCAGGGCCGAGAGCGTGGCCACGTCCTCGGCCAGGGCGGCATCCCCACGCGCCGCCGCGAGATGCTCCAGCCGCCCGCGCGCCGTGACCAACTCGCCCACGACGTTCATCAGCGTATCCAGCCGCCGCAGGTCCACCCGGAGATGGCGCGTCCGCCCGGCGTCCCGATCGCCCTCCGCCACCGCGTCGCCGGCGTCGATGCCGATCCGATCCACGTCGCCGGCGGACCGGATCTCGCGCTCGATCGTCGCCGCGTCGGCGGTGGCGTCGAGGCGGAAGGCAAACCGACCGTCGAAGGCGTCGCTCTCGATCGCCGCGGGGGCGGGCTCCACCGCGAGCACGGTCCCGAGCGCCGCCATCCGCTGCAGCACGAGCGCGGCGCGGGCGCCCTTGAGCGGCGAGTCGGTCCGCAGGATCACTTCGATCCGCCGCCCCACCCCCACCGGCGCCGCGACGAACGAGATCCGGCGGGGCCGGGCCGTGGGCTCCGCGGCATGGGCGCCCGCCGCGTCGTCGAGCGCCCCGAGCAGCAGCTCCACGTCCACCGCCGCGTCGCGCCCACCCACCGATGCCTCGACGAGCGCCTCGAGCGCGTCCGCCGTGCGAAACAGCAGCTCGAGCTCCTCGTCCGTGACCGCGCGGTGACCCTGGCGGAACCGATCCAGCAGGGTCTCGGCCCGATGCGCCAGATCGGCGACCCGGGCGTAGCCCATCGTCGCCGCCATGCCCTTGATCGTGTGAACGGCGCGGAAGATCCCCGCGACCGGCTCCGGCTGGTCGGGATGCTGCTCCCACTCGAGCAGCAGGCGGTTGAACGTGAGGAGATGGTCCCGGGTCTCGGTCCGGAACAGCTCCGCGTACTGGGAGAGGTCCATGCCCTACCCGAGCACCCGCTGGACCGCCTCCAGAACGCGAGAGGGCTGGAACGGCTTCACGACGAAGTCCTTCGCGCCCGCCTGGATGGCTTCCACCACGAGCGCCTGCTGTCCCATGGCGCTGCACATCAGAATGCGCGCGGTTCCATCGAACTTGATGATCTCGCGGACCGCGTCGATGCCGCCCATGTCGGGCATCACGATGTCCATCGTCACCAGGTCGGGCTTGACCTGCTTGTACTTCTCGACCGCCTGCAGCCCGGTCTCGGCCTCGCCGACGATCTCAAAGCCCGCCTGCGTGAGGATGTCGGAGATCATCGTGCGCATGAAGATCGCGTCGTCGCAGACCAGCACGGTGTGGCTCACACGTCCTCCTGAACAGTCAGCAGCGGCCCCAACAGGGCGTCCAGCGCGAGTACCACAAACGACCGACCGGCGTGGCGCCCCACCGCCTGGACCACCCCCGGATCGATCCCGACCAGCTCCTCTCGGGCCTCGAGCTCCACCGAGCCCAGTGGCACGAGATCCAACACCTCGTCGGCCGCGAGCGCGACCGTCGTGGCGGCCCACTCGAGCAGCACGAGCGCGCCGCCGTCGACCCCCGGCCCCCGCCCCAGCAGGCGGGCCCCGTCCACCAGGGTGACGAGCTCGCCACGCACGTTGATCAACCCCTCGACGGGCGGGGGCGCCCCGGGAATGCGGGTGGCCCGCTGGGGGGGCAGGATTTCCCGCACGGTGGTCGCGGGGGCCGCACAGGCCAAGTCACCGATGCGGAACAGCAACAGGCGCCCCGAAAAGTCGTCCATCTTATTGAAAGAAGCGAAGATAAGCCAGCGGGGCTGGGTGAGCAAGCAGCCCAGAATCACCGCATGCGGCGGCCAGTGCCCCACGGAGATCGTCCGGCCACTCGGCCCGCAACGTCAGCCAGTCGCGGGTCGCCGGATGGGCAAACGCGAGGTGCGCGGCGTGCAGGGCCTGCCGCGGGGTGACGCGCTCGAGCGCCTCGGCCGGCGGACGCTGCGCCCCCGTGACGCGCCGGCTGCCGCCCCCCCCGTAGACCGGATCGCCCACGATAGGGTGGCCCACATGCGCGAGGTGGACGCGAATCTGGTGCGTCCGACCGGTGGCGAGCCGGACCCGGACAAGATCGGTCGCGTCGAACCGCGCGACCGGCTCCACCGTGCTCCGCGCCGCCCGCCCCGTGGCGACGACGGCCATGCGTTTGCGGTCCCGTGGGTGGCGCGCGATGGGCGCGTCGATCTCGGTGGGCGCGGTGACGTGACCCCAGATGAGCGCCGCATAGTGCCGCTCGACGCGCCGCAGCGCGATGGCCCTGGCCAGCCGCCGGTGGGCCTCTTCGGTCTTGGCCACGATCATCAGCCCGGACGTGTCGCGGTCCAGGCGGTGCACGATGCCGGGCCGGTCGACCGGACCACCGGACAGGTGGAGGCCCCGCGCCACCAGTGCGTTGACCAAGGTCCCCTCCCGATGACCGGGCGCCGGATGCACCACGAGGCCGGCCGGTTTGTCGAGCACGAGCAGGTGCTCATCCTCGAACACGACCGCCAGCGGGATCGGGTGGGGGGTGATCGGCCGTGGGGGGTCGGCGGGGGGAAACCGCACTTCCAGCCGGTCCCCGCGCAGCAGCGGCCGGCTGGCGCGGGCCGCCGCGCCGTTGACGTGCACCGCCCCGCGCGCGATCAGGCGCGCGACTTGGGTCCGGGAGAGCGACAGCTGCTGAGCGAGAAAGCGGTCGAGCCGCTCGGTCTCGGCGGCCACCACGGTGAACGTGACGACGTCGCCCGCCGGCGGCCCCGACTCAGGGAGAGAGTTCGGCGGCGTCGGTCGGTCGGGTCGCTGGCTCACTGTCGCGTCCCTCGTTCCAGAGCACCAACGCGAGCGCCACGGCGCCGCAGCTCACCGCCATATCGGCGACGTTGAACGTCGGCCAATGAAAGGAACCGATCCAGACATCGACGAAGTCCACGACTCCGCGCGCGCTGCGCAGGCGATCGAGCAAGTTGCCCACGGCCCCCCCGCAGACGAGCGCCAGAGCCACCAATCGGAACGTCTGCCACGGCTTGGTCTGCCGGACCATGGTCCCCAGAACGATCAGCGCGACGACGGCGAGGACGGCGAACACCCAGCGCGAGTGGGCCCCCACGTTGATGCCAAACGCCGCCCCCGGATTGTAAACCAGCCGCAGACTGAGCCAGTCGCCGAGCAGGAAGACCGGCACGCGGCCGAGCCGCGCGACGGCCAGTTGCTTCGTGATGACGTCCAGGACGAGGACGCCCACCAGGATCCCCCAGAAGAGGGACCGTCTAGCGCCGCTTCCCACTGTCCTCTTCCTTGGCCTTGCACTTGATGCAGAGCCGCGCGTGGGGCAGCGCGTCCAATCGCTCGAACGCGATCTCCTCGCCGCATTCGTGGCACTCGCCAAACGTGTCCGGCGACCGGTACAATCGCCGGAGCGCCTCGTTGACGTGCCAGAGGTAGCGCCCTTCCTTGGAGGCGAAGAGGAACTCCTTTTCGCGCTCCATCGCGTCGGTCCCCTGGTCGGCCATGTGGAACGAGTAGGAGGAGAGGTCGCCGTCGGAGTCCTGCAGCGTGCCGGCGAACGACTTGCCGTACACGCCGAGCTCTTTCATGACCCGCGCACGCTCCTCCAGGAGTCGCTTCTCCAGGTGCGTCAGTTGCTTCTTGTTCATCTCCCCATCCCGCCTGAACGTCAGGCCGTGATTCCGGACGGCCCCGCCGCAGCGTGCCGCTTGAGTGCGATCACCACGCGACGTCCGTCGATGTCGGTCGCCTCGTGCACGTCCGGGTCGGCGATCTCCCGCCCGATCGTCACGTGTCGGGCCAGCGTTTCCCCGGCGATGAAGCCCTGGAACGCGTCCGACGCCGCGACGACCTCGCCATCACCCGAAACACTTAAGATAATGCGGGTGCTGTATTCGTACCCAGCCTCCTTGCGGAGGCGCTGAATCCGGTTGACCACCTCGCGGGCGAGCCCTTCGCGCCGCAGCCCTTCCGTCACGGTCGGATCGAGCGCCACGACAAAGGGGCCGTCGCTCTGCACCAGCCAGTCCGTCGCCACCTCCCGCTCGACGACCACGTCTTCCGGCTGGAACCGGAACTCCCGGCCGTCCGACGCCCGGCGGACTTCGCGGCCCGCTTCGAGCGCCCGCAGGGCCTCGTCATCGAGGGCCGCCGCCACCTGCGCTGCCGCGGGCGTGTCCTTGCCGTAGACTTTCCCGAGGGTGCGGAAATTGGGCTTGCCACGCAGCCGCACGAGCTCGCGGTCGGCGGCGACGCTCACGGCCTTGACGTTGACTTCCGCCGCGAGCACCGGGAGCAGCTCCGCGAACGCGTCCCCACGCACGCCGGCCGGCACCGCGACCCGCAAGGCCGCCAGCGGCTGCCGCACCCGGAGTCCGGCCGTATCGCGGGCCGCGCGCGCCAGCGTGGCGAGGCGGCGGATCGCGTCCATGGCCGCGGCGAGCGTTTCATCCCGGCCCCCGCGCGCCTCGGGCATGCGCTCGAGATGCACCGAGCGGCCGGTGAGACGCCGGTGCAGGGCGTCACTCAGAAACGGCGCCGCCGGCGCCAGGGTCCGACTGACCGTCACGAGCGCCTCGTACAGCGTCGCCAGCGCCGCGGGTTCGGCCCGCGCATCCGGCGCCCAGAACCGGCCGCGGTTGATCCGGACCCACCAGTTCGAGAGATCGTGATCGCAGAACTCGAGCAGGGCCCGCACGCCCGCGGTGACGTCGTAGCGGTCCCACGCCGCTCGCACATCGGCCACCACGCGATCCACCCGATCGGCCAGCCAGCGGTCCACGAGCGGGCGCGCGGCACGGGCCGGCGCCTCCGCCGGCGACCAGTCCTCGGCGTAGAGCGCGAAGAACCCGTAGGTGTTGCGCAACCGATGCAACGAGCTGCCCGCGACTTCCTGGATCCCCGCGGGATCGAAGCGCTTCGGCAGCCAGGCCTGACTCGAGGCCAGAAGGTAGAGCCGGACGGTGTCCGCCCCGTGATCCGCCACGGCCGCCCATGGGTCCACGGCGTTGCCGAGGCGCTTGGACATCTTGCGCCCCTCGGCGTCGAGCACCATCCCGTTCACGATCACGTGGCGGAACGCCGGCCCGTCGAACAGCCCCGCCGCAATCGCGAGGAGCGAGTAGAACCAGCCGCGCGTCTGGTCCAACCCCTCGCAGATGAAATCGGCGGGGAAGTGCCGCCGGAAATCGGCGTCGTGCTCGAACGGCCAGTGCCACTGGGCGTAGGGCATCGCCCCGGAGTCGAACCACGCGTCGATCACTTCCGGCACGCGGCGCATGACACCGCCGCACGTGGTACACCGGAAGGTGACGGTGTCCACACCCGGCTTGTGGGGATCGAAGTCGTCCCCGAGCGGCGCCCCCGTGCGGTCGGCCAGCTCGCGGTAGCCCCCGATGACCGTCACGTGCGTCTCGTCGGTCTCGCAGCGCCACGCCGGCAGCGGCGTGCCCCAGAACCGGTCGCGGGACAGGGCCCAGTCCACGTTGTTCTCGAGCCACTCGCCGAACCGTCCGGCGCCGACTTCGGGCGGATGCCAGCCGACGTCGGCGTTGATGGCGAGCATCCGTTCGCGGAACGCCGTCGTGCGCACGAACCACGACCGCCGCGCGTAGTAGATCAGCGGGGAGTCACATCGCCAGCAGAAGGGATACGTGTGCTCGTGCCCCTCGGGCTCGTAGCGACCGAACAGCTTCCCCTCGGCATCGAGCCGGGCCGCGATCAGGGGGTTCGCCTCGAACACCGTCCGCCCGTTGATCGCCTCCCAGCGCGTGGCGGTGAAGCGCCCGGCCGCGTCGACCGGGTTGAAGAAGGCCAGCCCGTCGCGCTGCACGGTGGCATAATCGTCCGCGCCGAACGCGGGGGCGATGTGGACGAGTCCGGTTCCCTCCTCGCTCGTCACGAACTCGCCGGCGACCACTCGAAACGCCTGCGTGGGATCCACCGGGACGGCGTCCAGCAGCGGCTCGTACCGCCAGCCGACGAGCTCGCGTCCCGCGTAATCCGCGACCTGCGGGAACTCGGCCAGGCGCCGTCCATGGGTGGCCCCCGGGACCACTTTCGTTTCGGCGATCCCCCGCTCCACCAGCAGGAGGCGGCCGTCCACGTCCAGCTCGACGTAGCGCAGATCCGGGTGGACCGCCACGGCGACGTTGGCCGGCAGCGTCCACGGGGTCGTCGTCCACACCAGGAGATGCCGCGGCCGCCCGTCGGCCGACGGGTGCTGCAGCCGGACCAGCACGTAGATCGATGGGCTGCGATGGGTGGCGTATCCCATCGCCAGCTCGTGACTCGAGAGCGCGGTGCCGCAGCGCGGGCAGTACGGCAGCACCTTGTGACCTTCGTACAGCAGCTCCCGCTCGTGCAGCTGCTTGAGCAGCCACCACACCGACTCGATGTACTCGCGCGTGTACGTGACGTAGGCGCGGTCGTACTCGAGCCAGTAGCCGATCCGGGCCGACAGCGCTTCCCAGTCGGTCTTGTAGGTGAACACGCTCTCACGGCACCGCCGGTTGAACTCCGCTACGCCGAACCGCTCGATGTCCGGCTTGCCGGAAATGCCGAGCGCCTTCTCGACCTCGATCTCGACGGGCAGCCCGTGCGTGTCCCACCCGGCGATGCGCGTCACCTGTCGTCCGCGCATCGTCTGGTAGCGGCAGACGAGGTCCTTGATCGTCCGGGCGAAGACGTGGTGGATCCCGGGGCGGCCGTTGGCGGTCGGGGGTCCCTCGTAGAAGACGAACGGTTCCCCGTCCCGCGTGGCAGCCAGGGTCTGGCGGAACAAATCGTCCCGCTCCCACTGGGCGAGGACGTCGCGCTCCAGGGCGTCGACGCTGGGGTAGTCGAGGGGGGCGTACGCCATCGGGCGTCAGGCGCCGGGGCCCGCGGGCACCGGCCGGCCACGGCGTCTCACTTCGCGGCCGGCTCGGCGGTGTTGCGCTCGTGGGCGCCCAGCGCGTCGACTTCGGCGAGGGAGCGCTCGAGCAGCTTGCGGTACGCCGCCAGGTACGCGGCGAAGTGGCGATGGGCCGCCTCCGTATCGCGCCGCAGCTCGCGTTCCTGCTCCCGCGCGTCGCTGAGCAGCTGTTCCGCCTTGAGCCGGGCGTCGCGCAGGATGAGATCCGCTTCCTGGCGGGCGATCGCTTCGGTGTCGGCCCGCAGCTGCTGGGCGGCCACCAGCGCGTCGTTGAGCGCCTTCTCCCGCTCGCGGAAGGCCTTCAACTGCTCCCGCAGGCTGTGGACCCGCTCCTCCAGCGTGGCGCGCTCCTTGAGCAGCCGTTCGAGCTCCTCCGCCACGCGGTCCCGGAACCCGTCGACGGTCGAACGCTCGAAGCCGAACGCCGCGCGCCGGAACTCCTGCGCACGGACGTCCACCGGTGTCATGCGAAACTCGTCATTCATGCGGGTCGCTCCCCAAAGAGCACCGTCCCGAGCCGGAGCATGGTCGCGCCCTCCGCGACCGCCGCCCGAAAATCGCCGCTCATCCCCATCGACAGCTCCCGGAGCGGCCGCTCCGGACTCGCCAAATCGTCGCGCACGCGGCGCAGCGCCGCGAACGTCCGCCGTTGTACGCCCTCGTCGTCGGTGAAGGGGGCTATCGTCATGAGGCCGTCCACCGCCAGCCCCGGCAGGCGCCCCGCCGCCGCCACCAGCGCCCCCGCGTCGCCCGGCGGGCACCCGCTCTTCTGCCCCTCGCCTGCGACGTTCACCTGAATCAGCACGCGCACCGTGCCGCCGGCCTTGGTCATCGCCCGACTCAGCGCCTCCGCCACGCGCAGGGAATCGACCGACTGCACGCAGACGAAGCGTCCGGGCACGAAGCGCGCCTTGTTGGTCTGCAGGTGCCCGATCAGATGCCAGCGCACCGGAACCACCACGGCGTCCTGCTTGCTCACGGCCTCCTGCACGCGGTTCTCCCCGACATCGGCCAGGCCGGCGTGCCACGCCGCGGCCGCGGCCGCGGGCGGATGCCCCTTCGTGACCGCGACGATCGCGACGGGACCGGCGAGGCCCTCGGCCGCCTGCACGCGCGCGATGTCCTCGCGGACCCGCGCCAAGTTGGCCGCGAGGGTCGCAACGATCATAGCCTTGTAACGTATCGAGGGCCGGCGTGTCCTACAAGCGGCCCGTCAGCGCCCCGGCTCCGTGGGCACCGACGAATCGCCGAACAGGGAGGCCGGACTCGACAGGTACTCGATGAGCGACTGCAGGTCGCGGTTCGGCGAGAGGTGCTGCGCCTTGCGGAGGTTCTCCAGACTGCGGCCCCGGTCGCCCCGCAGCTCGTACGCCTGCCCCAGCGCCAAGAACGGCAGACTGAGATTCGTCGCGATGTTGCGGTTCGTGGGGTCGAGATCCAGGGTGTCGGCGTCGAGCAGCCGGCCAAAGCGATACACGTGGTTCACCAGCGAGTCCGTGCGCGGCAGATCCACCGGAATCCCCAGTACGCTGCCGGCGACGAGCCGCATCGTGTCCCGTCCCGCCGTCAGATTCGCTCGGATGACGAGCGCTTCGTTCGTCAGGTGCGCATGCAGCCCGAGCCAGTTACTGCTCCCCGCAGTGACCGAATAGAAGATCGGGCGCCGGCCCACGTTCTCCTGCATCAGCCGGATCATCAGCACGTCCTTGACGTACAGCGGCGTGCCGTCCTGCAGTGTCCGCGTGACGTCGCCCACCCGGAAGGTGAAGCTGCGGTTGAGGAGCTGCGGATAGAGCCCGGTGATCTGCTCGTCCGTCCACGACAGCAGGCGCGGCGGCGGCTGGACGGGGGCGAGGTCCGCGAACCACGGGGCCTGCGCCGAGTCGAACCGACGCACCGGGTTGTCACGCAGCTGCCGGATGTACCAGTCCGTATTCCCGAGCGAGAGGTTCACCACGGCGACGTCCTGCCGGATGCCCTCCACTTCCTGCAGATACCAGAGCGGGAACGTGTCGTTGTCGCCGTTGGTGAACACGATGCCGTACGGTTCCACCGACTGCAGCAGGTTGTACGCGAAGTCCCGCGCCAGCGTGGCGGTGGGTCCGTGCCGCCGGCTGGCAGCCGTGAAATTCAGGGCGAACGGAATGAGCGCCACAGCCAGCACGGCGATCGCCGCCGCCCGGCCCGCGGCCCCGGCGAGCCGCGCGCGCACGGCGTGCCCGAGGGACGCGAGCCCGATCCCGGCGAACAGGCCCCACGTCTGGAACGACACGGTGAAGAAGTAGTCCCGCTCACGCACCTCATGTTGGTCCCCGTCCGGGAAGCGGTCCCACCCGAGCGAGTAGCCCGGCTTGAAGTTCATGTACCCCATCAGGGCGGGGCCCGTGGTGAGGAAGAGGAGCAGGAGCAGCCAGAAGATGGACCGGTCGCGCTGATACAGGTAGCGCGCCCCCTGCACGCCCAGGCCGGTGAACAGCAGCGTGAAGGGCAGCCGCACGCCGATCACGAGACTCTCCGTGAACCGCACCAGCGGGGTGTTCTGCGCGAAGACCGGATCGGTCGGCGCGAGGCTGTTCGCCCACTGCCAGTCGAAGTACTGCAGGTAGTTCTGAATCTGCAGCCCGATGATCGTGAGGTTCCGCCCCGGGTTGTCGGGACCTGACGGGAAGATGGGGTTGTCGAGCGGGGAACGCGGTGGGTACTGCTCGCGCCGGATGACCGAAAGCAACGCGTCCCACGTGGACGGGTCGGCCTCGTTGATGAACGGGTGCAGGCCGGCCCGCAGGTACAGGAAGAGATAGGTGGAGACGCCGACCGCGGCGATGAGCAGCACCATCATGGGGAACAGCGCCGACCCCAGAGACGCCGCGTACACGGCCGCCGCGACGAACGCCACCCCACCGATCGCGAGGAGGGTCGTGCTGCCGAGGCCCGCCCCGATGAGCAGCGCCCACACGCCGGTCAGCACGGCCCACTGCGCCCACTCCGCGCGACGATCCTGCGGATCGTCGAGCGGCTCCGTGCGCAGCACGTGCCACATGTAGCCGATCACCGCCGGCCCCACCAGCAGTGTCAGCAGGTGGTTCCCGATGGACACGGCCCCGATGTACACGATGAGGAGCAGGAGGTGCGATTCCCGCATCGTGCCGCGCTTGGCCCGCCATAGCCAGGCGAGCCAGAGGATGGCGGCGATGCTGAACGTCGCCACCATGTAGACCTCGGTCTCGTTCGAGTTCTGCCAGACCGTAAACGCGAACGCCGAGATCAGGGCGGCGGCCACGCCTCCGCCCAGCACCACGACGTTCTGGCCCGCCTCACCGCCGGGCGCGGCGCGCCAGCCGCGCAGGGCCTGCACGACCACCAGAAACAGACAGGCCGCCGCGGCCGCGCTGAACATCGCCGTCATGAGGTTCGTGCGCAGCGCGAAGCCGCCCACCGGCACGAGCTGTCCGAACACGTTGCCGAGCACCACGAACAGCGGGGTGCCCGGGGGATGGGGAATGCCGAGGATCTTGGCCGTCGCGATGAACTCGCCGGCGTCCCAGAACGTCACCGTGGGCGCGAGGGTGGCGAGGTACCCGGTGACCACCACGACGAACACGAGCAACGCGGCGAGATACGGCGGTCGCACGTCGCGGGCGACGGCGGCGGAGACGGCAGTGGGCATGGGGTCCGGTCGTGGCATCAGGCGGGGGAAGGCTCCACAGCGGCGCGGGTGAGTGCAAGCGCGGCACGCCCCCGATGCGCGAGCGCCTCCCGCACCTGATCGGGGGTGACGCCCTGGTGCAGCAGCCCGCCCAGGGCGATCGAGATGCGCGAGGTCTCCTCGGAAACCACCAGAACGATCGCGTCGGATTCCTCCGACAGCCCGAGCGCGGCCCGATGGCGGGTTCCGAGCGACTTGTCCGTCACGGGAAACTGCGTCAACGGCAGTACGCAGCCCGCACCGATGATCTCGTCGCCGCGCACGATGACGGCCCCGTCGTGGAGGGGCGAATACGGTGTGAAGATCGTGCTCACCAGATCACTCGAGACGATCGCGCTCATCCGCGTGCCCGTCTCGACGTAGTCGTCGAGCAACACCTCACCCTCGACGACGATGATCGCCCCTGTCCCCGAGCGGGCGAGGCGTTCCGCGGCTTCGGCCAGCTCTTCGGCGGCGGACTTGGTCGTCGAGTAGGCGAAGAAGCTCAGGGCCCGCGAGCGGCCCAACCGGGCGAGCGCGTGCCGCAGCTCGGGCTGGAAGACGACGATCGCCGCGAACGCCCCGTAGGTGAACATCACTCCCAGCAGCGTCGCGATCATGTTGAACTTGAGCACGAGGGCGATGAAGTACACGATCCCGAGAATCACGAGACCGATCAGGATCTGCAGGGCCCGCGTGCCCGCGAGAAACAGCAGGGCGCGGTAGATGATGTACGCGACGACCAGGATCTCGAGGACGTCCCGCAGGCTGGGGACCAGGAACCGGAGCTGCTCGAGCGGCATCAGGCCCCCGCCTCCCCCCGCCCAGCCGGTAGGGGCGGTGGAGCGGTTGGGCGGGTCGTCGCCACCCCGGGTCCGGTGCGGGCGGCGTGCGCGATGTCGAGCGCCGCCCGCGTCGTGGCGACGTCATGCACCCGGAACAAGTGTGCCCCCCGCTCGGCGGCGACGACACACGCCGCCGCCGTGGCGACATCACGCTGGGCCGGATCCCCCGCGCCGGTCCCGAGGAACCGCTTGCGGGACGGACCCACCAGGATCGGCCGCCCGAGCGTCGCGAGCGCGTCGAGCCGGTCGAGCACCTGGAGATTGTGCTCCGGCCGTTTCGCGAACCCCAGGCCGGGGTCGATCACCACCCGGTCGGCCGCCAGGCCACCCGCCGCGGCGCGCTCCAGCGCCCCTGCCAACTCATCCCGCACGTCGGCCGTCACATCCGCATACTCCGCGTGATCGTACGTCGCCATCTCCGCCAGCGCGCCGCGGGAGTGCATGACGATGAGCCCCGCGTCGCGAGCGGCGCACACCGTGGCCACGGCTGGGTCATGGCGCAATCCACTCACGTCGTTGATCGCCCACGCCCCTTCCTCGAGGGCCCGTTCCGCCGTCGTCGCCTTGACGGTGTCGACGCTGATCGGCACGGCGGGCCAGCGGCGCACCAGTTCCCGCAGCACCGGGACGAGCCGCCGCCACTCCTCGTCGGCCGGCACGGGACTCGGACGGCCGGGTCGCGTGGACTCCGCCCCGAGATCGAGCGCGTCCGCCCCGGCGGCGAGCAGGGTCTCGGCGTGCGCCACTGCCGCCGCCGGGACGACGAAGCGTCCGCCGTCGCTGAACGAATCAGGCGTGACGTTCAGGATGCCCACCACCACGGGGCGATCCAAGGCGATCGCGCCGCGCGCCATCCCCCAGACCAGCGGCGGCTCGACCAGCGCACGCAGCGCCGCGCCCAACGCCGCCGCAATCTCCGTGGGCAGGAAGGACCGGTCCGGCCGCGCGAGGCCGGCGAGGCCGGCAGCGTCGCCGGTCATGACCATCCATCCCCGGCCGCTGACACAGGACGCCCCGACGTCGCGCGCCGCCACACTGAGCGTCTCCTGCAGCACGGGCGGGACGTCATCCAACACGACGGCGGCACGGCGCCAGCCCTCGACCGCGCTCGTTGCCTGGGCCTCCGGCACCCCGCGCCGCACCAGCGCCTCGCGCAGGGCGGCCGGGTGGGGGGCAAGGGGCGTGAGCCTCACGCCCCCGCGGGCTCGGGTGGGGGGGTGCCCAGCACCGGGGGCCGCTCGGGTGCGGCGGCGCGGTCCTTCTCCGCCTTGACGGGGGCGGGCGGCGGCGCGAGCTCGGGCGGCTTGGGCGGCAGGATCTTGCCAGTCGCGAGCAACGCCACCTCCTCGCGGTCCAGCGTCTCGCGGTCGAGCAGCGCCTTGGCCATCTCGTGCAGCAGCGGCAGATCGCCCTCGAGAATATCGCGCGCCCGGTTCAGGGCTTCATCGAGCACGCGCTTGATCTCCGCGTCCACCAGCTCGGCCGTGCGTTCCGACACCTCGTGCCGCTGCGAGATCTCACGGCCCAGGAAGATCTGCTGCTCGCGGTCGCCGACGGCGATGGGCCCGATGGCATCGCTCATCCCGAACTGCGTCACCATGCGGCGTGCCAGCTCGGTCGCCTGCTGGATGTCCTGCGCGGCTCCGGTGGTCACCTTTTCGACACCGAAGATCAGCTCCTCGGCGACGCGCCCGCCGTACATCATGGCGAGCCGGCCGAGGATGTACGCTTTCGTGTAGTTGTGCCGGTCTTCCTCGGGCAGCGAGAACGTGATGCCGAGCGCGCGCCCGCGGGGCACGATCGTCACCTTGTGGACCGGATCCAGGCCCGGCACGCGCAAGCTCACGATCGCGTGGCCGGCTTCGTGGTAGGCGGTGAGCTTCTTCTCCTCGTCGGAGAGCACCATGCTCTTCCGCTCCACCCCGAGCATCACCTTGTCTTTGGCGTCCTCGAGATCCTGCATGTCCACGTGCTGCTTCACCCGGCGCGCGGCGAGCAGCGCGGCCTCGTTGACGATGTTCGCCAGGTCCGCGCCGGCGAGCCCGGGGGTCGCCTTCGCGATGACGTCCAGGCGGACGTCGCGCGAGAGCGGCTTGTCCCGGGCGTGCACCTTGAGGATGGCTTCCCGCCCCCGGACGTCGGGCATGTCCACGACCACCTGCCGATCGAACCGTCCCGGGCGCAGCAACGCCGGGTCGAGCACGTCGGGGCGGTTGGTGGCGGCGATCAGGATGACGCCCTCGTTGGACTCGAAGCCGTCCATCTCGACGAGCAACTGGTTGAGCGTCTGTTCGCGCTCGTCATGCCCGCCGCCGAGCCCCGCACCGCGGTGTCGCCCCACGGCGTCGATCTCGTCGATGAAGATGATGCAGGGGGCGTGCGACTTGCCCTGTTCGAACAGGTCCCGCACGCGCGACGCCCCCACCCCCACGAACATCTCGACGAAGTCGGACCCCGACATGGAGAAGAACGGACGCGCCGCTTCGCCCGCGACGGCGCGCGCCAACAGCGTCTTGCCGGTGCCCGGCGGTCCTACGAGCAGCACGCCCTTGGGCAGCCGACCGCCGAGGCGCTGGAACTTCTGGGGATCGCGCAGGAACTCGATGATCTCCTGGAGTTCCTCCTTGGCCTCGTCGGCGCCCGCGACGTCGGCAAACGTGACCTTGGGCGTGTCACCCGTGAGCAGCTTGGCCTTCGACTTACCGAACGCGAAGGCCCGATTGCCGCCCGACTGCACCTGCCGGAAGAAGAACAGCCAGAGCCCGATCAGAATCACCCACGGCAGCAGCTGGATGAAGACCGTGCCGAACGGAGTCTTCGGCTCGCGCGCCTGAATCGGAATGCCCTTCGCTTCGATCCGCTCGAGCAGAGCTTCGGAATTCTGGACGGGGAGCAGCACCCGGAACCGCGTCACGCGGGTCCCCTCCACGGCCACGCCCTGTTTGAACTCGCCGCGCACGAGCTGGCCGCTCGTGATCTCGACCTCGACGATGTTGTCCCGTTCGAGCTCCTGGGCAAACGTCGAGTAGGAGACCTCGGCGTATTCCTCGCGGTTGGCGCCGAGCATCTGATAGAACGCCACCGGGAGCAGGATGACGAGCAGCCAAAAGACCGCCGTCTTGCTCAGCTGGCCCCAGTTGACCTTCCGATTGGGTGGCTCACGATCCGCCATCTTGCGGCTGCCCATTTCGTTCGCGGTGAATCTACTCAGTCGGCTGCTCGCCCGGCGCGAGGCTCGCGACGAACGGCAGATGCCGAAAGTCCTCGGCATGATCGAGTCCATACCCGACCAGAAACTGGGGCGGCGCGTCGAACCCGACGAACCGCGGCTCGAGCGCGAGGCCCGGCGCGAGGTGCTTGTGCAGCAACGCGCAGATCTCCAGCGTGCGCGGCCGTCGCTGCTCGAGCAGTCGCACCAACCGGTTCAGGGTCCTGCCGGAGTCCACGATGTCTTCGACCAGCAGGATGTGCCGGCCGGTCAGCGTGGTCTCCGGATCGTACACCAGCTGCACCGTGCCACTGGACGTCGTCCCACTCCCGTAGGACGAGGCCACCAGGAAGTCTACCTGGTGCGGCCGCATGATCGCTCGCACGAGGTCGCTCATGAAGATGAAACTCCCCTTGAGCAGCCCCAGCACGAGGAGCTCGCCATCCCGGTAGTGGTGGGTGATCTCCTCGCCCAGCTCGTTCACGCGGGTCGCGATGCTCGCCGCGTCGAACGTGACTTCAGCGATCGCCCGACCGCCCGTGCGCCTCAGAATGTCCGATTCGACGTGCATCCACCCTCACCGCCGGTTCGCCCGGGTTGGGGAGCGCGGCATCGCTCCGACACACGCCCGGAATCCACAGGATCGCCGGGCCCCGGCTGAGCACCGGATGGTGGCGTCGCGCGCGCACCGGCACGCGCGCTTCCATGAGCAGGCGACGCACCGGGCGCCGCCCGACCCCGCCCACGGGCCGCATCCGCTCGCCGCTGTGCCAGCCACGGACGGCGAACGCGCCAGGCGTGAGCCAAGTGGTGAACGCCGTGCGGCGGGTCCGCCCCGCGGGCTCCCGCCGCCACGTGATACACCAATCCCCCCACGAGGCTTCCCCGCGGTCACCGTCGCCGCAGGTGACGGGGGCGGCGGGTCCCTGGGTCGGTGAGCCGGCCCCGGCGGGTCCCTCGATCCGCAGCCGGTCGAACACGATCTCCGCGGTCCACCCGCCGCCGAGCTCCACCCGACGGCCGCTCGGGGCGGCGCGGACGAAGGCGGCCAGTCGCTCCGCCCGCGCGAGCCCGAGCGACCGGCCGACCGCGCGCGCGAGGGTGCGCAAGAGCGCCACCGACAACGCCTTATCATACCGCGCCAGGGGACCCCGAGCAACCTCGGCGCCGCCATTCGTGACGCGGAATTCGAGCGCGGGCAGCGCGTCGAGCAGGCGCCGCCACGCCGCCCGCTCGACCTGGGCGAGGCGCGCCGCAGCGATCAGCCGACGGTCGGTGTCGGCGAAGCGCGCGCGCACCAGCGGCAGCAGCGCCGTGCGCACCCAGGCGCGGTCGTGCCGGGGATCGACGTTGGCCGGGTCTACGCGGGGTACGACGTCGGGCGCGCGCTGCCGCAGCCAGTCCCCCACCTCCACTCGGGTAAACGGCAGCAGCGGCCGGACGAGCCCGTCGGGCCCCACGGCGGGGATCCCCGCCAACCCGGCGGGGCCCGAGCCCCGCAGGAAGCGCAACAGCACCGTCTCGATCTGATCGTCGGCGTGATGGGCGGTGGCGAGATAGCGCGCCCCCATCTCCCGCTGCATCGCCCGGAGCGCCCGATACCGTTCGCGCCGCGCCAGGGTCTCTGACGCGGAGGCCCCCAGCTCCAGACGGGTCCGGCGACAGGGCACGCCCAACCGCGCTGCGACGCCGGCCACATCGTCCGCCCACATCCGGCTGTCCGGATGGATGCCGTGATCCACGTGACCCACGGCCACCGTGAGGCCCGCCGACGGCGCGAGGTCGTGCAGCAGGAACAAGAGCGCCAGGGAGTCGGGACCGCCGCTCACGGCGAGCAGGGCCGTCGTTCCCGCCTCGAAGAAGCCCTGCTCGACGACGTGCCGGGCCAGTCGGGTTCGCACATCCTCGACCGGCGTGCGGAGCCGTTCGCTCACGGGCCGCCGTTCGTGGCGACGTACGCGAGGGCGACGATCCGCCAGCGTCCGGCGTGACGCAGCAGCGTGAACGCGTCCACGCCCTCCCATTCCGAGATGTCGCCCGGGTCGCCGAAGCGCGCCTGATAGCGGACCCAGGCCTGGGCGAGATCACCGACGGTGCGGATGCGGGCGTCGAGCAGGGTCTCCTCGAACACCGACCGACTGCCGGGACCCAGCGGGGCCTGCGCGACGAACTCGGGCACGGATGTCGTGACGACGCGCCGGGCCGCCTCGCCCGCCGGCTGCCAGACGGTCGTCAGGCCGGCGCCGGGCCAGAAGTGAGACGCGAACGCCTTCCAGTCGCGCGCACTCAAGGCGCGGTAGTAGCCGCGGAGCTCGGTGAGAATGAGCGTTGTGTCCGCGGCGGTCGGCGTGCGGCTGGCCGGAGGCGCGACTTCCACGGAGCAGGCGGCGGCGCTCAGCAGGACCGTCAGCCACGCACCGCGCGCGGCGGGCCTCACGGGGCGCGATTCCACTGCA
>JAOTWJ010000024.1 GCA_029862925.1 Gemmatimonadota bacterium
GGCCATCAGCGCCTTGTAGTGCCGCTCGGCTTCCGACAGGCCTTCCACGCCCCAGGGTGCCCGGCCAAACTCGTCCACCGCGCCGTGGTCGCGCGTCACGCCCCAGTCGGTGCACACCACGCCGTCATAGCCATATGTGCCGCGCAGCAGGTCCGCGATCAGGTACCGGCTGTAGGCGTTCCCCACGTCTTCCCGGTAGACGGTATCCCGGGTGAACGAGATGGAGTAGTACGGCATCACGGCCGTGGCCATGCCCGTTTCGCCCTCGAGTTTGAAGGCCCCCTCCGTGAAGGGCAGCAGATGCATGGCGAAGTTGTTGCCGGGATAGACGGCGTACTTCCCGAAGCCATAGTGGGCATCCCGCCCGGCTTCGCCCGACCCGCCGCCCGGCCAGTGCTTCACCATCGCGTTCACGCTGTGATACCCCCACCCCCCCGCGATCTCCGCGGCGCCGGTGGAAGTCTGGAACCCATCGACGTACGCGCGGGCCATGGCGGTGGCGAGGGCCGGGTCCTCGCCGAACGTGCCGCTGAACCGGAACCAGCGGGGGTCGGTCGCGAGGTCGATCTGCGGCGAGAGCGCGGTGGTGATGCCGAGGGCGCGATACTCCTGCGCCGCGATCTCCCCGAACCGCCGCACGAGCGCGGGGTCGAACGTGGCGGCCAGGCCGATCGCGTTCGGCCACTGGGAGATGTCCCCCTCGGCGCCCGCGTTGTATTCCGCCAGCGCCCGCGCCTCGTGGCGTGGGTCCGAGCTGTTGTTGGCCGGAATGCCCAGCCCGACCCCCTCCACCAACGCCTGGACGTTGTTGTTCCAACGGGCCGCCACCGCGGGACTCTCCACGCTCGTGATCAGGACGTGCCGCAGGTCGTCGTTGGTCAGGAACTCCTTCTGCTGGTCGGAGAGATCCCAGGCGTTGGCGCCGCTCTCGGCGAACGGTTTCCCGTCGTACGTCCCGCGGAACCACCCGCTCGCCCCCGGGATGGCCTGGTGGGCGCTGTAGAGCATGAGGCCGGCGATCTGCTCGACGGACATCCGCGAGGCCAGGTCCGTCGCCCGCTCGTCCGCTGAGCGGCGCCAGTCTTCGTACGGGTCCAGCGCTCCGTTCCGGTTCAGGTCCTTGAACGCGAACCGGTCCACGGTGAGCAGGCCGACCCCCGAGGTCGTGGCGTAGCCCAGGGTCTGCCCACCCCGGTTGGTGACGGTTTGGATGATCCCTGATTCCGTTTCGGTCCATTTGGGGGCGTTGGAGCAGGCGGGCAGCGCAAGCAGCGCGACGACTGTCCACGCGTGGGCGACCCGGCGCGGGGCGTGGCGGATCCTCATGGTCAATCCCTTCGGAGCGCTTCGGTGATTGCCCGCTCCGCGAGTGGTGCCATGACGCGGTAGCCGGCCTCGTTGGGGTGGACGCCGTCCTCCGTGAGCTCGGCCCGGAGTCCCTGGCGCTCGTCTGCCATCGCGGAATGGTAGTCCAGGTACACCACGTCGTGGGTGGCCGCGTAGTCCCTCATCCAGGCATTGAGCGCCACGATCGTCCCCGCGGGCTCGAGTCCCGGCCGCCAGCGGTAGTCGTACGCCGGCAGCACGGACGAGAGCACCACGCGGATCCCGTTCGCGTGGGCGAGCTCGACCATCGAGATCAGGTTGTCCGCGATCATGGCCTGGGTCGCGGGGCCCGTGTTGCCCGCGATGTCGTTGGTTCCGGCGAGGATCACGACGACGGCCGGCTCGAGCGCGATCACGTCCTGCCGGAAGCGCACGAGCATCTGCGGGGTGGTCTGTCCGCCGACGCCCCTCCCGACATACGGCTGGTTGGGGAACATCGTGCCGAAGTACCGCGCCCACCCGTCCGTGATGGAGTTGCCGTAGAACACCACCCGCCGCTCGCCCGCTCGCGGCGGGCCGAGTTGCGCGTTCGCGTCGCGGTATCGCGCGAGGGACGCCCAATCATCCCGCAAGCGGTCGCCCTGGCCGGCTAGCGGGGTGGCGGCCGCCCCGCACGCGGCCAAGACGGCCAGTGCGACCTTCAACCGGCGTGGCAGAGGCACGGTGCGGACCCAGCGACGGACCTGATTTCTACGTCTCCCCAATATCGTCCATGCCCTCCGAGAGAGCCTCGGCCGTCTGCGAGCACGCGGACCGGCGGAGCGGTTCACGCGGCGAGCGGAGGGCGGGGGACTCGACGCAGTCGGAGCCGTCCCCGCGTCGAGCGGCGGGCGGGGGACTCGAACCCCCACGGGCTTGCGCCCAGCGGTTTTCAAGACCGCC
Source organism: Gemmatimonadota bacterium (assembly GCA_029862925.1). GTDB lineage: Bacteria > Gemmatimonadota > Gemmatimonadetes > Gemmatimonadales > GWC2-71-9 > JAOTWJ01. The sequence goes on from JAOTWJ010000024.1 coordinate 2,269, forward strand.
GCCTTACCAATTAGGTCTAGCCCTCCTGTTGGCGGAAGGTATCCGCCGACAAGGAGTTAGGGCAAGACTGAGGGCCCGCGGCGAACCTCGGCTACGGGCTCGACGACCTGGAGAGTCTGTTCCGTGAACGCGCCCGCTTCGTCGAACCGGACCTGGTCATCGTGCAAACGGGCGGGGGCGACGTGTTCGATACCTACTTCAGTCACCGGAACCAATTCAGCCGCGGTCCGGACGTCTTCGAGCCGACCGAGCTCGAGCTGCGGTACGAGCGGGCGACGGGGGCCGTCACCCGCGGGCGCTGACGCCACCTGTTAACGACTTCGCCGGCGTCCTTCCACCTCACCGCCCCGCCGTGGTGAAGTGGCGCTGGAGATCCGCTGAATCGGAGATGAAGCGGCACTGGGAGCAGGCGGACTCCCTCGGGTGCTGGTCCACCAGCGCGCCGCCCCCGAAAACTTCGCCGAGCGGGGGCGAGCCCGCCGGTGGGGCCAAGACGAGATCGGGGCCCGCACCTGAGACGGGGCGATGGCCACCGCGCTCAGCCGGAAGTACGCACCCTCGGCCACGGTCCTCAGCGCCTCGGAGCGGAGAAGGCCGGCGTCCCTCACCCCAGCCCCCAGCGTGCCAATGTCCCGGGGGCCGGGCACCACGCCGAAGGCACCCGGCCGGATCTCGTCGAGTACCAGCACGGCGGCGTACGCATCACGCGCGGCAAGGGCCGGCTCGACCCGTGTCGAGAAGTGCGCCTCCATGGTCCATGCCACCCACCAGCGGAGCAAGGGCCGCGCGATCACGATGACCCGTCCCGGCGGCAGGACCGACCGGAAGTGCACGAGCTCCTCGTGGGCGGCGGGCACGAGCGCGGTCTGGCGCAGCGTCTTCACCGCCAGGGCTCCGTGTAGCAGCACTGCCAGCGCAAGTGGGGCAAGGACCACGGCGGCTCTGGCCTCGCGACAGACCAGGTACACGACGGGGATCATCCCCGGCACGTACGCGAGCAGGGCGAGGCGCTCAAGCACGTCCGGGCGAAGGAGCGGCGATGAAAACGCGAGCGTCACGACCGTCGAAGCGACGAGGAGCACCCGCGTGGACGCGTCCATTCCGTCGCGGTGCCGCCGGAGGATGACGACACCTAGCACGCCCAGCGCGTTGCCGACCCAGACCTCCGGCGACGTGAAGAGGGCCCGAAGCGGTTCGTCCGAGATGCCGCGCAGCCACAGCAACACCGGCGACCCGGCAAACAGCCAGCCCGGGGCCAGGGCCGCGTGGGCGAGGCGTTGCGCGCGCTCGGGGTCGAAAAAGCGCACGACCGCCAGGCAAGCGGCCAGCGATGCCAGCAGCACGACCGCCGGCAGCCGGACGCGCGGGCGGACTGCGGGGCTCGCAAGGCCCGCGGCGAGAACGCCCGCGCCGAAGGTCGCGCTCAGAACGATCCCACCCATGTGCGTGAGCGACGCGAGGACGAACCAGAACGCCGCCCACGCCACCGTGCGTGGCCGGCCCTCGCGGAGCCATTCGTATGAGGCGAATGCGAAGAGGAAGCCGCAGGGTAGCGCCACGGCGTTCTTGATCATGCCCCCGGCCATGAGCAGGGAGCTGCCCGACGCGACCGCCACGAGGCCGACCAGCGCCACGGCGATGGCGCCCTGGCCCGGGCGGTCACTGGGGCGCGCGAACGCGCGCGCAAAGAGGAACACCGGCACGGCAAGCGCGAGCGGGAGGATTGCGTCGGTGATGCGCACCGCCGCGATGATTGCGGCGCGCGGCTCCATCATGATCGAAAGGAGGTGCGCCACGCACGCCTGGAGGTAGAACAGGAGCGGAAAGTCCGGGACGGCGAGGGCGCCGTCCCGCACGATGGCGCGGACCTGGACGAGGTAGTACGCGCCGTCGTCACCGACCACCAGCGGCGGAACGAGGGTGGCGAGGGCGCGGGCGGCGAATCCTGCGAGCAGCACGGCCGCGAGCGCACCGGCCATCCGCACGTCGGCTCCGAGGCCGAGCTTCGGCTGGCGCCGGGGCTCAGTCATGGGTGACCGATAGGGGTATGCTCAAGCCGAACCGGGCTGCCGTGAAGCGCCCACGGGTTTCCGTCCCCGCCCAGGGCCGCCGGTCGACTGCGGGATGGCGGGACGCGAAGGGGTTCGGACGGCTGGAGCCGGATCCTGCGCAGGTACGTGGACCTGCCAGCAGGCGTAGCTGCATCGTGCTGAGAGAATGGGTGCGACCGTGACCGATGTCAAAACCGCGAATTCGCGTGCGGTGCGCAGGTGGGCAGCGTGGGAAGGGTCGTCCGGTGTGGCCCTCATCGGGCGAGGCGCTGGTGGAGCACTTCGCCAGCTGGAAACCCCCACCGGCCGGGGTCACCTACAACCCCGCCGCGGAGAGCTTCAGAATCGGCGTGGATTTCAATGACGACGGCGTGAAAGACCACGACGCGGTCGGCCAGATTCTCGGCACGATGGCCGATGTTCTGCTGATCAAGGCCGAGGGAAGTGACGTCGCGACCGGCGCCGCCACGTTCCGGGGGAAGTCGTACGACATCGAGGTCGACTTCGCGGAGCGCAGGGCGACCGTGACCGAGCGGACCCAACCGGACGACGGACGCATCCCATTCAGCGAGAGCCGACTACCCGGTCGCAGCGCGGGGGACTCGACGCAGTCAGCGGCGCTCGCGCCCGCAGGGTGCTGACACCCGATGCGCGCGAGACGCACGCCCAACGCGACGACGCGGGGCCGGCGGAGCCGTCCCCGCGTCGAGCGGAGGGCGGGGGACTCGAACCCCCACGGGCTTGCGCCCAGCGGTTTTCAAGACCGCCGCCTTACCAATTAGGTCTAGCCCTCCTGTTGGCGGAAGGTATCCGCCGACAAGGAGTTAGGGCAAGACTGAGCGCCGCTGCCGAGGCCGTCCGCGAGTTGAGCCATCCTTCCCTCCTGGCTACGATGTAGTACAGAGCCCCAGGGTCCTCCTGTTGCGGGCACGGATGCCGTCAGAAATCGCTGAGACCGCCGTCATGCATTCAGGCCAGGTACGATTCGGCATCATCGGCGTGGGCCGCGTGACCCGGCAGCGGTTCGCACCGGCCCTGCGGAGCACGACGCAGGCGGTGCTCCTGGCGGCCGCCAGCAGGGACGTGCGCCGGGCAGAGGCCCTCGATCCGCAACGGGCCTATGACTCGTATGCGACGCTCCTGCGAGATCCGGATGTGGACGCGGTCTACGTTGCCACCCACAACGGGCTGCACAAGGAGTTGGTGCTCGAGGCTCTCAGGCGGGGAAAGCACGTGCTGTGTGAAAAACCGCTCGGCTGCCGCGCCGAGGAGTGCGAAGAGATGGTCGCGACGGCCGACGCGACACGGCGCCTGCTCATGGAAGCCTTCATGTATCGCTACCACCCGCAACTCAGCAAGGCGCAGGAGTTGGTGCGTGAGCGGGTCATCGGGGAGCTGATGGCGGTGGAGACGTCATTCAGGTTTCCCATGACGCGAGGGACCGACGTTCGCTGGCGTCCGGAATGGGGTGGCGGGGCCCTGCTCGATGTCGGATGCTACTGCGTGAACTTCACCAGGCTGTTCTTGGGAGACGCTCCTCGAGCCGTCCACGCGTGGGCCACCATGGACGGGGTCCACGGGGTCGATACGAGCGTGCATGCCGTGCTGGAGTACGAGTCCGGCACGCATGCGGCCGTGTCGTGCGGATTTGACGGGGGCCCCTACCAGCGAGCGGTGCTCGTCGGCACCGAGGGGGCGCTCAGTCTCAGCGAGCCGTTCATCACCTGGGCGCATCCGCCGCGCCTCACGGTCCACGGTGGCGGGACGGAACGGGTCATCGAACACGAGCCGGTCGACACCTTCCGGATGGAGATCGAAGACTTCTGCCAGGCGGTCAATGGCGGAACAGGACCGTTGCTGAAGTCGAACGAGGGACTGCTGAACGCCCGCGTGCTCGACCGAATAGCGGCGGCGGCCACGGGTTGAGCCGGTTGCCGGCTATCGAGGGGTGCGAGCCGGTCTCCCCAACCCGGAGGCGTCCGCGGTTGCCGACCGTGCCGATACGACTGACGCTGAGTCTGGTGGCACTCGTTGGCACGAGTGCGTGCACCGGGCCCGGTGGCCCGCCATCGCCGCAACCGGCTGTCGACAGCCAGCTCCTAGCCGGCGCGGTGAGCTTCTACCGGGCATCCCGCAACGACAAAGGACTGTATCGGGACCGGTTGCGTTTCGACGGCCCCGATGACGCGCCGGCCTCCGTGGCCACGACCGGCATGGGCTTGGTCTCCTTGTGCATCGCTGGCCGCATGGGGCTTGACGAAGACGCAACGGCGCAGGCGAAGACGACCGTGCGCACCATGCTGGGCATCGGGCAGGCTCGGAACGCGACCGGCTTCTACTACCACTTCGTCGACATGGAAACCGGCAGCAGAGCGGGGGACAGCGAATACTCGAGCATCGATACGGCCATTCTCATGAGCGGTGCCCTGTTTGCGGCGTCCTGTCTCGCGGGCGATGCCGAGCTCGACTCGCTGGTGCTGGCGCTCTGGGAATCGATCGAGTGGTCACGGGCGATTGCGAATCCGGCGACCGGGGCGATCTATCTCGAGATGTTGGGAGACGGATCCGGAAGGCCGGGATCGCTCACGCTGCCGTTCAATGAGTACATGCTGGTGGCGTGGTTGGCCAAGCTGGCGGATCGCACGGGCACCGGCCCGGCCACGGATCTGTGGCAGCGGTTCTATGCCAGCGCCGACAGTCTGCCCACGTCCAGCTTTGCCGGACTCGTCGTACTCACCGATCGGCCAGGCGCCTTCCTGTCCAGTTTCGTCATCCAGGTGGCGTACTACCTGTGTCATCCATTCACGACGAATGACCGCTACCGCACTTTCCTGCGAAGCGCGCAGCGAGCGGACCGTGCGTGGTGGCAGCAGTCGACCGCGGCACGGGATCACGAGTGGGGCCTGGGAGCGGGGAGCGCCCGTTCGGTAGGCTATCACGCCGACGCCATACAGGACAACCCGGACCAGATCGTCTCTCCTCACATCGTCGCGGGATTCCTGCCGGTCGATTCGAACGGCATGAGCGACCTCAGGCAACACGGCGCGACGATGAGCCGGGCGGTGCGGTCGATCGATGGCGTGCGCGGAAACCTCCTGTGGCGCTATAGTGTGTCGGATCCGTCCTGGGTGGCGACGGAAATCCAGGGGATCGACTACTCCTTCATGATGCTCGGTCTCGCCACCTATATGTTTGGAAGTTCGTTTCTCGAGCAACACAATGACTTTGCGGCGTGGCTCGCTCGAGCTCGGTAAGGGACCACGACCCGCCGCCCTTCCGCCCGTTACCAGGTGCGAGGTTCCCGCATGACGTACGTACGCTTGAGGCTGCCGGTCGCCGCGCTGCTGCTGGCCGGCTGCGCCACGGACGAGGTGGCGCAGCAACCCGACGGCGGCAACATCCCCCCGCGCAATTGGGAGCTCGTCTGGGCCGACGAGTTCGACGGCAGCGTGATCGACCAGGGCAGCTGGACGCCCGAGGTCATGCCCGATCCGTTCAACGAGGAACTCCAGTACTACACGGACCGGGTCGACGCCACACCGGGTGCGAACGCCTGGCTGGAAAACGGCGCCCTGATCATCGAGGCGCGCCGCGAGGACTTCGCACACCGGAAGCACACCTCGGCACGGCTCATCACCAAGGGCAAGCGCGAGTTCCGGTACGGCCGCTTCGAGGCGAGGATCCGGCAGCCGGGAGAGGTCGGCATGTGGCCCGCCTTCTGGCTGCTGGGCGGCAACATCGACCAGGTCGGGTGGCCGCGGTGTGGTGAGATCGACATCATGGAGGGCAAAGGGCGACTCCCCGACTGGACGTCCGGCGCGCTCCATCGCGGTCCCGATCCGTCCAGCAACCGGATCACCGCGGCGGAGTACCGGCTCGCCTCCGGCAGCTTTCACGACGAATTCCACGTGTTCGCGGTCGAGTGGGAACCGGGACGCATCCGCTGGTATGTGGACGATGTCGCATTCCAGGGGGTCGACAAGACTCCGGGCGAAGATCCCGCCTACTGGCCGTTCGACGAGGGGCACGGGTTCTTCATCATCCTCAACCTCGCGGTGGGCGGCTGGTTCGATTCGCCGTACCTGCCGCCCGACGACATGTCACCGCAACGCCTCTACGTGGACTACGTGCGGGTGTACGCGCGAGCGGGAAACTAGACGGAGAAGCGCGAACAGCGCGTCGCGCGGCTTCCGCCCCTCGTCGTCACCGCCTCCTCGCACCCGCTCGGCTCGGGTTGCCAGGCGCTCGAGCCCGCGCTGCCGGGTGCGGGAGCCCTCGCACGGCCCACCAGATCGCGACCGCCGACCTGCATGCTTGTCTAAGCGATGTCGTTGACAAATCATAGACGCCAGGTATTTTATTGGGTCCTATGAGCTTGCGACCCGACGCCACCGAGCCGCGGCACCCCATTCAGGTCGTGGCGCGTCGCACCGGGCTCTCCGCCGACGTGCTACGGGCCTGGGAGCGCCGCTTCGGCGTCGTCGAGCCGGGCCGCTCGGCGACCGGCCGCCGCCGATACTCGGATGCCGATGTCGTTCGGCTCGCGCTGCTCGGGTCGCTCACGCGCGAAGGCTGGTCCATCGGTCAGGTGGCGCATCTCCCGAACGCGGACCTGCGGGCGATGGCGGGCGCCGCGCCGCCCCCGCCCCCGCCGCCGCGAGCGTCGGGGCCTTCCGTCGAGCAGTTCGTGACCGACGCGTTCGACGCCGTGCGGCGCTACGATGCGACCGCGCTCGACGCCCACCTGTGGCGGGCGGTGGTGACGCTGAGCCCGGCGGACTTCTTCGATCGCGTGCTCGGGCCGCTGCTCACCCAGATCGGCAGCCGGTGGCGGGCCGGCGAGCTGCGGCCCGCGAGCGAGCATATCGCCACCGCCGTGATTCGCCGTATTCTCGGTCGCATCGCCGACGCGGTCGACTCCTCCGACGCCGCGCGCCGCGTGGTGGTCGGCACGCCGGCCGGTCAGCTCCACGACATCGGCGCGCTGCTCGTGGCTGCCTCCGCCGCCGGAGAGGGGTGGGCCGTCACCTACCTCGGTGCGGATCTGCCCGCCGAGGAAGTCGCCGCCGCCGCCCGTCGCACCGGCGCCTGCCTGGTGGCCCTCAGCATCGTTCACCCTGCCGATGATCCCGCTGTGCCCGCCGAGCTGCAGCGGCTTCGCGACCGCCTCCCACCCGAGGTCGAGGTGGTCATCGGAGGCGCCGCCGCCGAGGCCTATGCCGCCACGATCCGGGCGTCCGGAGCGACGCTGCTCTCCAATCTCGATGGGTTTCGCGCCCATCTCCGGGCGGTCGCCCGGACGCGAGCCGACAAGACCGCCTGAACGCGACCGCGGCAACCGCCCGCCCGCCGGGTGGCGGGTCGGGCGGCTCAACGGGCAGTCAATCGCCGAGCCGGCCATCCGCTGAACCGCCCGTCCACCCGCAGTCACCCGCCCAACGGCCCACCCATCGCACTGCCCGGCTTCGCGCCACGTTCCACGTCCGCCAGTCTGCGGGGTCGTCCCTACGCCACCGTGCCTCGAGCGCGCGGGTCAGCTCGCAGCGAGCCTCGAGCGGCAGGTCGGCGAGACCGGCCGCGAGGGCCGGCACGGCATCCGCGCTCAGGCGGCCGAGATACGTCACGTCCAGCTCGGCCCCGGCCCGCCCCCGCGCCAGATTCACCCGGGCCACCAGCCCGTCGGGGTTGACGAGGTTGAGGCAGGCGAGCACGCCCAGACCCGACACGAGGGCGCCCGCCACGAACGGTCCAGGACGCCCCCGCAGCACGGTGAGCGCAAACCAGCCCAGCACCAGTCCGACCCATCCCATGACTGCCGCCGCATACAGGCGGTCGCTCGTGAGACCGTACGCGCCGTAGTAGAGCCAGAGCCGGTAGAGCGCCGAGCCGGCGATGAGCGACACGAGCCCCAGGAGCGCACAGGCCAAGATCCGGAAGCCGCGCACCGCGCGCGGGTCGCTGCGGTCGAGCACGCTGCCGGCACTCACCAGCACCGGGACCACCAGCGCGGTCACGGTGACCAGTTCGAAGAACCCGCGCCGCGCGTAGTCCGCGTAGCCGAGCGCCGCGGTGGCCAGCACGGTGCTGGCGCCCCCGAAGAAGTAGGGCACCTGGAACCCAATGAACACGGCGAAGAGCGCCGCCAGCGCACCCAGAGGAATGCCCAGCTCCACCAGACCGAGGGCCATGGGGTGGGTCTCCGCGGAGGCCGGCAGCGCGGGTCGCGGCACGAGACCGACCAGAACCCCCAGCGCGAGCCACGCGAACACGGCCGTCACGACCGTGTGGGAGGCGACCGTCTGGGCGTTCCACATGAACGCCGCGCGCATCGCGCGCTCGAATAGCGGGTCGGCGGCCGCGAGCAGCACGCCGAAGACCGCCGAGATCGGCAGGGCCAGCGTCACGCCCACGACGACCGCGCGGGCGCGGCGGCCGAACGCCGGGGACGGATCGGGGGAGGGCGCTGTCACCGCGCCGAACGGCTCGGCGACCAGTCCGACCACCGCGCGGGTGGCCGTGCGAAGGTACGCGCGCACCGGCGCGCGCCCCAGGCGGAGCCCGCGCGCGTGCATCAGGGCGAGCACGAGCAACCCGCCCGCGGCCATGCTGTCGGCCACCACCAGCAACGGCGCATCGCGCCACGCGACGGCGAGGGCGGCGCCAACGGCGCACCACAGCAGGCGCTGCTCGGCCGGCCCGGCGCGGTCGGGCTCGGGGGCCACGAGCGCGGAGACCGCGAGCACGAGCACGCACAGGGCGAGGTTCACGCCCCACGGCGTGCCGCGGAGCAGCAGGTCAGCCAGCAGCCCCAGCTGGGCGGCGGCGAGGAAGGTCTGGAGCGGCGGTCGGTCGACCATCGGCGGCTGGGCGGGTGGGCGGTTGGGCGGTCTTATCGAAGCTCGACCGCAGTGACGTGAGCGGCTGACAGTATAAAGTACTTTGTAGTGCAAAGTCAATGGCCACGACACTACTAGTCTGGCGGCTGGGCGGTTGGTCCGGAACCGCCCAACCGCCGATCCGCCGATCGCCCCCGCCCCCTGCGCCAAACCGCAGCCTGTTGTACCTTTGTCCAGGAAATGCCACAGACCGTGGCCTAACCGGAAAAGGCGGGCCAGTGCCTGGAGCTGCCGCAAAGCGCCACCCCATTCAGGTCGTCTCCCGTCGGACCGGTCTGTCGGCGGACGTGCTGCGCGCCTGGGAGAAGCGCTACGGCATCCTCGAGCCGGCCCGCTCCGACGGCGGGCGGCGCCTCTACTCCGATGACGATATCGAGTACTTGCGACTGCTGAAGCGGGCGACCGCCGCCGGGCGCAACGTGGGCCAGTTGGCCGCATTGTCGCGCCGCGAGCTGACGGCCCTCGTGCGGGAGGACGAGGCGGCCGCCTCGGCCGTGCCCACGCCGCCCGGCGCGGCGCCGGTGCGCACGGCGGTGCTCGAGCGCGCGCTGGGGGCCATGCGTCAACTCGACGCGTCGACGCTGGAGGCGACGCTGCGGCGCGCGATGATCGAGTCGGAGGCGATCCAGTTCCTCGAGGGCGTGGTGGTGCCGCTGCTCGAGCAGGTCGGCGAGCTGTGGGAGAAGGGCGAGCTCCGGCCGGCCCACGAGCACCTTGCGTCGGCCGTCGTGCGCGGCGTGCTGGGCGAATTCCTGGGGACGTTCTCGGCGGCGGCGGATGCCCCGCACGTTCTCGTCGCCACCCCGACCGGACAGCGACACGAGTTCGGCGCGATGCTCGCGGCGGCCACGGCCGCAGCGGTCGGGTGGCGCGTCACGTATCTCGGGGCGGAGCTGCCGGCGGACGAGATCGCCGCCGCCGCCAAGCAGGCCGGCGTGGCCGCCGTCGGGTTGAGTCTGGTGCACCCCCGCGGCGACGCGGAGGTCGGCGAACAGCTGCGACACCTGCGCCGGGCGCTGGCCGCCGACGTCGTGCTGCTCGTCGGCGGGAGCGCCGCCGGATCGTACCAGAAGACGCTCCGCGACGTGGGCGCGACGCACGTGCCGGACCTGCCGCACCTTCGCACGACGCTCGCCTCGGTCGGCCGCGGCACCGCCCGGCGGTCGTGACTCGCCTCCGGGCCGTCGCCGTCGGCGCGGCGCTGTGGCCCGCCACGGCGCTCGCCCAGGTGCCGCAACCGCCCGACACCATTCCACTGCTCCCGCCCATCACCGTCACCCGGGTGCCCGAACCGCTCGCCCGGGCTCCGCTCGCCGTCACCATCCTCACTGCCGACGCGTTGCTCCTCGCCGATCCGGGGCTGTCCCTCGCCACCGCGCTCGCGGCGGTCCCCGGGGCCTCGGCCCAAAGCCGCTACTCGGCGGCGCGCGACGAGAGTCTCGCGTTCCGCGGGTTCGGTGCCCGCGCCGCCTTCGGGATCCGTGGCGTCCGCGTCCTGCTCGACGGGATCCCGCAGACCCTGCCCGACGGGCAGGGACAGCTCACCAACGTGGACGTGCGGCGCCTCGACCGGATCGAGGTGCTGCGCGGGGCGGCCTCCGCCCTGTACGGCAATGCCGCGGGTGGCGTGGTGAGTCTCCGGTCCACGGTCCCGTCCACGGACCGGCCGACGGCCGACGGCACGACGCTGGTGGGGAGCCACGGCTTGCTCCTGGCGGATGTCGGTCTGGCCGTGCCCCTCGGCACGGGGTTCGTGACCGGGGCGGCGACGCGAACGTCGGTCACCGGCTACCGGGCGCAAAGTGCCTACGAGCAGTGGCGGGCGAGCGCGCGCGGGCTGGTGCCGCTGGGCGACCGGTCGCGCCTGCGCGTGGCCCTCCACGCGGCGACGCTGCCGCGCGCCGAAGATCCTGGCGCGCTCACGGCCGCCGAGGTCGCCGCCGATCCGCGCCAGGCCAATCCGGGCTACGCGGCCATCGACGCCGACGAGACCGTGACCCAACTCCAGCTGGGCACCGCGCTCGAGCGGGAGTTCGGGCGCGCGGGGCAGCTCGACGCGGCGGCGTTCGCCATCAGGCGCACGCTCGACACGCGCCTCCCCTTTGCCCGTATCCTGCTCGACCGGTGGGCCTACGGTGGGCGGGCCGTGACGACCCTGCCCCTTGGCCGGGCGACGCTCGTGGTCGGCGCCGACCTCCAATGGCAGCGCGACGACCGCGAGAACCGCTCGCCCACGACCGATGCGACGACGCGCGATCAGCTCGAGCACGTGCGGGAGGTGGGACCGTTCGCGCAGGTCCGCGTTCAGCCGGACGCGCGAATCACGCTCACCGCCGGCGCGCGGCTCGACGCGGTGACCTTCCGCGTGACCGACGGGTTCCTCGCCGACGGCGACGATTCCGGGGCGCGCACCATGGCGGCGCCGTCCGGCCGTCTCGGTGCGTCGGTCGTGCTCGCGCCGGCGCTGGTGGCCTTTGCCGGACTCGGAACGTCATTCGAGACGCCGACGACGACCGAGTTGGGCAACCGGCCGGATGGGAGCGGGGGCTTCAATCCGGACCTCGTCCCGCAGCACGCCGTGATGGTGGAGGCAGGGTTGCGCTGGCGTGTGGGGCCGGCGCACCTCGAGGCGACCGCGTTCCGCGCCGCGGTGCGGGACGCGCTGATCCCATTCGAGGTGCCCACCGATCCCGGCCGTCGCTTCTTCCGGAACGCCGGCCGCACGCGGCATCAGGGCCTCGAGTGGGCCGCCACCGTGGCCCCTGGTGGCGGCGTGCGTCTCGCGGCGACGTACACTCTGGCCGATCTGCGCTTCACCGAGTTCACAACGGAGCAGGGGACCTTCGACGGCCTGCGCGTCCCCGGCGTCCCGATGCATCTGGGCCGGCTCGCCGCGGGGGTGACCCGCGGGTCCGTGCGCGGCGTCCTCGAGCTGCGCGCGGCCTCCGCTGCTTGGGCCGACGACGCCAACACCGCCCGGGCCGATGCCTGGTGGGTGGCGAACGCCAACGTCGGGGTGGACCTCCCGGTGGGGGCGACCCGGTTCCGCCCGCTGTTGGGCGTCGAGAACGTATTCGACCGGACGTACGTGCCGGTCGTGTCGGTCAACGCATCGGCCGGACGCTACTACGAGCCGGCGCCGCGCAGAACGGTGTATTTCGGGGTGGAGGTGAGGGCGCGGTAGTTTGGTCGTGAAACGTGAAACGTGAAACGTGAAACGGGCTCGGGATCACCGTATCACGTTTCACGTTTCACGACTCACTGTCTCCCATAGCTCGCGTTGCCCAGAATCCGCGCCGCCAGACTGTCCGCCAGCGTTGCCAGGCGGAGCTGCTCCGTGTCCGCCGAATCCGCCGTCTGCCGCAGCACGTCGCCGAACAGCGCGTACGTCACGTAGTACAGCGACAGGATGTTCTCCGACGGCACGTCGATCCAGCCCCGGGGGCGGGCACGCGCCGCGGCCTCCGGGTGGTAGACGTCGAACAGCAGCGTCTCCGTGCGCCGGAGGTCGAGCCAGCCGATCCCCTGCACGTACTGCACACTGTCGCTCGGCGCCAGCCGGCGCGGCATGAGCCGGCGCACAAACCCCTGGCTCAACAGGTACGGCGTCAGGCCCAGCTGGTCGCCGGAGGGTCCGGTGGTGCGGGCAAAGTAGATGGGCCGCGTGCCGAGGTTGTCGCGGATGAGCTGGAGCGTGATCAGGGTGGCCCGATCGTACACGCCGGGCTCCAGCACGGCGGTGACACTGTCGACCCGGAGCGAGCTGCGCTGGTCGACCCGGAACAGCGCGGGTAGGGAATCCACACCAGGGATCGTGAGGTGAAGCAGCGGCACGTCCGGGGGCGGGATGTCCATGTCGCGGAACGGGGCCACGGCGTTTTCGATGTCGAATGCCTCGGGCGGGCGGCGCAGCAACTGGCGGAGGTGCCAGTCGGTGTTCATGAGCGACTGGTTGAAGATCGCCACGTCGCGGCGCACGCCCTCGACCTCCTGCGCGTACCAGAGGGGGAACAGGTCGTTGTCCCCCGCCGTGATCATGATCGCGTTGGGTTCCACCGACTGGAGCAGGTCCACGGCGAAGTCGCGCGCCAGGGTCTCGCCAGTGCGCGGGGCCGTGAAGCGATTGCCCAGGAGCGGAATCGCCGCAACGAGCAGCACGGGCGAGGCCGCGAGCCACGCGCTGGAGGCCGAGAGGCGCCGGGTTAGCGTCCGCGCCAGCGCCGCGTAGAGGGCGCCGAGGCCGAGGGCGACCCACAGCCCCCACAGCTGGAACGAAGCGACGAAGAAGTAGTCCCGCTCGCGGACCTCCCGATCCAGGTTTTCGCCGGGGCGGACCGAGTAGCCGTAGCGGAAGTTGAGATAGTAGATCAGCAGGAGGGTGAGCGTGACCATCAGGGCCGTCATGGCGAGCGCCGCCCGGCGGTCGCGGGCCCACTGCACCACCGCGCCCCCCAGGCCGAGCAGGCCGAACAGGGCCGCGAGGCCCTCGCGCACGTCCGGCCGCCAGTCGCGGCCGAACTGCCACGAGAAATACTGCAGGTAGTTTTCGATCTGGGCGCCGAAATCGGCCATGCGCTGCGTGACCGGGGGTTTCTGGTACTGCTCGCGGCTCAGCACGTCCCACAGCGCGGCCCACGTCGTGGGCTCCCCCTCGTTGATCGGGGGGAACTGGGCCGCCCGCATCGGCAGGAACGTCACGTTGAGCGAGATGCCCACCACCACCGCGAGGATTGCCAGGTAAAGGGCGGGCTGGCGGAACTCCTCCGGCTCGCGCCAGGCCACGTAGACCAGTGCGGCCACCACGAGCCCGAGCACCAGCAGACGGGCTTCCATGGGGCCATTGATCACGGCGGCCCATTGATTGAACACCGCGAGCGCCAGCAGCAGGCCGAGCAGTACCACCCAGGGTCGGAGCACCTGCCGCCAATCGGTGACCAGCACGTACGCCGCCACCGCCGCGCCCACCAGCACGCCCATCATGTGGTTGGTGGACGTGAGCGCGAGCAGGTAGGCCATCAGCAGCAGCAGGCCGTCGCGATGGTCCCCGGCCTCGGTGTCTCCCCACCGCACGGCGAGCCACAGGACGAGGGCGATGGACAGCAGGCTCAGCGTGTACACCTTTTCGTTCACCACCGACTGGTTCCAGACGGTGAACGACGTGGCCCCCACCAGGATGCCGGCAAACGCCGCCGCCATCCGGGGGCCGCGCTCCGCGATCACCGGCCGGAGCCAGCGTTCGGCCACCAGGAACAGCAGCCCGGACGAAAGCGCGCCGGTCACCGCGGCGAAGAGGTTGATCCGCAGCGCGTAGTGCTCCACGAAGAACAGCGCCTGGCCCCAGACATTGGCCAGGATCACGAACAGCGGGTTCCCCGGCGGATGCGGAATGCCCAGCACCTTGGCGGCCGCGATGTACTCCGACGTGTCCCAGAACTGGGTGGTCGGGGCGATGGTGAGCACGTAGAGGGCCAGCACGAGCGCCGCCGCGAGGGCGGCGAGCCCGTACGGTGGCCGGTCGGTGGTCGTGGCAGTCGCCATGCGGCTCGCGGGCATCCGGGTCGGGGTGACGGTGGATTTCATTATCACGGGGTTACGCAACGGTCGGTGTTCGGGTGCAAGTGCGGCTCGGGCTGGAAGCGCCAGTCGATGCAGGAGCGCGCGTCGGTGCGGCTTGGGCCGGCGTCGAGAGGGGCCGCGAGCCCCGCCGCAAGTGCGCGCCCAGCCGGCCCAAGTGCACCGCAGCGCGTGGATGCAGCGACTGGCGCTCCATCCGGCTCACGAACCCGCGGGACACGCCGGACACCTAGTGGCGGAACTGCCGGTGCCCGGTCAGCACCATGGCGATGTCGTGCGCGTCCGCCGCGGCGATCACCTCGGTGTCGCGCACGGAGCCGCCCGGCTGGATGATGGCCCGGATTCCGGCGGCCGCGGCTTCCTCCACGCCGTCCGGGAACGGGAAGAACGCGTCGGACGCCAGCACCGCGCCCTCGGGATCGTGCCCCTCCTGGCGGGCCTTGTGCACGGCGAGAAACGACGCGTCCACGCGGCTCATCTGTCCCGCGCCGATCCCGATGGCCGCCTCGTCGCGCGCGAGCAGGATGGCATTGGACTTGACGCCGGCCACGGCCGCCCACGCAAACCGCAGGTCGCGCCACTCGGCCTCCGTGGGCGCGCGGCCGGTCCGCACGGTCCAGGCGGATTCGTCGACCCCGAATCGGAACCGATCCTGCACGAGCATGCCGCCGCGCACCCGCTTGAAATCGAGCGCCGCGCCGGACGGGTCGCGCGGCAGCTCGACCACGCGGAGGTTCTTCTTGCGCTGGAAGGCGGCGAGCGCGTCCTCGCGAACGTGCGGAGCGACCACCACCTCGACGAACAGGTCGTGCATCGCTTCGGCCGTTTCCAGGTCCACCACGGTATTGAATGCGATCACCGAGCCAAACGCCGACGTGGGGTCGGTGGCCAGCGCGCGGCGGTACGCCTCGACGGCTGACGGCCCGAGCGCGATCCCGCACGGGGTCGTGTGCTTGATGATCGCGCACACGGGCCGGTCGGGCCACGGTGCGATGGCGAGCAGGGCGCCGTCCAGGTCGAGGATGTTGTTGAACGACAGCTCCTTGCCGTGCAGCTGCCTGAGATCCCGTACCCCGGTCCGCTCCTCCGTCACGTACAGCGCCGCCCGCTGCGCCGGATTCTCGCCGTAGCGGAGCGGCATGAACCGGGACAGGGGCAGCGGCAGGAACGCGGGCAGCTCGCCCTCCGCGGTCGTGCCGAGATAGCTCGCGATCGCGCCGTCATAGGCGGACGTGTGCGCGTACACCTTGGCCGCGAGTTCGCGCCGCAGCGCGCCCGCGCCGTCTCGAGCGTCGAGCGCGCCGAGTACCCGCGGGTAGTCGGCGGGATCCACCAGCACGAACACCACGGCGTGGTTCTTGGCTGCCGACCGCAGCATGCTGGGGCCGCCGATGTCGATCTGCTCGATCGCCTCGGCGGTCGTCACGTTGGGCCGGGCGATCGTCTCCCGGAACGGGTAGAGGTTCACGACCACGAGATCGATCGGCGTGAATCCGTGCTCGGCGAGAGCGCGCATGTGGGCCGGGACGTCGCGCCGCGCCAGGAGGGCCCCGTGCACGGCGGGATGCAGAGTCTTGACCCGGCCGTCCATCATCTCGGGGAACCCGGTCACGCGGTCGATGGGGATGACGGCGACCCCTTCATCCTGGAGCAACTTGGCCGTGCCGCCGGTCGAGACGATGTCCCAGCCGCGGTGGACAAGCTCACGGGCGAACGCGACAATGCCTGTCTTGTCGTAGACCGAGATCAGGGCGCGAGGCACGAGACTCCTCCCTAGTCGGCAGTCACGGCGGGCTCGACGGGCCCGTCGCTGGTCGTAAAGGCGGATCCCGAGGGGGTCAGCCGCACCGGACGTCCCGCCCGGGCGGCCGCCAGCACCACGGCCGGTAGCAGTCGGTGCTCCACCGCGAGCACGCGCTCGCGCAGCGTTTCGGCCGTGTCCCCCGCGCGCACCGGGACCGGCCACTGGGCGAGGATCGGGCCGCGGTCGTATTCCGCGGTCACGAGGTGCACGGTGGGTCCGGAGACCGTGGCGCCCGCCGCCAGCACGGCGCGATGCACCCGCAGACCGTACATCCCCTTGCCGCCGAACGACGGGAGCAGCGCCGGGTGGAGGTTCACCATCCGGCCGCTGTACGCGGCCACCACGTCCGCCGGGACGAGCTTCAGGTATCCGGCCAGCACCACGAGGTCCACCTGGTGGGCGCGGAGGGCCGCGAGCAACGCGGCGCCGTCGTTGGGGTCGGTGATCGGGTGGGTGGCGACACCCGCGCGGGCGGCGCGCGCAAAGGCGCCGGCGTCCGGCGCGTTGCTCACGACGAGCACGACGGCGGCCGGGGCCGGCGGCTGACAGACGTCGAGCAGCGCCTGCAGGTTGCTGCCCGATCCCGACGCCAAAACCGCAACGCGCATCATGGTTCCGTACCCTTCTTGGGCGCCCGGGCCCGCGCCACCGCGTCCGCGACCTCGCGGAGCTCAGCGTCCGCGAGGGTGCGGACGTCGAGCAGGACGGCGTCGGCGCCGGCCCGCGCGATCACCGGCGGCTCGCCTTGGCGGAGCGCCGCGAGCGTAGTATCGGGCGAGGGCACGGGGACCGCCACCAGGGTCGTCGCGAGCTCGGCGTCGGGAAAGGCGCCGCCGCCCACGGCCGACACCCCCGGCGTGGTCGTCGCCCCGGGGATGCGGCGCGCGAGTCGTCGGGCGCGGCGCTTGAGCGTCGCCGCGTCGGTGGTGAGCATGTGCAGCACCGGAATCGCCTGCACCGCGGTCGCCGGGTCGCGGTACAGCCGGAGCGTCGCCTCGAGCGCGGCCAGCGTGATCTTGTCGGGTCGGACCGCGCGGGCCAGGGGGTCGGCCGCGAGCCGCGCCACGAGCGCCTGCGGCCCGACGACGATGCCGGCCTGGGGTCCGCCGAGCAGTTTGTCGGCCGAGAACACGGTGAGGGCGCCGGTTGCCGCGCTGTCGCGCACGAGCGGCTCGCCGCTCAGCCCCCAGGGACCGAGATCGAGTAGCAGCCCGCTGCCCACGTCGTGCACCACCGGGATGCCGCGGCCGCCCATGGCCTCGACCAGCGCGTCCACGCCCGTCTCCTCCACGAAGCCGGAGACGGCGAAGTTCGAGCGGTGCACCTTGAGCACGCACCGCGTGCGCGCGCCGAGGGCGAGCACGTAGTCGCTGAGCCGGGTCCGGTTGGTGGTGCCCACTTCGACGAGCACCGAGCCGCTCTTTTCGAGAATGTCCGGAATCCGGAAGGCGCCGCCGATCTCCACCAGCTCACCGCGCGACACGATGGTCTCGCCCCCGGCCGCGAGGGCCGTGAGGGCGAGCAGCACGGCACTGGCCGCGTTGTTCACGACTAGGGCGTCCGCCGCTCCAGTGCACCGGGCGAGGAGATCGTGCACGTGGCTCTGGCGCGAGCCGCGCGAGCCGGCGGACCGGTCGTACTCGAGCGTGCTGTAGCCGAGCGCGTCGGCGACGGCCCGGCGTGCCGCCTCGGCGAGCGGCGCCCGGCCGAGGTTCGTATGCAGGACGACGCCGGACGCGTTGAGCACGCGCGCGAGGGAGGGGCGCTCCCGGCTGGCCAGCCGTTCGGCCAGCGCGGCGAGCCAGCCGGACGCCGGTGGGGTGCCGCCGGCCGCGCGCGCCGCAACGAGCAGGTCGCGCGCGCTTTCCACCAGCGCGGTCCGCGGGGCGCCGTCGCCCAGCCCCGCGGCCTCTGCCTCGGCGACCAGCGCATGCACGGCCGGCAGCCGGCGCCGCGCGTCGCTCACCGCGCCGCCGTCCCGGCGGTGTCCGGCACCGCCAGCACGGCGCGGCCCGTGTTCGTGGCCCCGTTGGGATTCGTCGCCCGGGCTTCGAACAGGTAGCGGCTTCCGGGCTGGAGCGGTGCCGCGAGCCGGACCACGAGCGCGTCGCTCAACGCGGGCCGCTGGCGCAGCAGCATCGCGATCCGGCCCGTATCAGGCTGCGCGGGTCCCGCCGTGCGGGGGCGCCCCGGGTCGCGCGGCGCGGCCGTCGGGCGCGCGGGGCTCACGGCCCGCGTGGTGTCCCGTGGGGTCGTGTCCGCCACCGCACGCAGCGAGTCGGCGACCGCCCGGGCCGAATCGGCCGCCGCCTGCTCGATCACGCGCACCGAGTCGTACGTGGTCCTGGACCACAGCGCGGCGACGGCCACCGGGAGCGAGTCGGGCAGCAGGCGCACCGACACCGCATCGGGCGCAGGCTCGCCCGGCAGCAGGGACTGGTTGAACGTCAGTCGGACGGTGAGGCTGTCCACGCGCTCGGCCGAGCGCAGCTGCGGGCCCACGCTGTCGTGCTCGAAGGCCCAGAGCACGAGCGCGGCCGTGGAGTCGAGGACCACCACCGCCGAGTCGAAGGCCTCGCGCCGGTCGCGCCGCCGATTGGAGTTCTGGTCGATCGTGGCGACTAGCACGTAGGGACCGGCGGGCAGCGCCCACAGCAGGAAATCGCCCGTGGAGTCGGCCTGCGCGAAGTAGATCACCGAGTCGGGACCGATGGCCTCGACGAGCGCGCGCGCGGCCGGACGCGCGGTCGTCCAGTTCACGACCGTGCCGGTGAGGCGCGTGTCGGGAATCGCCGGCCCGGTGGAGAACACGACCTCGGCGCCCTGGCGCATCCGGTTGTTGCGCAGGTCCATGGCGCCGGGGAGCAGGGTCACGCGGTATACGGCGTCGGGCCGCCACCCGTCTGCCGGCCGCACCTCGAGCCGGGATCGCTTCCACGACACCCGCACCCGGTCCGACCGCGGTGAGACGAAAAACAACTCGTCGAGCCGGCCGGCCGACCGCTCGCTCACGATCTCGTCGAACTCGAACACGACGGGGTCACGGAACCCGGGCAGCACGGCGCCCGAGTCGGGCCGGATGCTGCGCACGGTGGGCGGCGTCGCGTCGGGCGGTCCGCCGGGCGGCTCCTGCGCCAGGGCGCAGGCCGACGCGAGCGCTAGCAGCCCAAGGCGGCGAGCTTGCTGGCGAGGGCGGCGTGCTGCTCGCGCCACGACTGCTCCTTGGACCGTTCCCGCGCGACGACCTCGGGCGGGGCCTTGGCGAGAAACCGCTCGTTGGCGAGCGTCCGGCGGACGCCGGCGAGGAGTCCGTCCACCCGGGTGAGCTCCTCCCGCAGCCGGCCGCACTCGCGCGTGACGTCGATCGCGTCGCCCAGCGGCACGAACACCGTCGAACCGTCGTCGAGCACGGCGCTCGCCCCCAGCTCGTCGGGCGCCACGCCCCGGTCCAGCCGGGTGAGCTTCGCCAGACGCTCGATCGTGCGCTCCTCCGCATTCCATGCCTCGGCGGCATCGAGCGACCCAGCCCGGACAAACGCGCGGACCGCTTGCCCCGGCGCCACGCCGTACTCGGCGCGGATGGTCCGGACGGCGCCCACGAGCGCCTGCACCCGCGCGAACCGGTCCTCGGCCTCGGGATCGCGCAAGCCGGGTTCGGCGTCCGGCCACCGCGCGCCCGCGAGCAGCGGCTCCCGCTCGCCCGGGAGGTGCGACCACAGCTCCTCGCTGAGGAACGGCATGGCCGGATGGAGCAGGCGCAGCGCGGTCTCGAACACGTACAGCAGGATTGCCCGCGCCACGGCGCCACCGGCGACGTCGCCGTAGAGCCGCGGCTTCGCCTGCTCCACGTACCAGTCCGCCACCTCGTCCCACAGGAAGCGGTAGATCGTGCCGGCGGCCTCGTTGAGCCGGAACCGTTCCAGCGCCTCCGTCGTCTCGGTCACGGCCCGCTGGCAGCGCGACAGGATCCAGCGGTCGGCCAGCTCGAAGTGCGTTGCGTCGAGTGCCCGCGGGTGTGGGGCGGGGCCGTCCAGGTTGGTCAGGATGAACCGCCCGATGTTCCAGACCTTGTTCGCGAAGTTGCGGCCGCCGGCGAAGCTCGTGTCGAGATCGTTCGGATCGAGGATCACATCGGTGCCGATGGCCGAGCCCGCGAGCACGGTGAACCGCAGCGCGTCGGCGCCGTAGCCGCCGACCACCTCGAGCGGGTCGATCCCGTTGCCGCGCGACTTGGACATCTTGACGTGGTGCGTGTCGCGGACGATGCCGTTGAGAAACACGGTGCCGAACGGACGCTGCCCGAGAAAGTGGTAACCCGCCATGATCATGCGCGCGACCCAGAAGAAGATGATGTCGGGCGCGGTCACCAGGGTGTGGCCGGGGTAGAACTGCGCCAGGTCGGGCGTCGTCTTTGGCCAGCCGAACGTGGCGAACGGCCAGAGCCACGACGAAAACCAGGTGTCGAGCACATCCTCGTCCTGCCGCACCGGCCCGCCGCACCGCTCGCAGCCGGCGGGTGCCGCGTCGGCGACGGTGATGTGCCCGCAGTCGGCGGAGGCGCAGTACCACGCGGGGATACGGTGTCCCCACCACAGCTGCCGCGAGATGTTCCAGTCCCGGATCTCCAGGAGCCAGCGCTCGTAGACCGCGCCCCACCGCTCCGGCACGAATCGGACGTCGCCCTCCCGATACGCGCGGAGCGCCCGCTCCGCGAGCGGCTTCATGTTCACGAACCACTGGTCGGAGAGCCGCGGTTCCACCACGGTGTCACAGCGATAGCAGCGGCGCACCGCGTGATGGTAGGGCTCGACCTTCACCAACTGGCCGCTGGCCTCGAGCAGCGCGACGATGCGCGCGCGCGCGTCCACCCGATCCATCCCGTGCAGTTCCGCCGGCACCCGCGGGGTGGACGCCATCGTCGCTTCCGGCGTCATGATGACCGGCATCTCGATGTCCGGATCCAGCCCGCGCGCGATGTCGAAGTCGTTGGCATCGTGCGCCGGCGTGACCTTGAGCAGGCCCGTGCCGAACGCCCGCTCCACCACCGAACTCATCCCGATGGGAATACGCGTGCCGGCCAGCGGAATCTCCACGATGGCACCCGCGAGGGCCGCGTAGCGCTCATCGTCGGGATGGAACACGACCGCCACGTCGCCGAACATCGTCTCCGGCCGCGTGGTGGCGACGATGACTTGGGTGGGTGGGCGGGTGGGCGGGTGGGCGGTCGCCCCCGCCCCTCCCCCGTCTGCCTCTCCTGCCGCTCTTGCCCCTGCTGCCACCCCGTACCGGATGTGATACAGTTTCCCGTCCGTGTCCGCGAACTCCGCTTCCTCGTCGGACAAGGCCGTGTGGCAGCGCGGACACCAGTGAATGACGCGGTGCCCGCGGTAGATGAGCCCCTGGTGGTGCAGGGTCACGAACACGTGCTTCACGGCCGCCGAATAGTCGTCGTCGAGCGTGAACCGGGTGCGGGACCAGTCGCACGAGGAGCCGATGGCTTTGAGCTGCTCCAGGATGGTCCCGCCCGTGTCCCGGACGTAGGTCCACACCCGCTCGACGAAGGCCTCGCGCCCGAGGTCGTGCCGAGTCAGCCCCTCTTTCGCGACGAGCCGCTCGACGACGTTCTGCGTGGCGATGCCAGCGTGGTCGGTGCCGGGTAGCCACAGCGCGCGCCGGCCGCGCATGCGCTCGAACCGGATCAGCACGTCCTGGATGGTGTTGTTGAGCCCGTGTCCCATGTGCAGCCGGTCGGTCACGTTCGGCGGCGGGATGACGATCACGTACGGCGCGGCGTCGGCGCCGGGGGCCGGCGCAAAGACGCCGGCCTCCAGCCAGCGGCGATAGGTGGGGCCCTCGACGGCCGCCGGGTCGAACTGCGGCGCGAGTTGTCGGGCGGTCATGCGCTCACGGCGCCGCGGTCACGGGCCGCGGCCGCCGGTCGAGGCGGGCGGCGGCGGGAGGTCGGTGCCCTGCACGAGGATGCGGTTCACCACGACCTCCACCCCGGGCGCGCTGCGCGCGACGTCGGCGGCGGCGCGGCGGACGAGGGCGTCGGTCACTACGCCGGTGAGCTCCACGAGGCCGTCCCCCGGCGCGTGGACCTGGAGATCGAGATCGCGGGTGGTCTCGTCGGCGCTCAGCGCGGCACGCACCGCGCGCTCGGTTTCCTCCGGGTTGGGCGCCCGCGAGCTGCGGCGCAGCCGCCCGAAGGCGTGCCGCACTCGTTCCCCATGCAGACGGCCCATCGAGCCGCCGAGCACCATGCCGGCGACGGTCCCGAGCGCGAAGCCGGCGACCGCGGTGAGCGCGAGGGTGAGCGCGCCGTCGCGGCGGTCGTCGGTTCGGGTCACGCATCCTCCTTGTGGCATCCCGCAGCGGGGCAGACTACAATTGAACGGTCGAGAATGTAAGAATGCGTCAACGCCCAGGCTAAATCAACGGACGCATATTGGCGACGAGGAGTATGGCAGCCACGATTCAGATTTCGCTTCCCGATGGCTC
The DNA here is from genome assembly GCA_029862925.1 of Gemmatimonadota bacterium. Lineage (GTDB taxonomy): Bacteria > Gemmatimonadota > Gemmatimonadetes > Gemmatimonadales > GWC2-71-9 > JAOTWJ01. The sequence goes on from JAOTWJ010000024.1 coordinate 25,095, forward strand.
CACCCGGGCGCTGCCGGTGGACACGACGCCGCGGCAGCTCGCCGAGGCGATCGGCCCGCGCCTCGCCAAGGCGGCCGTCGCCGCGCGCGTCGACGACGCGATCTGGGATCTCGACCGGCCGATGCGCGCCGACGCGCGGGTGGCGATCCTCACGGAGCGCGACGCGGATGCCCTGTACGTGCTGCGGCACTCGGCGGCCCACGTGCTGGCGACCGCCGTGCGGCGGCTCCTACCGGAGGCACACATCGGGTTCGGCCCGCCGATCCAGGACGGGTTCTACTACGATTTCGAGGTGCCGCGGCCGTTCACGCCGGACGATCTCGCGCGGATCGAGGAGACGATGCGCGAGGTCGTCGCCGCCGATCACCCGTTCGTGCGGGAGGAAGTGACGCGGGACGACGCGCGCCACCGGTTCCGGGACGACCCGCTCAAGCTCGAGCGGCTCGAGGAGCTGGGCGACGACGAGGTCATCTCGGTCTACACCGACGGTCCGTTCGTGGATCTGTGCCGGGGCCCCCATCTGCCGAGCACGGGCCGGCTGCAGCATTTCAAGTTGCTGCACGCGGCCGGGGCCTACTGGCGCGGCGACTCGCGGCGCCAGATGCTGCAGCGCATCTACGGCACGGCCTGGTTCAGCAAGCAGGACCTCGACGCGCATCTCTATCGGCTCGCCGAGGCGGAGAAGCGGGATCACCGGGTCATCGGGCGCCAGCTGGATCTCTTCAGCATCCAGGACGAAGTGGGGCCGGGGCTCATCCTGTGGCACCCCCGCGGGGCCGTGCTCCAGTTCGAGCTGCGGCGCTTCATCGAGGACGAGGTCCTGCGCCGGGGCTACGAGCTGGTCTTCACGCCGCACGTCACCCGCGAGGACCTGTTCATCCGGTCGGGCCACCTCCCGCTCTACGCGCAGAATCAGTTCCCGCCGATGGCGGCGGGCGAGGGCGAAGCGGAGCACGTGCGCTACCGCACGAAGCCCATGAATTGCCCGATGCACACGCTGATCTACGCCGCGCAGCAACGGTCGTATCGGGACCTGCCCATCCGCCTGGCCGAAGTGGCGAACGTCTACCGCAACGAGCTGTCGGGCACCCTGCACGGACTGCTGCGTGTGCGCGGGCTGACCATGGACGACGCGCACGTCTTCTGCCGCGAAGACCAGATCGAAGACGAGATCTTCGACATGCTCGATCTGGTGGACCTGGTGCTCCACCGCACGTTCGGCTTCGAGTACCGGCTCGACCTCGCCACGCGGCCCGAGAAGAAGATCGGCGAAGACGCGGCGTGGGACGTGGCCGAGCGGGCCCTGCGGGGCGCGCTCGACCGGCGGAAGTTCAGCTACGGCGTGGATGAGGGCGGCGGTGCGTTCTATGGGCCCAAGATCGACATCAAGCTCAAGGACGCCCTCGGGCGCGAGTGGCAGGGAGCCACGATTCAGCTGGATTACCAGCTGCCCGAGCGGTTTGCTCTGGAATACACCGGCGCCGACAACCGGCCGCACCGGCCCGTGATGATCCACCGCGCCATCTACGGCACGCTGGAGCGGTTCGTCGGGTGCCTGATCGAGCACTTCGCGGGGGCGTTCCCGCTCTGGCTCGCCCCCATCCAGGTGCGAGTCCTGCCCATCACCGACGTCCAGGGCGAGGCGGCCGCGGCCGTGGCCGCCCGCTACCGCGCCGCCGGGATCCGGGCCGAGGTGGACGATCGGAACGAGACGCTCAACTACCGCGTCCGGGACGCCGAGCTGCTCAAGGTGCCCTACATGGCCGTCCTCGGCCAGCGGGAACTGGACCAGGGGACCGTGGCCGTGCGGGCGCGGGGCGCGGGCAAGAAGCAGGAGATCGTGACCGTGGACGCCTTCCTCGCGCGCGTCAAGGACGAGATCGCGCGGCGCGCCCTCACGCTCGGCGAAGTGGCTTGAGCGGGTTCTGACCGCTCCATTACCTTTCGGCGACGTCCGTGACCCCCGGCCTGAGGGGTGGGTCCGGCCCGGTCGCGCGCCGCCAGCGCGCCGCGACCACCCTCATAAATGAAACGGCAGGGTCCGCCGTGTCTGATACATCCCGCAGTCCCGTCATCGTCAGCGCCACCCGCACACCCATCGGCAGGTTCCTCGGCGGCCTGAGTCCGCTGCCCGCCCCCCAGCTCGGGGCGATCGCGATCCGCGAGGCCGTGCGGCGCGCCGGGATCGACGGCGCGGCGGTCGAGGAAGCCATCATGGGGATCGTGGTCCAGGGCGGAGTGGGTCAGGCGCCGGCCCGTCAGGCGGCCATCCACGCCGGGCTGCCGGGGACCGTGCCGGCGCTCACGATCAACAAGGTGTGCGGCTCGGGGCTCAAGGCCGTGATGCTGGGGGCCCAGGCCATCAAGGCCGGCGATGCCCGGTGCATCGTGGCGGGCGGCATGGAGTCCATGTCGAACGCGCCGCATTATCTCTGGGGCATGCGGGGCGGCGTGAAGTTCGGGACCCAGGAGCTGGTGGATGGGCTGATTCACGACGGGCTGTGGTGCTCCTTCGGCCAGTGCCACATGGGTGGGCATGCCGAGTACACGGCAGCGAAAGCCCGCGTCTCCCGCCAGGCGCAGGACGAGTTCGCCCTCGCGAGTCACCAGAAGGCGGTCGCGGCGATCGAAGGCGGGAAGTTCAAGGCCGAGATCGTGCCGGTGGAGATCCCGGGCCGAAAAGGCCCCACGGTGGTCGAGACCGACGAAGGACCCCGGCGCGACACGACGCTCGAGGCCCTCGCCAAGCTCAAGCCGGCGTTCCAGCAGGACGGCTCCGTGACGGCGGGTAACGCGCCGGGCCTGAACGACGGGGCCAGCGCGCTGGTCGTGACGTCGGAGGCGTTCGCCAAGGCGCACGGGCTCACGGTGCTGGCTCGGGTGACGGCGTACGCGGCCGGCGGGGGCGAGCCGAAGGACCTGTTCTTCGCGCCGATCGTGGCGGTGCAGAACCTCATGAAGCAGGCGAAGACCACGATCGGCGATTACGACCTGATCGAGGCCAACGAGGCGTTCGCGGTCCAGGCGCTGGCGGACGGTCAGGGCCTGGGCTGGGATTGGGATCGGGTCAACGTGCACGGTGGCGCGGTAGCGCTCGGCCACCCGATCGGCGCCAGCGGGGCACGGATCCTGACGACGCTGCTGTACGGGCTCGCGGATCGCGGCAAGCAGCATGGGCTCGCCACCCTGTGTCTCGGTGGCGGCAACGCGGTGGCACTCAGCGTGGAGCGGGTATGACGAACTCGGTGCAGGCGCTCGACCGGCGCCATACGGCGACGGCGGTAGTGCGGAAGGTGGCGGCGGTGCTTGGGGGCGCCCTGCTGGTGGCGTTCGGCGCCCAGGCGAGCGTGCCCCTGCCGGGCACGCCCGTGCCGATCACGCTGCAGGTACCGGCGGTGCTCATCGTGGGCGGCCTGCTCGGGCCGCGGCTCGGGGCCGCCAGTCTGGTGACGTATCTGCTGGCCGGTGCCGCCGGCTTGCCGGTGTTCGCGCCCATCGGCCTGCCGGGGGTGGCCCGTCTGTTCGGGCCCACCGGCGGCTACCTGCTGGCGCTGCCGCTGGCGGCCGCGATCGCGGGACGCGCCGCGATCCCGCCGGTGCGTTGGACGCGTCTCGCGGTGGGGCTGGTGCTCGCGACCGTCACGATCCACGCCGGTGGCGTGGCGCAGCTCGCCATTCTGGGTGGGGATCTGCGTGTGGCGGTGGGCATCGGGTCGGTCCCGTTCCTGTTGGGTGATGTCGCCAAGCTCCTGGTGGCGGGGCTGGTCATCGGACGGTACGCGACACCCATTCGGCGCGCGCTCCTCTGAGGGCGCGCGATTCGTTTTGGGGGCGGGCGGCCGAGCTGCTACGGGCCGTCGTGGCGGTCCTCGGGTTCTATGTGGTGTTCGCCGTCGTGGCGTTCCTGCTCGCGGGCATCGCCGGTCGCCTGGTCCCGCCCGGACACTGGTGGCGGAGCGCGGGCCGCGGGCTGATCAGCCTCGCGGCCCCGCCGCTGGTGGCGGTGCTGCTGCTGTACGCCGGCGTGGTGTGGCTGGGGGGATGGGATCGCGCCCGCATTCGCGTGCCGCCCGGCCGCCGGGCCGTGCGCGGCGTGGCGCGGGGGTTGCTATGGGGCGTGGGGTTGGCGGGGGCGGTGCTGGCCCTGTGCATCGCCAGTGGCGCGCGCCTCGTCATCGGGCCGCCGTTTGGGGAGTCGTTCCTTGGGGTGGCGGCTCCGGT
>JAOTWJ010000261.1 GCA_029862925.1 Gemmatimonadota bacterium
CGGCAGCTACATCATCATCGATGGATTCGTGGTGGAGGACGCCCCGCGCGCGGGGCGTCCTCCACCACGAATCCATCGATGATGATGTAGCTGCCGCCCTCGATGTTGATGTTGTCGTCCGTCGACGCGTTGCGAGCATTCACGAGGGCGCCGGTTCCCTGCGCGCGGAAGGTGATGGGCGCGGACACGGTCCCGCTGCGCGTGATGTTCATGCCCACGTAGGTGCCGTCGGCCACGTGCACGACGTCCCCCGCCTGCGCGGTGTTCGCCGCCTTCTGCAGCGTGCGCCAGGGCGCGGTGGGGGCCCCGGAATTGCCGTCGTTGCCCGAGGGCGAGACGTAGTAGTCGGCAGCCCCCGCGCTCGCGGCGAAGGCGAGCAGGACGAACGCGGCCGGCAGAAGAAGTCGCGAAGCAAACGGTGAGGCGGCGGTTCTCATGGCGCACACTCCTTGATGGCGGCCGGCGGCTCGCCGCGGCGCAGGGCGTCGTCTGAAGCCGCGTCGCGGCGCCCACCGGGCCATCTTACCTCTTGATTGACAAAGGGTTGACCGCACATGCGCTGCAAGTTCCATACCCGGCCGCGGCGGGTCTCGTGGGCAACGCTGCGGCGCCTCACGGCGTCCCCCGCGCACGCTTCTGCCCGACCAGCCCGAGCAGGAAGTCGCGTACGTCACGAAAACGCATGGCCGCACTCCGCAGCGGGTAGAACGACTCCGGGTTGAGAATGAGCTTCTCGGTAAGAAAGCGCGATCTCGAGATGAGCGCCAGTGCTTTGATGGGCAGATCCTTTTCGGCGGGCTCGAACTGCGCCCGCATGCCCTCGAAGTCGCCGTCGACGGCGATCCGCTCGGGGTCGATCGCGCCCAGCCCGTCGCGCGCCGCCCACACCACGTGGCGGGAGGTGGTCGGATCCAGCCCCACCAGGCGCATGGCCGTGGCGTCGAGGGCCACGGGGTCGGCGCTGGCCAGGACGGCGTCGAAGCGCCGGGGGCGGCCGTTGATGGGCCCGCGCCCCTCCATGGCCAGGATGCCGTCCATCAGCGCGATCCGGGGCTTGAGCAGGCGGTTGATCAGCACCAGCACCCGGTCCAGCTTGGGGTGGAGGAGGATGCGGTTGTGCTGCGGGTAACACCCGAACTGGTTCTTCAGGGCGCCGGTGAACACGGTGGTGGCATGTGTCTTGAGCACGGGCAGCGTGATGAATACGTCGGCCTCGACCAGCGACTTGGGCAGCCCCCAGCCCTTTATAAGGCGTTCGCCCACGTCCACCCACTCGTCCTTGGAGAAGTTCACCGCGCGCACGCCGTGCCTTTCGAGCACGGGGTAGTAACCCGACACCTCGAAGGCGTCCTCGGTGGCGTAGCGCATACCGTTGGACTCGCCCACGACGACGTGGGGCGTGCGCTCCCGCACCAGGCCGCACACCGCGTCCAGGATCTCGGGCGACGTATTCGAGGCCGCCGCGTTCTCCGCGTAGGGCGTGCTCAGGTTGACCTTGATGGCCACGCGGCAGTCCGCCGGGATCAGGCGGCGGTAGTCGAGCGCCTCGAAGAGCTCGCGCACCACGTCGTGCACGTCGCGCCCCGCGACCGAGCGCAGATAGACGATGCTGTTACTCATTGCGGACCCCCGGGATGTGAGCGCTGACGCGCTGCGAGATGGTGTCTATCTTCGAGCGCCAGGACTCGCCTTCCATCGCGCGCACCCTGCGCAGGGCCTCGGCGGGCGAATCCTCCGCCAGCGCGCGGTCGATATGGGCGAGGTACTGCTCGTAGGTCTCGGCCACGAAGGCCAGACCCTCGTACTTCTTGACCTCGTTGATGGCCACGGAGACCACGGGCTTGCCCCCGGCCAGGTACTCCTTGAGCTTGAGCGGGCTCGAGTTCACGATCACCTCGTTCAGCTTGAACGGAATGTGACACACGTCGAACCAGCGCAGGTAGCGCGGGATCTCCTCGTACGGCCGCTGGCCCAGGAAGCGCACGTTGGGGTACGCCGCCAGCCCCGCGACGTCGCTGGCCACCCGCCCCACCATCACGAACGTGTACTCCGGCCGTCTTCCGGCAAGATACCCCACCAGCTCCAGGTCGAGCCAGTCCTCGATGAGTCCGAAGAAGCCCACGACGGGGCCCGATCCCTCGCCCAGTTCGGGCGGCCGCGGAAGGTCCTCGTAGTATGCTCTGTTGAAGTGGGCGGTGTCCACTCCGTGTGGGCTCAGGTAGGTATGGGGATTGACGGCTCCCTTGGCCCGGGTGAGCTCCTCGGAGATCGTGAACACGACGTCGGCGCGGTCGAGGAGCAAACGCTCCATTGCTCGGATGCGCGCCTGGTCGACACCGGGCATAGACGCGTACTCGTCGACCACGTAGTACACCACGCCCTTGCTCGGCAGCGTCTGTGCCAGCGAGGCGTAGTGCGGCAGGATGATCCAGAGGATGGGGTTATCGAACCCGACCTTGCGGCACGCGCGCCGCAGGGACGACGCCAGAAGCGCGCGGTTCAGGCGACCGGCCATGGGCAGCCCGTGGTACGGCACGATCAGCGGGGAGAACAGGTGCATCCCATCCACCGGGAGCGGATCGGCCCAGGCTTTGCCCAGCTTGCGCGCGATCTTGGCCAGGTCGCGGCGCGAGGCGGTGGGTGCGCGCTGTCCGGCCGCCTCCACGTAGAGCATGCGGTTGCGCTCGGCCAGGAGCCGGGCGATTTGGTGGCTGCTGGTCCGGTTGTCCGCGAACCAGTCGTTGCCGACGTATACGATCTGCTCGTTGGTCAGCATACCGCTCCTGCGCCCGCTCGCGCTCGCGGGCGCCGACGCGCCAGCAGGCGCGCGTAGACCGCCTCGTAGCCACGCGCCATCACCGCCACGCCGAGACGCGCG
>JAOTWJ010000146.1 GCA_029862925.1 Gemmatimonadota bacterium
CCGCCGCGCGCTCGGCACTCCTCCTCGACGACGGAGACTCGGGTGCAGCCGCACATCTCCAGGGCCTTGCGGTACCACCCCACGACCGTGCGGCAGTCCGCCGCGCTGAACGTCTCGGCGTCGTGCGTGGTGAGCAGGGCGGAGTGCTCCCCGGTCTTTTCGTAGACGCGGTGTCCCGTCCGGTAGTACGAATCGTAGATCTTCGGGGTATAGCGGAGGAACGCGTGAGGGTCGCCTGGCGTCAGATACGCCTTGTGGGGACCGGTGAGATTCGTCGCGGCGGAGGAGGCACCGAGGCGTTCGAAGTACTCGATTTGTCCGCCCCCGAGGACCTGCACGATCGCGTCGTCGAGCCGTTTGCCGAGGTCGAAGGGATACCAGCCGACACCGACCACCGTCTTCAATGCCGCCCGGTCGTCGTCTGCCAGCGCCGCCAGTACCTTGCGGAGTCCGTCGCTGCCGGCGTGCTGCTCCACGAACGCCATCCGCGCCTTGAGCACACTGCCTTTGACTTCCTGCATGCGGCCCTCCTGCGAATGCCGATGACCCCAGTCTACTACCGCGCAGGGGAATGTGGAATGCGACGCAGGCCCGCGCGGCGGGTCCGGGGGACGCGGCTCGACGAGACCGCCGTGCGGCCCGATGGGCGAGGGGTGGCGATCCCCCGATCCGGGCCCCACCTTGCACACGCAGGGACTTCGGAGGATCGGTGGCTGGCGAGACGACCCGAGACATCGAGCAGGCGCTGGCGCCGCGGTACCGAGTCGACCGGCTGGTGGGCCAGGGTGGGATGGGCACCGTCTATCTTGCCGATGACACCAAGCACGAGCGCCGGGTGGCCGTCAAGGTACTCCGCCCGGAGTTGGCGCGCCTCGTCGGGCCCGAACGCTTTCTCCGCGAAATCCAAGTCACGGCGCAACTGGATCATCCGCACATCGTGCCCCTGCTGGACTCGGGGGAGGCGGACGGGCTGCTCTACTTCGTGATGCCGTACGTCGAGGGCGAGTCACTGCGCGCGCGGCTCGTCCGGGAAGGACCGCTGCCGCTCGACGACGCGGTGCAGATCGCGCGCGAGGTCGCGGACGCGCTGTCCCACGCGCATGGCCGCGGCGTGGTGCATCGCGACATCAAGCCGGAGAACGTTCTCTTGGCGGGTGGGCACGCGCGCGTCGCGGATTTCGGGATCGCCCAGGCCGCCACCACGGCCGGTGGCACGCGACTCACAGGCACCGGCCTCGCGATCGGCACGCCCGGGTACATGAGCCCCGAGCAGGCGCAGGGCGGAGTGCTCGATGCCCGGAGTGACCAGTACAGCCTCGGCTGCGTGGCGTACGAGATGCTGACCGCCCAGGCACCGGCGCCGGCCCCGACGCGGCAGGAACTCGCGCGTCCGTCGGTCCTCCGGGAGTCGGTGCCGGACCACGTGGACGCCGCGATCGCCAGAGCCCTGTCGCCGGTGCCGGCGGATCGGTTTGCCACGGTGCGCGCCTTTGCCGACGCGCTCGGACCGATCCCGGCGCGGCGAAGGGGGCGACGCCTCATCCCGATGGCACTACTGATGGCCTTCGCGCTGCTGGTGCTCATGGCCGTCGTGGCCGTGCGGGCCGGATGGCTGGTGCGGCCCGCCGCCGCGGCCTTCTTCCGTCCCAGCGATCAGGTCGTGGTCGCCGAGTTCACCAACGACACCGCCGAGCCTGCGCTGACGCTTGCGGTGCGTGAGGCCGTCATCACCGATCTGGCGCAGACGTCGTACGCCCGTGTCCCGGGGCGCCCGGAGCTGGGCGACGTGCTCCGGCGGATGCGACTCCCCGACACGGCGGTCATCGATCTGGAGGCGGCCGTCGAGATCGCGCGGCGCGAGGGCTATCCGGCGGTGGTCGCCGGTGGGGTGACGGCGCTGGGTGCGGGGTATCAGCTGACCGCACGCATCGTCGAGGCGAGTACCGGCGCCGTGGCCGTGCGGCTGCGCGAGACCGCGCGATCCGCCGATGACGTCATTCCGGCCGTCGAGCGCCTGGCGCGGCGCCTGCGACGCCACCTCGGCGAGTCGTGGGGCAGCATCCGCCGCAGCGACCCGCTGCCGCGCGTGACGACGGCCTCGCTCGAAGCGTTGCAGCTCCAGGCCCGCGGGCAGCAGTACGTCGAGGCGGGCAACCTCGGCGCCGCGATCCCGCTGCTGGAACAGGCGGTGCAGGTGGACACCGCCTTCGCGATGGCGCACCGGGCCCTGTCAGTCCTGTACGGCAACATCGGCAACCCCGGTGCCGCGCAAGAGCACGGCGATCGCGCGTTCCAGTACAGCAGCCGATTGCCGCGCGGCGAACGATACCTCGTGCGGGCCTTGTATCACTCCAGGCGCGGGGAGCTGGACTCCGCCGCGGTCTACTACCGGCACCTGCTGGAGTGGGAGCCCGAGCATGCCGTGGCGCTGAACAACCTGGGTGACCTGTACGAGTGGATGGGGCGGTACGAGGACGCGCTGCGTCTGTACCGGCGGGCGGCGGCGGTGTCGGGGAGCGTGACTGCGCATCTCAACCTCGCCAGCGCCGCACGTACGCTCGGCCATCATGCGGTGGCCGACTCGTCGGCACACATCATGCGCGAGCGCTACCCCGACGCCTGGTGGACCTGGTCCACGGAGGCGCAGAACGCCGTGTACGCCGTGGACGAAGCCACTTGGGACCGAATTGCCCGCGAAATGTCGGAGCATGAGGCCCCGTTTCCCCGTGCCTTCGGCCGCTGGCTGCGCGCCGTCCGGCACGCCATGCACGGCGACATCGACGCGGCGCTCGTGCTGCTGGATTCTGCCCTCGTTTACGTGCGACAGTCGCCGTCGCCCATGTTCGAGTACACGGTGCTCGGGGTCGCCTCGATGACCGCCGTCGCCGCGGGGCAGCCGGCGCGCGCCCTGCCGCTCATGGAAACCGTGGCGGATCCGGTCCGACTCGGCGGTGCACCGCGGGCACAGCATCGTGCCCTCGGGCAGGTGGCCGCGAGCGCCGTCATGGCGGGCGACCCGGCCAGGGCGCGGCGGGTGCTCGAGCGGGCCGACTCCGTCGAGCATGCCGTCACCTTTCGACCGTTGGGCGACGTTGAGCTGGTCCGGTCCCTCCTGGCCCTGCGTGACGGTCGACCGCAGGAAGCCATTGCCCGGGCGCGGGCCGCGCGCGACGCGGACTTTGGGCGGATGAGCGTGCTCGTCCGGCTGGTCCTCGCGGATGCGTTGGCCGCCGAGGGCCAGTGGGACGTGGCGGCGGCGCACTACGACTCCCTCACGACGACGCGCGGGCTGAACTTCATCGAGGTCGGTCTCTACGGTCCCGTGCGTCCCGTGGCACACCGCCGGGCGGCCCAGGCGTACCTGGCGGCGGGTGATACGGCGAACGCGATCGAACATCTCGCGGCGTTCATCGAGCTGTGGCGCGATGCCGATCCCGCGCTTCAGGCGTCGGTCGCAGACGCCCGCAACCGCCTCGCGCAGCTACTGGCGGCGAGAGGCTGAGCCGCCGCCGGTCGTCGTCAGCGCAGGAGTTGGCGGAGGGCCGTGACCGCTTCGCCCGCACCTATGTACGCGAACAGCGTGAGCGTCGCGGCGAGCGCCAGGTTGGTCACCCACCGGTTACGGAGGCGGATTCCCACCCAGGCGCTGCGGGTGTTCATGATGAGCAGGGTGAGTGCCAACAGCGGCATGAACAGCGCGCCCAGCACTGCGTAGGTGAGCTGCGCCCGCTCGAGCGAGCGCCAGAGCAGCGGCAGCGGGACCGTCGCGATGAGCACCAGGTAGACGCGGTAAGGCCTGGTCGTGGCCAAGTCCGTTGGGACGGCGGCGGGCGCGCGCCGGCGCAAGTACACGAAATCGGCGAACAGATACGGAATGCTCTGCCACACGCCGAGCAGGCTCGAGAACACCGCGCCCCAGAAACCCACCAGAAATACCCAGCGCCCGGCGGGCCCGACCGCGAGGGCCAGCTGGTCGGCGAGGTCGAGTGCCACCCGCGGTCCCTCGCGCAGGGCGACGCGCGAGCCGATTACGAGCATCGCCGCGCCGAACAAGGCGGTGAGGCCATAGGCCGCGGCCAGGTCCAGCCGGCACGCGCGGACCCCGGCGGCGCCGGCGCGGCCCTTTTCGCGGATCCAGTAGCCGTAGGAGAGTAGCGTGACGGTGCCGCCCACACCGCCCAGCACGCCGAGCGTGTAGCCGGTGGCGTCGCCCGAGATGCGCGGGACGAAGAGCCCGGCCGCGACGGCCCCCCAGTCGGGGCGGAGCAGGAGCGCGCTCACCAGCACCGTGCCGACCATGAACGCCACGCACACCGCCATCACGCGCTCGAAGAGCCGGAATCCGCCGCGCCACACCAGGGCCGCCCCCACCAGCGAGTGCGCGATGCCCCACACGATCTTGGAGGTGGTGAGATCCGAGCCGAGCGGCAGCAGGCCGGCGCCCGCGACCCCGCACGCGCTCACCAGCGCGCCCGCCGTGAAGACGGTCCACACCAACAGGTAGCCCAGGAACACCCAGCGGATCCATCGGCCGAGGTGCTGCACCCAGCCCTCGACCAGCGTGGTCCCCGTGGCCATCTGCCAGCGGGCGACGCCCTCGTTCAGGAACCACTTGAGCAGGGCGCCCACCCAGGCGGCCCACAGCAGGGTGACGCCGTGGCGCGAGCCCGCGAGACTCGCGGTGAGCAGGTCGCCCGCGCCGACGCCGGTGGCGGCGACGAGCAGACCGGGGGCGAACAGGGCAAGCCGTGACGGGCGCGCGTCGCCTATCGTGCCACCTTGGCTTTCAGCTCGTCGAACCAGTTGGCCACGAGCACCAGCTCGGAGACGAGGCCTTGCCGCCGCACCATGATGAACCGGTCGCCGCGAGGCGTGACGTCGTAGGCGCGGTGGTAATGGTCCGCTCGGAACCCGCGCGCGTCGAAGAGCTTCTCCACGGGTCCGAGATTCAAGTCCGGGGTCTCGCTCACGGTGCGGCGGGCGAGGTCGCCCGCCGTCTGGCGGTAGAAGATCTCGCGCCCGTTCCGAGCCCACAGGGGCTCCGTGCCGCCACCCACCGAGACCGCCCAGCGGGCGCGGCCCGGATTCTCGAAGGGGCGCACGTAGACCTCCTCCTGGCCGGACTCGTTGGAGGTGTACGCAATCCATCGACCGTTGGGGGAGACGGTCGGGCTGTACTCCTCCTGGGCCGTGGCGATGAGTTCCCGTGGCACCGTGTCCGTGCCGGGGCGCAGCACGAGGATGTCGCGCACCGTGCCGGGGCGCTGGCCCCGGATGACCAGCGTGGCGCCGTCCGGCGCCCACCCGGCCTCATCCGCATAGAACCCCTGCGGCAGCCTGGCCGCGCGCTCGACCGGCTGACTCGCGTCCGCCCGACGGGTCCAGATGCCACGATCGGATGTGCTTCCGCCACGGTACGTGACGGAGGTCCCGTCCGGCGTCCAGGTCGGACGGTCAAACGTGCCGGTGCCGAGAGCCAGGCGCAGCAGGCCGCCGCCCTCGAGGTCCTTCACCCACACGTGCGTCCCTTCCGACCCGCTCAGCGTGAGGGCCAACGATCTCCCGTCCGGGGACAACGCGACGTACCCGAACGCTCCCCACCAGTCGGGATCCAGCGGCGTCGCCTCGCCCTGGCGTGTCACCCACTGCAGTTGGGCCACGCCCGCGGCGGAGCCCGCCTCGTACACCAGGTGCCCGGTCTCGGAGACGGCAAACTGTCCCGCGCCGGCGTCGGGATCGACCGCGATGCCCTGCTCGATCAGCGTGGAGGGAGCGGTGAACGCCATCCGGTCGGCGTCGAACGGCGCGGCCAGCAGCATGCCGTCCGACGTGACCCACACCAGGTGTCCCGTCGGCAGATAGCGGGCGTTGACGCCCGGCACGAGGGTCGTGACCGTGCCGGTTGCGAGTGCCACCACGGCGATGTCGGCGTCGTCGACCGACGAGTGCCAGACCTCCACGATCACGCCCTTGCCGTTGGGGAGGACGTGCGCGAAGTCGTACTCGAGCTCGCCTTTCGCGCGGTCGGGGGTTGCCACGGTATCGATCGTCGTTTCGCCCGGCGAGATGCGCAGCAGATGACCGTCCGGGCCGGTGAAGTAGATCCGGCCGTCCGGACCCCAGTCGCCGCCCCAGGGATCGGCCCCGCCCGTCACGATCGTCCGGACGGGCCCCCCCTCCGTCGGCACTACGCGGAGGTCCCCGGGCTCGCCGGTCAGGAACCCGACCGAGCCGCCATCTCGGGAGAAGAACGGTGCCATGGCGCCCTCGGTGCCGGGGAGGGGCCTGGCATTGAGCGCGTCCAGGTCGCGCAGCCAGAGTTGGCGGTTGAGCGGAGTGCCAGTCGCCGGTCCCACATAGACGATGCGCCGCCCGTCGGGCGATATCGCGATCCGGAGCGTGGACTGCTCGGTCAGCGCCGCGTCCTCGTGGATGGCCATGGAGACGCGCAGAACCTGCTTGGGCGTGCTACGCAGCCAGCCGGCGGCGGCGGCGCCGAGGGCGAGCACGGCGACGGCGGCAAGCGTGACGATCACGGCGGAGCGGTGGGACGCCGGAACGGCGGACGTCGCTGGAGTCGCCACCGTGCGCGACAGGGTGAAGCCCGGGTCGGTCAGGGCTGCGGCGAACTTGGCCGCCGTCGTGAACCGGTCGGCCGGCGTCTTGTCCAGCGCTTTCCGGATCGCGGCGTCCACGTGGGCGGGGACTGCCGGCCGTTGGCGCGAGACGGGCTGGGGCTCCTCCGAGAGAATCCGCGCGATGATGGCCTGGACGGTGTTGCCGTGGTGGGGCGGCTCGCCCGCGAGCATCTCGTAGACCATGGCGCCCAGGGAGTACACGTCGGACCGGGCGTCCAGCTCGCGGTCGCCCGTGGCCTGTTCCGGCGACATGTAGTGCGGCGTGCCGAGCGAGAGGCCGGTTTCGGTCAGGCGCGTGCCGCCCGCGTGCGACACCGCGAGCGCGATGCCGAAGTCGGCCACCAGCGGCTTCCCCTGCTGGAGCAGGATGTTCTCGGGCTTGATGTCGCGGTGCACAATGCCGCGCTGGTGGGCAAAGTGCAGCGCGTCCGCCACGTCCTTGGCAATGGCGATCGTCTCGTCCACCCCGAGTTGCTTCTCGCGCGCCATCTTGTCCCGCAAGGTTTCGCCCTCGACGTAGGGCATGACGTAGTAGAGGAACTCGCTGCCTGCCTCGCCGGCCGGCCCGGCCGCCCGCCCGCTGTCATACAACGGCAGG
>JAOTWJ010000147.1 GCA_029862925.1 Gemmatimonadota bacterium
CGACGACGCCGGGGCGACCGTCCTCCCGCTCGACCATGGCGATCGCCTCGTACGGGCAGTCGAGGTAGCACTGGCGACAGCCGCTGCAGAGGCGCTCGTTCACGACGGACGGGCCGGGCCGGGCGACGCGAGCGGGGCGCCACAGCCACGGCAGCAGGACCGCCGCGCTGCCCAGGGCGAGCCCCAGGCCCCAGACGCCCCCCACGGGCAGCCGCACGCTCGCGGGAAGCCAGAAGGAGTAGAACCAGTCGAACGGCGCGGCCCCATGCAGGCGCAGCAGATCGGCTTCGGGTCCCAGGGCGGCGGGCACGACGAGAGAGAGCCCCAGCAGCACGGCAAGGCCGCCCCAGGTGAGCGCCCGCGGCGGCCAGAGCGCAGGTCGGGCGATCCGGGCCACGTGGACCCACAGCACCAACCCGAGGGCGACCGGCAGCGCCACGTGCAGAAACAGATTGAGGAAAAAGAACGCGTTCGGCACCGCGCGCTCGCCCACGAAGCCGCGGCTGATGGGCTCGGAGAAGAGGGGTAGGGCATCGAGCAACCGGGCACCCTCGCGGGCAAGCGCGAGCCCGTGGGCGTCCCAGATCATCACGTAGCCCGTCCAGCCGCACACGAACACCACGCCGAGCAGCACGAGGCCCGAGACCCAGGCCAGCGCCCGTGGGCCCCAGGAACGTTCCTGCACCAGCATCCGGAACGCATGAATGGCGGCGAAGACGACGGCGGCGTCGGACGCGTAGCGGTGGAGCGTGCGGATCCAGCGGCCCAGCCAGACCTGATCGGTGAGGCGCGCGACGGAGGCGTAGGGCGCGCCGATCCGGTAGAAGAACACCAGGTAGATGCCGGTGCCGAGCACGACCGCCAGCAGGGCCAGAGTGAGGGCGCCGCTGTGGTACAGCGGGTTATGGCGCCACCCGTACACGCGGTTGGCGGCCGCGTCGGCAGTGGTGAGCGCCCGCCGGCCCCAACCCGTAATTCGTTGTCTGATAACCATTTCCTGTCTCAGCCACCGGGGTGGTCTGGAATCCCCTTGCGTCCGACTAAAGATGATATTAGCATGGCAATGTCAGGAATACCACCCCAGTCCCAGGTGGAGGAGCCGTGCTCACGACCCGGGCCCAGTACGCCGTGCGCGCCGTGTTGTACGTCGCCCAACAGGGCGGCACCGCGCCGGTGGGTGTCCGCGGAATCGCACGCGATCTCCACCTTCCCCAGAACTCGCTGTCGAAGACCATGCACGAGCTCGCGCGCGCGGGCGTGCTCCACTCGGTGCGCGGCAAGCACGGGGGGTTCCAGCTCGCCGTGCCCCCCGGCGACCTGGCGCTGCGCGACGTCGTGGCCGTCTTCGACCCGGCGCCCGACGCGTCGCCGTGCCTGCTCGGCCCGGCCCGTTGCGATCCCGACGCGCCGTGTGCCGGACACGCCGTCTGGCTCCGCGCCGTCACGGAGCTGGGCCGCTTTCTCGCGACCACGACGGTCGCCGACCTCATGCGGCGCGGGCCGGTGGCCCGCGACCGCGAACGCCAGTCGCCGGAGGGACACGATGCCTGATGCCGGTCCGGAACCCGGCCGCGCGCGGGAAGACATTCCGCTCGGCCAGCGGCTGTTCGACAACTGGTTCCTGCTGCTCGTCGCGGGAATCGTCGTGATGGCGGTGTTCTACACGGCGTGGGGTCTGTGGGAGGTGCTCTCCCTTGGCCCGGCGCCGCTGCCCTAGGGAGGTGCGTGTGCATACCGGACTCGAGTCCCCGACCGGCGTGTGGTGGAAGCCGGCGCACCGGACGGAAAAGCTCTGGGTCGCGATCGCCTTCGGGTGGTGCATGGTGCTCTTCGCCATGATGCCGCTGTGGCACTGGAAGGGCGGCCAGAACCCCACGGGGATCCGGCATCGCGTGACGGCCGAAGCGTTCGCCCAGCGCACCCAGGAGTTCATCGACACGTACCAAGTGGGAGAAGAGGCGGGCATCCCGGTCGTGGAGCCCCCGGCGGGCAGTGACATCTACCTCGTCGGCGCCATGTGGAGCTGGCGGCCCGTGCTCCGCCTCCGGCAGGGCGTGCAGTACACGCTCCATCTGTCGTCGGTGGACGTGAACCACGGCTTCAACCTCTATCCCATCAACGTGAACTTCCAGGTGGTGCCGGGCTACGACTACGGCCTCCGCGTCACCCCCACCGCAGCCGGCGAGTTCCAGATCGTCTGCAACGAATTCTGCGGCATCGGCCACCACCTGATGGTGGGGAAGGTGATCGTGCTGCCCGCCGAGCAGACCGCCGCGGTCACGGGAGGTGCCCCATGAGCGACCGCTTCCGTCTCTGCCCGACCACGGGGCTCAAGGTGCACGCCCAGGCCGACGCGCTGATCAAAGCCAACGCGGTCGTGGCGACCGTGGCGCTGCTGATCGGCGGCGTCACGGCCGTCCTCGTGATGCTGACGCGGTGGCAGGCGATCCACCTCCTGCCGGCCGACTGGTTCTACCGCCTGCTCACGGTGCACGGGATGAACATGCTGATCTTCTTCATCCTGTTCTTCGAGATGGCGGTGCTCTATTTCGCGAGCGCGGTGCTGCTGAACAGCCGGGTCGCCGCGCCCAAGATGGCGTGGAGCGCGTTCGTCCTGATGGTGGCGGGGACCGGTCTGGTGGAGTGGACCATGTTCACCGGGCGGGCGGACGTGCTGTTCACGTCGTACGTGCCGCTCCGGGCCCACCCCGCGTTCTACCTGGGCGTCATCCTGTTTGCCGTCGGTGCCCTGGTGGTGGTGAGCATCTTCTTCGCCACGCTCGTGGTCGCCAAGCGCGAGAAGACCTATCAGGGCTCCGTCCCGCTGGTGACGTTCGGGGCCGCGACGGCCGCGATCATCGCGGTGATCACGCTCGGGCACGGCGCGGCGATCTACATCCCCACGTTCCTCTGGTCGCTGAACCTGATGCACGTGGACGCGCAGGTGTACCGCCTGGTCTGGTGGGGCCTGGGGCACTCGTCGCAGCAGATCAACGTGGCGGCGATGGTCTCGGTCTGGTACCTGCTGGGCGGCCTCACGGTCGGGGCCGTCGTGCTGAACGAGAAGATCAGCCGTTCGGCGTTCGTGCTCTACGTGCTCTTCATCTCCATGGCCTCCGCCCACCATCTGCTCGTGGATCCCGGCATGGGTGCGGCGTGGAAGGTGTGGAACACCAGCTACGCGATGTACCTGGCGGTGCTCGCCAGCATGGTGCACGGCTTCACCGTGCCCGCCGGCATGGAGTTGGGGCAGCGCCTGCGCGGCTACACCAAGGGCCTGTTCGAGTGGCTGCGGAAGGCGCCCTGGGGCGATCCGGGCTTCTCGGCCCTCGTGTTCTCCGTGATCATCTTCGGGTTCGTGGGCGGGATCACCGGCGTCACGTTCGGCACGGAGCAGATCAACATCATCGCCCACAACACGCTCCGCATCCCGGGCCACTTCCATGCCACGGTCGTGGGTGGGACGGCACTGGCCTTCATGGGCGTCACGTACTACGTCATCCCGCTCATCTTCCGCAAGCGGATCGCCTTCTGGCCGCTGGCCCGCATCCAGCCCTATCTGTTCGCCGGCGGCATGCTGGTCTTCTCGGTCGCGATGACCTTCGCCGGCACGTTCGGTGTGCCGCGCCGGCATTGGGACATCAGCTTCCAGCAGGCGCCGTTCGAGGTTCAGTACGCCCCGGCCGTCGACCTCGTGATCGGCGTCATGGCGGTCGGCGGACTGGTCGCCGCGCTCGGCGGCGGCATCTACATCCTCGTCACGGTCTGGTCGGTGTTCTTCGGCCAGCCGATGGAGAAGGGAGCACGGGCATGAGCTTCCACGGTGTCCCGCAGGGGGTCACGAGCCCCCCGGCGCCCGCGAGTGCCGGCGAGGACGAATCGCACAAGACGCCCGGCACGCTGGTGCTGGTGTTCGTGTTCCTCGCGGCCTTCGTGGTTTACTACTTCGTGAACTGGAAGCTGCTCTCCTTCCTGTGGCGGATCGGGTAGCGTCCGGGCACGCGCGCGTCCGTCAGGCGTGGGCACTCGCCACGCTCGCGGCGATCCTCGTGATCACCGCCGCGTGGTGGGCGCTCGCGCTGTGGCCGGCCGGTCCCACCGCCGCCGAGTGGCTGCTGCGCACGCGGCTCGCCTGTTTCGGGAGTACGCCGTCGGGCCTGCCGGATGCCGGCGGGTGGCTGCTGCTGGTGGGCCAGCCGGTCGGCATGCTCGGCGTGCTGCTGGCGGTCTGGGGGGAGCCGCTGGCGGCGGGGGTGGGCGCGCTCCGGGCGCGCTGGGTGGGGCGCGTGGCGCTCACCGCCACGGGCGCCGCCCTCGCCATCGGCATTGCGGCGGCCGGGTGGCGCGTGGCGGCGGCGCAGGCCGGGGCCGGGTCGGTGACGGTCGAGGGCGCGCCTCCCGCCTCCGTCCCGCGCCTCGACCGGCCGGCGCCGCCGCTGGCGCTGCTGGACCAGCACGGGAACACCGTCGGCCTCGAGCGGTTCCGCGGGCGACCGGTGTTCGTCACGTTCGCCTACGCGCACTGTGAAACCGTGTGCCCGATCATCGTCCACGACGTGCTCGCGGTGCGGCGCGCCGCGACGGGCTCGGCGGCGGCGGTGGTGATCGTCACGCTCGATCCGTGGCGCGACGTGCCGGCCCGGCTGCCGGCGATCGCGCGCCAGTGGGACCTGCGCGACGACGAGCTCGTGGTGAGCGGGGACGTCGCCCGGGTCACGGCGACGCTCGACGCGTGGCGCGTGGGCTGGCGCCGCAACCCCGCGACGGGCGACGTGGACCATCCGGCGCTCGTCTATCTCGTTGCCCCCGACGGGCGCATTGCCTTCGCGGCCACCACCGGACAGGCCGCGCTCGCGGTCCTGCTCGCGCGGCTATGATCGTCCGCGACCTGTGCGCGCTCACCAAGCCGGGGATCACCGCCCTGGTGGTCGTGACGGCCGGTGCCGGGTTTGTGGCCGGCGCCGAGGGGCGACCGGCGCTGGCCCTCCTGGCGCACACGCTGGTCGGCACGGCCCTCGTCGCCGGCGGGACCAACGCCCTCAACCAGTGGTGGGAGCGGGAGCTCGACGCGCTGATGCGGCGCACGCGGCACCGGCCCCTCCCCGCCGGCCGGCTGGCGCCGAGCGTGGCGCTGGTGTTCGCCGTCGGACTCGCCGGCCTCGGCGTGGCGGAACTCGTGGTGTTCGTCGGGTGGGTGCCCGCGCTGCTCGCGGCCGTGACCCTCGCAACCTACGTGCTGATCTACACACCCCTCAAACGGCGCACGTCGGCCGCGACGCTCGTAGGGGCCGTGCCCGGCGCGCTGCCGATCGTCGCGGGGTGGGCGGCGAGCGGCCGCCCGCTCGACGCCGCGGCGCTCGCGCTGTTCGGCGTGCTGTTCCTGTGGCAGATCCCCCACTTCCTGGCGCTCGCCTGGCTGTACCGCGACGACTACGCGCGGGCGGGCTTCCACATGCTCACGACTGACGACCCGAGCGGGCGGGCGGCGGGCCGCCAGGCACTGCTGTACGCGGCGCTGCTGTGGGGGGCGGGGATCGCGGTCTTCGCGATCGGAATCGCCGGCCCCCTCTACTTGGTGGCGGCCCTCGGTCTGGGGGCCGCCTTCGTAGGGACCGGCGCGGGCTTTGCGCGCGCCGCCACCCGCCCGGCGGCGCGTCGGCTGTTTCTGGGATCCATCGCCTACCTGCCACTGCTGCTCGCCGCGCTCACCCTCGATCGGGTGCTGGGCTGACGGCGACCGGGCGTCAGGCATTCCCGCCCGCCCGGTGCACGTCCCCTGCCACGCCGGCGAGCGCCAGGGCTCCTGCTCCACGATCACGCACCGCTTGCCCCGCGCGAGCAGATCCGCGGCCATCTGCCGACCGACGCGGCCATAGCTATCGATGACGTAAGACCGCTGAGGGCGTCCACGCGTTCCTGCAGGCGCCGTCTCCGCATCCGCGCGGCGAGCTCGCCGCTCATGACCGACTGCCCGATCGACGGCACAGGTATCCGAGCGCCCCGACGCCGGACACGACAGCAGGATCGTGAACGCCTGCCCCGGCGGCGACATCGGTGACCGCGGGTTCCGCCGCCATGCGGCGGGAAACCCCGCCTGGCGGACGCCGCGGCGCCAATGTCCGCCTTTCGCCGCGCCGGTGCGGGCGATATCCTACGGCGCGCACGTTCCGGAGAACACGTCATGCTCGCCCGACTCACGCTGTCCCTCGCGCTGCTCGGCGCCCTGGTGCCGTCGGCCGGCGCCCAGCAGGTCCGCCGGCTGTTCATTTCCGCCGACATGGAGGGCGTGGCCGGCGTCGTCACCGCCGAGCAGCTCGGACCGGGCGGGTTCGAGTACGAGCGGTTCCGGCGCTTCATGACCGACGAGGTGCTGGCGGTCATCGGCGCCGCGCGCGCGGCCGGCGTGCGCGAGTTCGTCGTGGGGGACGCGCACGGCAACGGCCAGAACCTCCTGCTCGAGCTGTTCCCGCCCGACGTCCAGGTGGTGCGCGCCTGGCCGCGACCCCTGGGCATGATGCAGGGCATCGACTCCACGTTCGACGCCGCCGTGTTCCTTGGCTATCACGCGGGCACCACCAATCCGGCGGGCGTGCGGGCTCACACGTTCTCCAGTGCGCGCCTCACCGACGTGCGGCTCGACGGCCGGTCCGTGCCCGAGGGAGGCGTGAACGCCGCGATCGCCGGCCACTACGGCGTGCCCGTGATCCTCGTGACCGGCGACGACGCGGCCGTGGCCGAGGTGCGGCACGTGGTCGGCGACATCGAGGGCGCCGTCGTGAAGTGGAACTACGGCTTTCACTCGGCGCGCACGCTCACACCGCAGGCGGCGGCGCAGCTCATCGGCGAGCGGACGCGCAGCGCCCTGCAGCGCCGCGCCGCCTTCCGCCCGGTGCAGCTCGGGCAGCCCGTGACGCTCGAGGTCCGGTTCAAGCACTACCAGCCGGCGCAGGTCCTGGCCCTCCTGCCGATCGTCGAGCAGGTGGACGCCCACAGCATCCGCTACGTCGGCGCCGACATCTTGGCCGTGTCCCGGTTTCTCACGTTCATCAACAACTACGAGGTGGGGTTGGAGCCGTGATGGGGGAGTGGGGCACAAGGAGTGGTACCTTCCGTTCGCTGGCCGCCGTCCCGGCGCGAGCGCGACGCACGGAGATTGGGCCGATTCGGCGTGGGGTACCACTGCCCGTCCCCACCTCCCCAGATTCAAGGACGATCCCATTCGCCCTGTCCAT
>JAOTWJ010000148.1 GCA_029862925.1 Gemmatimonadota bacterium
CACGGCCTGGATTGCCGGAGCGCCGCACGGCAAGGAGGCCTGGCTCAACATCCCGCGGCTCTACGTCACGGACCTCGCGATCCTGGCGGTCCTCGCCCTGCTGAGCGTCCGCTTCCTGAAGCTCTCATGCCGCCCCGCCCTCCACGGCGCCGGCGAGCAGGCCGCGGCCGCCCGAGGCCTGTTCGAGCGCTGGACCGCCGGCTGGCGGGGCGACGAAGAGGAATGGGCCGAGTCCGAGCGGAAGCTGCGCGTTCTCGCCCCGATCATCTGCCTGCTCTACGCCTTCGGCTACACGGTGATCGGCTACGACCAGGTCATGTCGCTGTCGCCCACGTGGTACTCGAACATCTTCGGCTGGTACTTCGGCTGGGGCGGATTCCTGTGCGGCGTGGCGGCCACGTCCCTGATCTGCGTCCTGCTGCGCCGCTCGCCGGGCTGGGACGTCGAGATCACCGCGCCTCGCATGCACGACCTCGGCAAGATGGTCTTCGCGTTCTCGATCTTCTGGATGTACCTGTTCTTCTCGCAGTACATCGTGATCTGGTACGGGAACCTCCCCGAGGAAACCGGATTCATCCAGGCGCGCCTGGGCTCGCAGTTCGTGCAGGACACGTGGTTCTTTGTGCTCTCGTACCTGGACCAGCCCTACGTCAAGCTGTCGCTGGCGGCCTGGACGGGGTGCTGGCTCGTCCCGTTCTGGGTGCTCCTCGGACAGCGACCGAAGCGGACGCCGGCGATCCTGGGAAGCGTGGCCGCCGTCGTGCTGCTCGGTTTCTGGCTCGAGCGGAACGTCCTGATCTGGCCCTCGCTGGTTCCGGACGACGGTTTCGCCTGGCTGGGGCCGATCCAGATCGGCATCGCGGCGGGCTTCCTCGGCGCCTACGTCCTGGTGTATCTGGTCTTCAGCCGGGTCTTTCCCACGCTTCCTCTCCCGCAGCGCAGCTGAGGGGCGGCCCGCGTCGCCGCGCTCGATCGGATTCGCGCATTCCGGGGCGGGCTCCTAGTCTCGGGGCATGAGCTTCGAGGCGCGTGACGGCTCCCACGAGAGCTTCGGCCTGCGCGGCAACGCGCGAGCGATCGTTCTCGACGCCGACGGAGTGCACCATCCGGCCTCGCCGCAGGGGCGGGGGCAGGCCTACACGCCCTACGAAGAGATCACGCACCTGGCCGCGTCGGCCCGAAACCTGTGGCTCGGCGCGAGGCGCTCCGTCTACCTGTTCACGCGGCGCGCATTCGACGATCCGAACGGGCCCGAAGCCCTGGTGCACGCCCTGCTCGCGCGAATCGCGCGGCGCCCCGGCGGCCCCGAGCAGCTGGCGCGGATGCGGGCGATCGAACGGAGCGGACGGACGCTGTCCGGTCTGCGGGCGACGTGGGCCCTCGCCGGCGTCTGCCTCGCCGTCTTCGTGCTGCAGTTTTGGCTGGGAGAGGCCGTGCTCGAAGTGGGTTACTTCAGCCCGGCCCTGGTGATGGACGGCGACCTGTGGCGAATCGTCACGGCGAACCTGATCCACGCCTTCCCGCGCTTTCCCCTGCACCTCGTTCTGAATCTCGCCGGCTTGATCGTTCTCGGCTCGTTCGTCGAACGTCCGCTGGGGGCGGCGAGGACGACCTGCATCATCGGCGCTTCGGCGCTCGCCGCGATGGCCGCCAGCGGGCTGGTGGGATACGTGCGCGTGGTGGGTGTGTCGGGCGTGGTCTTCGGACTCGCGGGCGCGGTGCTGTGGCTCGAGCTTCGCCACGCGGAAGAGCTCCCGGCGTGGCTCCGGATCCCTCGCCGCGCTCTGATCGTCCTGCTGCTGATCAACGCCGCCTTCATGGCGCTGATCCCGCTCATCGCGGGGGCGGCGCACGTCGGGGGATTCGCCGCCGGGCTCGTGACCGCGGCGGCCCTGACGCGCGGTGGGGTCCAGCGCCGCTTGGATCCGGTCTGGATCAAGGGGGCGACCGCGCTGGTCGTTGGCGTCGCCGTGCTGGCCATGGCAACCGCGGCCGCGGAGCTCGCCGGAGAGACGAGCTACCGAGTGCGCCACTCGGAACGCCTCGCACGACTGCCCGGCGTGTCGCCGTTCGAGCTCAACGACCGGGCCTGGACCATCGCCATCGCCGGGGACTCCACGCGCGAAGAGATCGAGGCCGCGCTGCTGCTGGCCGAGCGCGCCGTGCGCGACACGCGCCGCAAGAGCCCGGCCGTCCTCGACACGCTCGCGGAGATTCACTTCCTCCTGGGGTCGCCCGAGCAGGCAATCGCCCTGATCGACGAGGCCATCGGGCAGGCTCCCAACGTGCCCTACTACCGAGAGCAGCGCCGCCGCTTCACGGGCGAACGAGCGCCGGACGACCGGCCGCCGGAACCGCTGCTGATGCCGGCGCCGCGGTCGGCGCCGGACCCCGCAGTCCCGCGCGGCGAGCCCGGCCTCACGGTGTGATCTCGTCGCCGTCCTCGGCGACGACGATCCGCCCGTGGAAGTCGTCGTCGATCAGGCTCGTAAGCTGGATGTCGTAGACCGGAGGAGGCCGCAGCCGCACGAGCACCAGCGTCTCGACGCCGGCGCGCTGGGCGACGGATCCCACGTCTCCAATCGCGGTGTGGAGGGCGACCTCGCGGCGCAGGACTTCGGGGTCGACCGCCATCTCCATCCCCGCGGCCAGCTCGGGCGTGAGGACGAACACGGCCTCGTGAACGAGGAGATTGGCGCCGCGGGCGAGCTCCTCGAGGGCGGCGCGGCCCCAGCCGGTGGTGCCGACCACCGCCGAGCGCCCCTGCCACTCGAAGCGGTAGGCGAGCGCGTCCAGGGGACCGTCGGGGAGCGCACCGGTGCTCACCGCGAGGCTGCCCCGATCCTGGGACCAGCCGCCGGCGATTTCGAGGGTCTCGAAGCGGGCGTTCGCCGGCGGCAGGCCCCGCGCCTCGGCAGCACCCTCGGTACCGCGACGGTGGCCCGCGACCAGGCCTTCCGCCAGCGCGCGGGTTCCGGGAGGGCCCACGAGGCGCAGGGGCTCGCGCCGCCCGTCGAGCCAGCCGGCGAGAAGGAGGTCGTCGAGCCCGACGGTGTTCTCCGGCAGCAGGCTGGTGAGGAATACCGTGTCGGGCTGCGACGTGGGAATCCCGGCGGCCCGCAGCGCCTCCGCGACGCCGCGGCCGGCGTCCACGAGGACGACGCGGGACCCCCACCCGACCGCCGTGCACGGCCCGCGGCGTCGGGGATTCTCGTACGCGCCGCCGGTCCCCACCGTGATCAGCGTGAGGCGATCGAACTGCCTCGGCGCCACGGGGGAGATCCCGGCGAGGATCTGGTCGTGGCGCCAGGCGCTGCACGTGAGCGCCCAGCTCGCGCCCGCTACGGCCACGGCGACGCAGAGGCCGATGATCCGGGCCGTCACGGGATCACGACGGTCTTGTCGTCGTACACCAGGGCGCGGTCCTCGAGGTTCCGGCGGACGGTCCGCGAGAGCACGCTGCGCGCTCTCTCGCGCCCTTTGCAGATCGGGTCGGCGTGGCGGCTGCGTGCGCGTCGGCGTCCCGCATCGGGGTCGCCAGTGTACCGCGCAGCGCCGCGGGCAGAAGAAAGCCCCGGGAGCAGGCTGATGCCCCTATCGCGGCTACGGCGTCCGCGCTCCCGGGGCGGTGGCGCTGGGAACCTTGCATCCCAGACGCCGAAACGATTCAAGCGATTCGGCTGGGCGTCAGGACGCCGCCACCTCACTCGCCGTAGAACATCGTTGATGCACCGAATCACCTCCATTTCGGCGTGGGGTACACCCAGCGAGGCCCAGACCTCGCCTCCGTACCCGGCTGCCAGGGTGGTCGCCGAAACCGCCCCTACCGGGCCGCCACGCCCCGCGAGACTTCGGAGCTCCCGCGGTGCGGGACTCGGGGACGAGTGAGGTCCCCTTCTCGCCCACCTTATCGGACGAGCCGCCCTCCCACCACAGTCCCCCCGCGGGGCCGCAGCGGCCGCTGGAGGGCGGTCTCCGATCCCGGCCCGCGGCTGTGATCCAGGCCACACCTCTGCGCTTCGAGGCGCGCGATGCTGGGGAGGCATCACGCGCCGCTTTGCGTCGCGCGCGGGTCGACGGCAGGTCGTTTCGTCGCCTCGGAGGGCCCGGGGCGAGCGACTCCCCGTCCGAGCGGTCTGGAACGTCGTTCCCGCGCGCGACGCGTTCTCGGCCGCTCCGCGGCGGATATACTGCGGTGGATGTCGGAGACCGACGCGCCGGCCTCCTTTGAACCCCTCACACCGCTGGCTTTCCTCGAGCGCACCGTTCGGGTGTTTCCGAACAAGACGGCCGTCGTCTACGGCGGCGATCGCTGGACGTACGCGCAGTTTGCCGAGCGGGTCGGACGATTCGCGGGCGCGCTCCTGCGCGCCGGAGTCGAGCCCGGGGATCGCGTCGCGGTGCTCGCGCCCAACGTGCCGGAACTGCTGGAGGCTCACTTCGCCGTGCTGCGGGTGCGCGCGGCGCTGGTGGCGATCAACACGCGTCTCCAGGCCGGCGAGGTCGGGTACATCCTCGATCACTCGGGTGCCCGGGTGGTGCTGGTAGATCCCGAGCTCGCGCCCCGGGTGAAGGACGTGCCCGGCGGGCTTGCGGCTCGCACCACCCTCGTCAACCTCGAGGATCCCGTGGCAGGGGCGACGGGGTCGCCCCTGGACGGACCGACCTTTGCGGAGTTCGTCGACGGCGCCGAGGTGCTACCCGTTGCGTGCCGCATCGACGACGAGGACCGCGTCACCTCCATCAACTACACGTCGGGCACGACGGGGCGGCCCAAGGGGGTGATGTACACCCATCGCGGAGCCGCGCTCAACGCGCTCAGCGAGATCGTCGTCCACGGCCTCGAGCGGGACTCGGTCTTCCTGTGGACCCTGCCGCTCTTCCACTGCAACGGCTGGTGCTTTCCGTGGGCGGTGACGGCCGCGGCGGGGACCCACGTCATGCTGCGGGCGGTCGACCCCGCGCGCATGATCGAGCTGATCCGAAGCGAGGGGGTCACGCATTTCAACGGAGCCCCGACGGTGCTCCTCATGCTCGCGGAGGCGCCCGAGGCGCGGAGCGTGCGCTTCGATCCCACGGTGCACGCGGCGACGGGCGGCGCTCCGCCGTCGCCCACGCTGCTGGCGCGCATGGAGCGAATGGGCGTCGAGATCGTCCATCTGTACGGGCTGACGGAGACCTACGGCCCCCATGCCTACTGCCAGATGCAGCCCGGCTGGGAATGCCTCGACGCCGGGGCCCGCGCGGCGCTCATGGCTCGCCAGGGGGTGCCGTATCCGGTGGCGACGCACCTGCGGGTCATCGACGCGCGGATGCGCGACGTGCCCGCCGACGGTCGCAGCGTGGGTGAGGTCGTGATGCGCGGCAACAACGTGATGAAGGGCTACTACCGCGACCCCGGGTCCACGGCCGAGGCCTTCGCCGGAGGCTGGTTCCACTCCGGGGACCTGGGCGTGGTGCACGTCGACGGCTACATCGAGCTGCGCGACCGCAAGAAGGACATCATCATCAGCGGCGGAGAGAACATCTCGACCATCGAGGTCGAGCACACCCTCGTGCAGCATCCCGCGGTGCTCGAGTGCGCTGTCGTGGCCATGCCCGACGACAAGTGGGGCGAGGCCCCCAAGGCCTTCGTGGGTCTGCGACCCGGGCAGACCGCGACGGAGCGAGAGCTCATCGACTTCTGCCGGGATCGCATTGCCCACTACAAGTGCCCGAAGGCAGTGGAGTTCACCGAGCTTCCCAAGACCTCGACCGGAAAGATCCAGAAGTTCCTCCTGCGCGAGAAGGAGTGGGCCGGCGTCGACAAGCGCATTCACTGACGCTCCGGCCCCCAGACCGCGGCGGCGGTCGGGTCCGCCGCCGCGTCGGCGAACAGGTGCCGCGGGAGCCGTCGCGCCGAAGAGCAGTCGAAACCAGCGGAGCCAGGTCGTCTCGACCGTCAGTGCCGCCGCGCCCGACGCGAAGAAGAGCAGCGCGACGATCGCACGCGAGCTCACCGGATCGCGAGCGGATTGATGGGCGAGCCGACGGCGCCGGTGATCGGGAGCGGCGGCGCGGTGAACAGGAAGTCGTAATTGCCGTCCTCGGCACAGGCCCGCGCGAGATCGTCGAGATGGAAGATCTCACCGAACAGCAGGCCCGTGTTGCGCAACGAGATCATGTGCAGGGGCTGGAAGCAGTCGGGCGTCTCGTTGGGGCGCACCTCCACGCCCCAGGTGTCCGTGGCGATCGCCGCGATCTCGCGCTCGTAGAGCCAGCGCGCGCAGTACACGGAGAGTCCCGGGGCGTCGCCCCCGCAGTATCCACTCCAGGATTTCTGCTCCAGACACCTCGTCATCATCCCGGTGCGCACCAGCACGACGTCGCCGGACTCCACGGTCACGCCCTGGGCTTCGGCGCAGGCGTCGAGGTCCTCCGGTCGGATCCGGAACCCGTCCTCCAGCCAGGGTGCGTGGGTGCAGCGGGGCAGGTCGAGCAGCACGCCTCGCCCCGCGACTCCGTTCTTGATCCGGTCGATGGAGTTCGCGAGCGCCCCTCCGCTCGTCACCAGGCGGATGTCGCGGTCGTTGTACATCCGGCCGTCGTAGAAGACGTGAGCCAGGGCGTCCCACTGGGTGCCGCACTGGAGCGGCATGGTCACCGCGTCGTCGGCGTAGTTGAAGCCGCCCGGGAGGAAGTCCTGGGCGCCGGCGAGGGCGTCGCCCCCGTCCGCCAGCATCGTGTGGATCGGGTTGTGACGACCGGCGAGACCCGTCTGCGGGCCGTTCTGGTCGAAGGCGAGCGCACAAGAGATCGCCTGCCCGGTGCGGGGGATCGCGCACGCGGCGAGCAGGCGCTCGCGCGTGATGAAATTCAGGGTTCCGAGCTGGTCTTCGGCGCCCCAGCGACCCCAGTTCGAATAGCGCTCACCCCACTCGCGTACGGTTCGGGCGTTGAGCGTCTCGGTCATGGGCTTCGATCCTCGGGTGTCGGTCGGCTTCGATGGGCCCGCGGCGATCCGGCACCACCTCGTCCGGAACTCGCGATGCGGCACAGCGCGCCCGGATCGCGCCCGCCGCTGTCGTGGCCGGCATCCTACCCGATGGTTACCTTCCGTGCCGTGATGCACGGTCCCCCCGTTTCGACCCCGCACGCCCCGGTCGTCGTCGTCTCGTCCAACAAGGGCGGTGTCGGGAAG
>JAOTWJ010000149.1 GCA_029862925.1 Gemmatimonadota bacterium
CCTGATCCACTTCGTCGCCGACATCCACCAGCCGCTCCACGCCGGGTACGCGCGGGATCGCGGGGGCAACTCGACCCGCGTCGTGTTCCTTGGCGATTCGACCAACCTCCATTGGGTCTGGGACGGCGCGCTGCTGACCGCACTGGGGCTCGGGCCCCACGCGGCGGATCGGCTCCACGCCGCCATCCGCCCGGTCGACCGCCACCTCTGGCACGACACCGACCCGGCGCGCTGGGCCGACGAGTCGTTCCAGCTCGTCGAGCACCAGGTGTACGTTGGAACCGGTGACGGCCCGCTCGGTGCGCCCTACGTGGAGCAACATCGCCACGTCATCCACCACCAGCTGCTCAAGGCAGGGGTGCGCCTCGGGGCGCTGCTCAACCGGCTGCTTGGCACGTGAACGGCCGCACCCACCGCAACCTGCGTCTCGTCGCGGGGTACGGTTGCTGCACGGACGATCATCGGCACCCTTCGCAGGAGGATGCGTGCGCACCCGCATGAGTTTGGTCGGATTACTGGGATTCGGCATGGCCATGGCCGCGTGCGGCGACGCGACCCCGCCACCACCCCCGGCGCTGCTCACGATCGCCAAGGCCGACCCGAGCGGCAACGAGCAGGTCGGGTCACCCAACTTCGCCCTGCCGCAGCAGCTCCGCGCGCGGGTGTTCGAGGACGGCGTTCCCAAGAGCGGCGTGACGGTCGCCTGGGCCACCGCCGACGGCCAGGTCACGGGATCCACGACCTCCGATGCCGACGGGATCGTGACGGCGACCTGGACCCTGGGGCCCAGCAGCGGCGCGCGGCTCGCGCAGGCCAGCGCGACGATCGAGGAGAACGACCGGGTCACCTCCTTCACGGCCTACTCGATCCCGGGCGATCACGCGCTCGTCGAGATCCAGAACAACGTCTTCGTGCCGAGCGCCATCACCGTCCCGCCCAACACACCCGTCACGTGGCTGTGGCGCAGCACGGCGACCGGCCACAACGTGGCGCCCGCCGCGGGCGGCACGCAGCCGACGCGCAGCGGGCCGCCCCGTGACGGTCCGTTCCTCTACTCGTTCACGTTCACGAACGAGGGCGTGTACGACTACATCTGCGAGCCGCACCTGAGCGATGGGATGACCGGCCGGGTCACGGTCCAGGTGGCGCCGCCGGCGCCACCCACGCGCTAGGCTCTTCCGGCCCGACGCCAGCAGCCACGCCGGCGCGGGCGGGCGGCCCGGCACCGTCGTCGAGCCGGCACCTCTATATTCCCTAGCGCATGACCAGCCGCGTCGGCTTTGGCTACGACTCGCATACCTTCGGTGCCCGCCGTCCCCTGCGGTTGGCCGGGGTCGAGATCCCCCACGAGAGCGGCCTCACGGGGCACTCCGACGGTGACGCGCTCGCCCACGCGGTCACCGACGCCCTGCTCGGCGCCGCCGCCCTCGGCGACATCGGACAGCTGTTTCCGGACACCGATCCCCGCTGGCAGGGCGCCGACTCGCTGGCACTGCTCGCGGACGTGCGGCAGCGGGTCCGAGCCGCCGGCTTGCGCATCGTCAACGTGGACGCCACGGTCATCACGCAGCGTCCCAAGCTCGCCCCGCACGTCCCCACCATGCGTGCCCGCCTGGCGGAGACCCTGGGGATCGCGCTCGCGCAGGTGTCCGTGAAGGCCAAGACGAACGAGGGCATGGACGCCGTCGGGCGCGGCGAGGGCCTGCAGGTGTTCGCCGTCGCGGCGCTCGCCGGGGAGTGACCCCCTGCTCGGCGAGCTGATCGACGCGCTGCTCCGCCTCCCGCCCGCCGCCGTCTATGCCGTCGTCGGCGCCCTCGCGGCCATCGAGAACGTGTTTCCCCCGGTCCCCGCCGACACGGCCGTCGCCATTGGCGCCGTCCTTTCCGCGGCTGGACCGATCTCCGCCTGGACCATCTTCCTGGTGACGTGGGTGGCGAACGTCGGCATGGCGGCGGTGGTCTACGGCATGGCACGCACCGCCGGCCGCGCCTTCTTTCGCGGACCGCTCGGATCGCGCCTGTTGCGTCCGCCGGCGCTGCAGCGACTCGAGTTGCTGTACGGACGGTACGGCACCTGGGCAATCTTCTTCAGCCGATTCATCCCGGGCGTCCGCGCGGTCGTCCCCCCGTTTGCCGGCGTGGCGAACCTGGGCGCCGTCCGCGCACTGGTTCCTCTGACGATCGCCTCCGGCGTGTGGTACGGCGGCCTCACCTTCCTCGCCGTGACCACCGTGCGGAACTTGGATCAGATCGGTGCCTTCGCCACGCGCCTCAATACCGCCGCCGTGGCAACGATCGCGGTGGCCATCGTCGCGGTCACGGTCGTCGTGGTCGTGCGCCGGCGACGACGAGCCGACGCGTCGTGACCAGCCAGGATCTCGACCGCGATTTCTGGCTCGAGGGATTCGCCGATTACCTCGGTCTGGAAGCCGGCAGCAGCCGGCACACGGTGGACGCCTACGTGCGCGACGTCCGTCGGCTCGCCGCGTACACCACGGGGCAACGGGCCCCGCGCCCCGATCTCGTCACGCCCGCTCTCGTTCGCGCGTTCGTGTACCATCTGAAGGACCTTGGACTCGCCCCCGCCAGCATCCGCCGCCAGATCTCGTCGATCCGGACGTACTACCGGTTTCTCGTGGGGGAGGGGCACGTCACGACCGACCCGAGCGAGCGGCTGGAGACCCCGAAGGGCTGGCGGACGTTGCCGGAGGTGCTGACGGTCCCGGAGGTCGAGGCGCTCTTGGGCGCGCCGCACCCCGACGAGCCCCTGGCCTGGCGGGATCGGGCCCTGCTGGAACTGGGCTACGGCACGGGCAGCCGGGTCTCGGAGCTGGTGGGCCTCGCCGTGCGCGACGTGGCGTTCGACGAGGGCCTCGTCCGCGTGTTCGGCAAGGGCAACAAAGAACGCCTCATTCCCATCGGCCGGCGCGCGCTGGGCGCCGTCGCGATCTACCTGCGGGAAACGCGCCCGCCGCTCGACCATGGGCAGACGCGTGGCATGCTGCTGCTCAACGTGCGGGGCCGCCCGCTGAGCCGGGTGGGCGCCTGGGGGATCATCAAGAAGGCCGCGGCGCGCGCGGGCCTCACCAAGCGGGTCACTCCCCACACGCTGCGGCACACGTTCGCGACGCACCTGCTGGAGGGCGGTGCCGACCTCCGAGCCGTGCAGGAAATGCTGGGGCACGCCGACCTCGCCACGACCCAGCTGTACACCCACGTGGATCGCGAGTACCTGCGGTCGGTGCACCGCAAGTACCACCCGCGTTCGTGACCGGTGTAGCTTCCGCCATGTTCTTCGTGCTCGACAACTACGATTCCTTCACTTACAACCTGGTCCAGTATCTGGGCGAGCTGGGAGGCGACCCGGTCGTGCGGCGGAACGACGCGCTGACGGTCGAGGCCGTCGCGGCGCTCCAGCCGGAGGCGCTCGTCATCTCGCCCGGCCCGGGACGGCCGGCGGACGCCGGCCTCAGCATTCCCCTGATCCACCACTTCGCCGGCCGCGTGCCCATCCTGGGCGTGTGCCTCGGCCACCAGGCGATCGGGGAAGCGTTCGGCGGGCGCATCGTGCGAGCCGAACGCCTGATGCACGGGAAGACCTCGCCGGTGGCCCACACCGGGGCCAACGTGTTCCACCGCCTCGCGAATCCGCTGACCGCGATGCGCTACCATTCCCTCGTGATCGACCCCGCGAGCCTGCCCGCGGAGCTCGAGGTCACGGCGTGGTCGGCCGATCGGCCGGCGGGGCAGGAGATCATGGGGGTCCAGCATCGCGCCATGCCCGTCTGGGGTGTGCAGTTCCATCCGGAGTCGGTGGGCACGGACCTCGGGATGCAGATGATGCGGACCTTCGTCTCGCTCGTGCGCGGTGCCTGACGGCACGCCAACCCCATCACATCAGCCTTTCCCACAACGACTTACCGCGCTGGCCCGGATTTTGACTCCACGCCCGCTCTTTGTTAGTTTTTGCTGTGCGTCTCGTTTGTGTGATCCCCGCCCGAGTCGGATCCACCCGACTCCCCATCAAGCCGCTTCGCCTCCTCGGCGGCGAACCTCTGATCCGCGTCGTCGCCCGCCGGGCCCAAGCGCTCGAGCTCGGCGGCGATCTCGTGGTCGCCACCGATGACCCGCGCGTGCTCGAGGCGATCGCGCCACTCGGGGTGCGTGGGTTGCTGACCGCGGCTCACCACACGTCCGGGACCGAGCGCGTGGCCGAAGTGGCGGCGCAGCCGGAGTTCGCCGCCGCCGACGTGCTTCTCAATCTCCAAGGCGACGAGCCCTTTGTGCCCGCCGCCGCAGCGCGCGGCGCGCTTGACCGCGTGCGACGCGGCGACGACATCGGCACCGCGGCCCAGCCGCTGGTGCCGGGCGGGTGGCGCGACCCGCACCGCGTGAAGGTGGAGCTGGACGGCCGCGGTCGCGCCCGGCGCTTCTACCGGACGCCCGGCCCCACGTGTCCTCACGGCGCGGCCACCTTCCAGCATATCGGGGTCTACGCCTATACGCCGCGAGCGCTCCGGCGCTGGGCGGCGCTGGCGCCGACCGCGGCCGAGCGCGCCGAGGCGCTGGAGCAGCTTCGGCCCTTGGCCCATGGATTCACGATCGGGGTGGCGATAGTGGCGGAGCCCGCCCCGCACGGCATCGATACGGAAGACGACCTGCGACTCGCGGAGGCGCTCCTGTGAGCACCAAGTACATCTTCGTGACGGGTGGCGTGGTCTCGTCGCTGGGGAAGGGAATCGTGGCCGCGTCGCTCGGGCGGCTGCTGGTCGAACGCGGCCTCCGCGTGACGATCCAGAAATTCGATCCCTACATCAACGTCGATCCGGGAACCATGTCGCCGTTCCAGCACGGTGAGGTCTACGTCACCGACGACGGCGCCGAGACCGATCTCGATCTGGGGCACTACGAGCGCTTCATCGACCGCTCACTCTCGCAGGTCAACAACGTCACGACCGGCCGGATCTACCTCTCCGTCATCACGAAGGAGCGGCGCGGCGAGTATCTCGGCAGCACGGTACAGGTCATCCCGCACATCACCGACGAGATCAAGACCGCCATCCGCCGGCTCGCGCCGGATCACGACGTCGTGATCACGGAGATCGGCGGGACCGTCGGCGACATCGAGTCGCTGCCGTTCCTCGAGGCCATTCGCCAGTTCCGGCAGGAGGTCGGGCGGGACAACGCGCTGTTCATCCATCTCACCCTGGTTCCCTACATCCAGGCGAGCGGCGAGCTGAAGACGAAGCCCACGCAGCATTCCGTGCGCGAGCTGATGGAGATCGGGATTCAACCGGACATCCTGGTGTGTCGCTCGGATCGCCCGCTCGATGACGGCATCAAGCGCAAGATCGCGCTGTTCTGCAACGTGGACTTCGGCTGCGTGGTCGAGAGCCGCACCGTCGACTCCACCTACCAGATCCCCCTGCTGCTCCACGAGCAGGGGCTCGACCGGGAAGTCTGCCGACGCCTGGGGCTCGACGTGAAGGACCCGGATCTCCGACCCTGGCACGCGATGGTCGACCGCGTTCTCCAGCCGGAAGAACGACTCCGCATCGCGATCGTCGGGAAGTACACCGAGCTGACGGACGCGTACACGTCGATCCGGGAAGCGCTGACTCACGGCGGCATCGCCAGTCACGTGGGCGTGGACTTGACGTGGCTCTCGAGCGACCGGTTCACCGACCAGGAGGAGAGCGGCCGCCTGCTGCGGCCGTTCCATGCCCTGCTCGTGCCCGGCGGGTTCGGGGTGCGTGGCGTCGAGGGCATGGTCGAGGCTGTCCGCTGGGCCCGGGAGCACGGCCTGCCGTTCTTCGGCATCTGCCTCGGGATGCAGACGGCCATCATCGAGTTCGCCCGCAACGTGTGCCAGCTGCCCGAGACGAACTCGAGCGAGTTCGCCCCGGAGTGCTCCAACCCGGTCGTCTCGCTGCTCGAGTCCCAGCGCGAAGTGAAGGACCTCGGCGGCACCATGCGGCTGGGCGCGTATCCGTGCAAGCTGACCGCGGGCTCGCGTGTCCAGCAGATCTACGGCGCCGACGAAGTGAGCGAGCGGCACCGCCACCGCTACGAGGTCAACAACGCCTACCGCAAGGCGCTGCACGAGTACGGCATGCGGTGCACGGGCCTGTCCCCGGACGGCTCCCTGGTCGAGATGGTCGAGTTGCCGGAGCACCCGTGGTTCGTCGGCTGTCAGTTCCACCCCGAGCTGCGATCGCGGCCCACGCGGCCGCACCCGCTGTTTGGCAGTTTCGTCGCCGCGGCACGCGAGGCGAAGCGCCGCCAGGTGCGGGACAGGCAGCTGGCGGAGTCACGGGCATAGCGATGTGGACACCCGTCCCGCTCCTGGTCGCGGGTCCCTGCCTGCTGGAGGACGACGCGCTCAACCTCCGCGTGGCCGACGCGTTGGCGGCGCTGGCGGCGCGCACGGGCCTCCGGGTGGTGTACAAGGCCAGCTTCAGCAAGGCGAATCGTGCGCGACGCGACGCACCGCGCGGGCCGGGGCTCGAGACGGGACTCGCACGCCTCGCCCGGGTGCGTGACGCCACCGGTCTCCCCGTGCTGACCGACATTCACGAATCCGACCAGGCCGCCGCCGCCGCGGCCGTCGTGGACGCGTTGCAGATTCCCGCGTTCCTGTGCCGGCAGACCGAGCTGCTCGAAGCGGCCGCACGGACGGGCCGTCCGATCAACGTGAAAAAGGGGCAGTGGATGGCCCCGGAAGACCTCGCTGGGGCGGTCGAGAAGATCCGCGCTGCCGGGACCAGCCCCGTGGCGGTGACCGAGCGGGGGACCTTCTTTGGGTACGGCGACCTGGTGGTGGACATGCGCAGCTTCCAGCGCCTGCGCGAGTCGACCGGGGCTCCCGTATTGTTCGACGCCACCCACGCGGTCCAGCGCCCGGGTCGCGGCCCGGCGGGGCACTCCGGCGGCGATCGGGCGCACGTGCCGGCGCTGCTGTGCGCCGCGGCGGCGGCGGGAGCGGACGGCTTCTTCCTGGAGACGCACCCGGCGCCCGAGACCGCCCCCAGCGACGGCTCCTCGATGTGGCCCCTCGCCGACCTCGACGAGCTCATGACCCGCGTGCTCGACGTGTGGCATGCCGCCCAGGGGAGAATGGTCCGTGCTTGAATCGCTGCAGGCCAAGCAGATTCGGCTGGTCGGTCTGGAC
>JAOTWJ010000150.1 GCA_029862925.1 Gemmatimonadota bacterium
GTGAACAGGTGGTCCCCGGCCGCCGGAGCTTCATCCAGGACACGATCGGGCGCGGAGCAGGCCAACGCCAGGCACGCAGCCGCCAGGAGGCTCTTGGCGCTGCCGGGTCCTCCGAGCCTCAGCGCGGAACGGGGACACACGGGCGCGGCCGGCGGGGGTATTCTAGCGTCATAGCCTGCCCTCCGGAGGAGGGCAGGCTATGACACATCACCATCTGCAAAGGGGTTATCCGATCAGTACCCCGGATTCTGCTGCAGCAAGGGGTTCGCGTCGATCTGCGGCTGCGGGATGGGCATCAGCACGGTGCGGGCGTCCGACGCCGGCTTGAAGGCCCAGGCCTGGGTGAACTTCCCATGCCGGATGAGGTCCGTGCGCCGCTTCGCTTCGCCGGCGAACTCGAACAACCGCTCGCGCAGCATGCCGTCTTGGTCGATGCTTGCGAGAGGCTCGTCCGGCTGGAACACCCGGGCGCGCAGCTGATTCACCAGGGTGAGTGCAGTGGCGGCGTTGCCACTCGCGAGCTCCGCCTCCGCCTTGACCATGACCATCTCGCCGGCGCGGAAGTACACGAAGTCGTTCCCGTTATCCTGCGCGACGTGGTCGGGGTCGGGCGGGTATTTCATGATCCGAGTGCCCTCCCCTTCCGTAGCCGCCGTCTCGTCCGCGATGTCGACCGTGAAAATCAGGGGCGCCCCGCTGCGGTCATCGACCGCACCACCGAACGCGACACTGCCGCAGCCATTTGGATCCACACAATACTGCTGCCCCTCGAGGAATACGTCCCGCCGCTCGTCATCGGCATCGAAGGCACGGTAGGCGTCCGCCAGGGCCGCGAAGCCGTTCCAGGGAGACGGATTGAACTGGTTGTAGTGCAGGGCCCGCATGATCAGGTCCAGGCCCAACCCCGACTCGTTGAGCTGCTTGGCGACCAGGATGTTCTCCGGCGAGGAGGCGTTGTCGGCGGTGAAGTTCCGGCGCCACGACCCTTCCGGCTGCAGGGAATAGTCGGCCAGGGCCTGGTCCGCCGCGTCGATCGCGGCGGCACACGCGTCCGAGGCACCGGGGTAGGCGACCGTGACCCCGGCACACGAGTTGTAGCTGGTCGCACTCGGCGTCGAGGTCGTGAACACGCCGGCGTTGAGGTAGATGCTCGCCAGGATCGCGTTCGCGGCACCCCGCGTCATACGGCCATGATCGGCCGCCGGCCACTGCGCCGGAAGGTCCTGCCGGGCCGCAAGCAACTCCGCCTCGACAAACCGGAAGACGGAATCGCGCGGCGCCGCTTCGCGGGGCTCGATGGTGAGGTCCGTCACGACCGGCACCCCGCCGAACATGTCCATCAGCTGGTAGTAGTAGAACGCTCGGAGCACCCGAAGCTCGGCGATCACGGCCGCCTTGTCCGCGATGCTCAGGTTCTCAATCGCCGCCAGGACGACGTTGGCTCGGACCACGCCGGAGAAGGCCCCGGACCACATGCCGTTGATGTCGTCGAGCGCGGACGAGCTGGTCGGCGTCCAGGCCTGGCGGTGGATCTCCAGCCAGCGCCCGTTGTCAAACCAGTCCTGGCCCCGGGTCGGCACGATCATCTCGTCCGCGGAGATCTCGTTCAGGTTGTACCAGTTCCAGGGATTCCTCAGGACCGCGTAGACGCCCGCCAGGCCGCCCCGCACTTCCTGCTCGTTCTTGAAGAAGTTGTCCGGCGTGATTGAGCTCGTCGGATTCTCGCCCAGGTCCGTGCAGGCCTGCAGCGAGAGGAACACGACGACCGGCGCGACGAACCACGCCCGTCGGGCCCCGTGCACCAGGCTGGGGATAAGCGCTCTCATGCGATACCGACCTTTGCAGGGTTGGTGATGGCGTTGCACGGCGCTAGGCCGTTCAGAGCAATCGTGTCCGCGCGTGATCATGCGATGCGCCTCAGAACGAGAGCCGCACGCCAGTCGTGAACACGCGCTGACGCGGGTAGTTGAGATAGTCGACGCCGCGCGCGGCAATCCCCTGCGCCCCGATGAGGACCTCGGGATCGTACCCGGAGTACCCCGACAGCAGGAACAGGTTGTCCGCCGACACATAGACCCGCGCGCTGTTGCCCAGGCCGGAGAGATACTCCGGCAGCTGGAACGTGTATCCCACCGTGATGTTCTGGAGGCGCAGGAACGACCGGCTCTCGAGCCACCGCGAGGAGTAGATCGCGGGCTGGGTGATGCCCGTGGGGTCGTCCAGCGCCGACGCCAGGAAGTTCTTGTCCTGCAACGCGTTGCTCTTGGTGGAGTAGACCAGCGCGGTGTTGTTGAAGACCTGCCCCCCCTGCTCCCACCGGAGCAGGAGCCCCGCGTCGAAGCCGCCGACCACCAGATTGGTGCGAACGCCGGCGGTGAAGCTCGGATCGGCCTTCCCGAGGATCCGGAAATCGTCCGCGGCCGGTGACGTCGTCTCCCCGAGCAGATTGCCATCCGCGTCGTAGTCGTTGAACAACTGCCTGCCGGTGGCGTCCGTCCCGACGTACTCCGGGCCGAAGTACGTCCCGAGGGGCTGGCCGGGCAGGATCCGCTGCGACGTCTGCCCCGTCTGGCCCTGACCGTTCACGAACCCGGTCGCGATGAACTGCCGGCCACCGAGGTCCACGATCTCGTTCTTGTTGGCCGCGAAGACGACGCCCGCCTGCCAACTGAAGTTCGCTCGGGTCACCAGCAACGCGTCGAGCTGAGCCTCGATGCCGCTGTTCCGCAGCTCGCCGATGTTCTCCAGCCGCTCACTCACCGGCGCCGGCTGCGGGACCACCACGCTGAGCAGCAGGTCGGTCGTGTTCTTGCGGTAGTAGTCGATGCTCCCGGCAATCCGCTGATCCGAGAACCCGAAGTCGAGCCCGAAGTTGAGCGTGGAGGTCTGCTCCCACTTGAGATTCGGGTTGGGATTCTGCGAGGGCGACAGGCCGACGACCTTCTGGTCACCGAACGCGTAGTCGGCGCCCGGCGCGAGCAGCACCAGGGACCGGTACGAGTCCCCCGCGTTGGTGCCCTGCACGCCGTAGCCCGCGCGCAAGCGCAGTTCGGAGAAGGGCCCGTTCTCCAGGAAGCCCTCCTGGCTCAACCGCCAACTCGCCGAGATGGCCGGGAACGTCCCCCACTTGGAGTCACGACCGAAGCGGGAGGACCCGTCGCGCCGCACGACTCCAGTCAAGAAGTACCGGTCATTATAGCCGTACACCACCCGTCCGAAGAAGCTGATGATGCGGTTCTTCTCGGAGAACGAGTACGGCACCTGCTCGTTCGCGCCCGCCGAGAGGTTGTCGAAGCCGAACGCGTCGGTGAGGAAGTCGCGGGACTCCGCTCCGGACCCTTCCTGAGCAAAATCCTGGAACTCGTACCCGCCCACCCCGGACAGGCTGTGCACGCCCCCGAACGTCTGGTTCCAGTTCATGAGTCCCTGGAACGTCACCCCGGTCAGCGTCTGGGCGCGTCGGGACGCGAGCCCATTGTACTCCGCCCCCACCGGGCTCGCGGCCGGGTAGTAGATCTTGCGATCACCTTCAGACCGGTCCACCCCGACGATCACCTGGCCCTGCAGGCCCGGCACGATGTCGAGCTGTGCCCGGATGTTGCCGAGCACGCGGGTCGTGGTCCCGAAGTCCTGGAGCTGCTCGGCGAGCGCCACCGGATTCCGCACCGACTGCCGGCCGGTGCCGATCTCGAAGTAGCGCTCCAGCCCGGTGGCCGTGTCCATCACCGTGACCGGCCGGGTGGGATTGAACACGACCATGTTCTGGAACAGGTCCCCCTCGAACCCGCCGTTGTTCTGGAAGGGCACGTAGTCGTCTCGGACATGCGCGGCGGTCAGGTTGAGTCCGAGCTGCAGGCGGTCGTTCCACGCGGACTGCCGGGCGTTGATCCGCCCCTGGAAGCGCTCCTGCCCGCTGCTCAGCGCCGCGCCCTCGAGGTTCTGGTAGTTGAGCGAGGCGCGGTAGGTCGTGCTCGCGCTGCCGCCTGAGAAGGCCACGTTGTGATTCTGCGACACGGTCGAGCGGAGCACCTCGCGCTCCCAGTTCGTGTTGGCCGTGCCGAGGTTGGCGAGCCGCTCGGGGGGAAGGTTGCCGGCCGCCACCTCCGCCTGAATGAAGGCGCGGTACTGGTCGCCGGTCAGCACATCCAACGAGCTGGCAGCGTTCCCGAAGGAGACGTAGCCGTCGTACTCGAACGTCATCTGGTCGCGTTCACCCTGCTTCGTCTCGATCAGGATGACGCCGTTCGCGCCGCGGGCGCCGTAGATGGCGGCCGCCGCGGCGTCCTTGAGGACCGTGATGGACTTGATGTCCTTGGGGTTGATGAGGG
The DNA here is from genome assembly GCA_029862925.1 of Gemmatimonadota bacterium. Classification (GTDB taxonomy): domain Bacteria; phylum Gemmatimonadota; class Gemmatimonadetes; order Gemmatimonadales; family GWC2-71-9; genus JAOTWJ01. The sequence goes on from JAOTWJ010000150.1 coordinate 4,329, forward strand.
AAAGCGGGTTGCGGGCGGGCGACGCGGCGCCGCCAACGCCGATCCCCCCCGGCTCCGTAGCCTGATTCCAGATGGCGACCCCGTCGATCACGTACAAGGGCTCGTCACTGCCGCTGATCGAGGTCCCGCCCCGGACCCTGAGCTGCATGCCGGCACCGGGATCACCGGTGTTCTGCTGGACGTTCACCCCGGCGACCCGTCCCTGGAGCATCTGATCGGCGTTCTGCGTGACGCCCACGTTGGCGTCGTCCCCCTCGACCGTCGCGACCGACCCAGTGATCTCCGCGCGGCGCTGGGAGCCATACCCGGTCACCACGATCTCGTCCATGACCGCGGCCTGACGCTCGAGAGCGAATTCCACCGTCGTCGTCTGGCCCGCGGTGACCGTCACCTCGCGGGTCTCGGGAGCGTAGCCGATGGCCCGCGCGACGAGCCTAACGGTCCCGACTGGTACTTCCGCCAGGACGAACGACCCGTCCGCCAGCGTCGTGGTTCCGCGCCGCGTCCCCTCGATGGCGATGCTGGCGCTCCCCACGCCGACCGAGGTCGTGACGTCCCGGACGGTCCCCACCACCGTTCCAGTCCGCGCTTGTGCCGCAAGCGTCCCCGACGCATACAGGGTCGCAAGGACTGCGAGCGTAAGAATACGACCGATTGGCATACGACTGCCCCTCCGCAGATGTGAAGTAACCCGGGTACTGCCACCTGGTACGGGACCAGCCTAGAATGCGCACGCCCCGCGAACTCACACCCGCCACCGAGACCTGGCATGGCCCCGGTTGCGGCAATGACGCCCTGGCGGCAGCCAACCGCTGATCATCGCTGCCAGAGCCTCGCACCGCCCTCAGCAGCGATTCACGGCCAGCCGGCCTTCCTTATGTTCGGGGCTAGAGTACCGCCCCGCGCCGGGCCCGTCAAGGGGCTAGCGATTTCACTATGCATCGGCGGGCAGCGGGATAACACTTTGCAGGCACACCCCTTACCTCGTGGGCGGCTCACGCCCACCTGGATGTCCGCCCGCACCACGTCGGCTACGTCCGCTTCTCAAACTCCCACTCGTTCGTGTCCTCGTCCCGAAGGGTCATGACCCCTGCCGCGGCGGTGCCCTCGAGGGTAGCGCCCGCGAGGCTCGCCGTGATGTCGCCGTCCGGCCCGATCGCGTACTCGCAGTCGTCCTCGGTCACCTCACCCGAGAAGCCGTCGTCGAGCGTCCACGAGCAGGCGGAGGCGGCTGCGAACTCGAGGGTGATCGACTCGATCACGACGAGCGTCGAGTCGCTGCCGCCGCTCTCCCGGATCCAGACCCCCATAGGGGCCGTGCCGGAGACCTCGCGGCCGTTGATCTGCCGGAGATCCCACACCCCCAGCGCATCCTGCACACTGAAGGGATCGTCGCCACACCCCAGCAGCACGGGGCCGACAAGCAGCAGTAGGAGCCGCAGGCGTCGCATCGGGGCCGTTTCTCCAGCCGGAGTGAGTGGGAGGAAGCATCTCGTCCGTGAGAAACCGACGAGGTGCCGGCCTGGTACCGGGTGAACCGCCGAGACGCGGGAACGGCCCGTGTCCGGTCCCTCGAGAATCGCATGTCGAGGGCCCCCGGCGTCGCGCTTGCAACCTGGAGGCTGCCGGTCAGCTCGACGGTGCCGCCCGGTTCCGCGTCTGGCTTGACATCAAATATAGCCGAGCGCGTGGTCGCAGCGGGCGTCACTGAGCCCAAACGCCGGCTCCGCCCGGCTGTTCCGGAGGAGCACGACCGCGGCGCGCGCGGCCTCAACGGCCCGGGACGTGCCCCGGCAGCGGACCGCGCGGGGTCCGACCTGCCGGAGCCACCCAAGCAACAACATAACAACGGCTTGGGGCATCAGGGCCCGCGGGCCAGACCTCGCGCGGTGCAGCCGGCCCACTGCCGTCCGGCACCGGCCGTTTCCTTGAACTCACCCACATCGAGACCGAGTTTGGCGGCGACCGGCGACCGTAGTCCTCGTCCGCGCGGACGAAGTGACCCAGCTGGCGCCGCTCCACCTCCTTGCGGGCCTGGCCCTGCCCCCCCCCGGCAATGCGGGTAGCGAGGCGGTCGCGATGGGCATCGTCGAACATGCGGTCCGGGTTACCGGCCAGCGTGTAGTCATCGTGATCGACGGTGGCATCGTAGCGATCCACGATGGCCTGCCCCAGGTCCCAGGCTGAGTCCTTGCCATGTGGCCCTGCCCGGGGTCGTCGATGGCGGGCTCATCGCGTCCCTGGTCGACTGCCGCGGCATCGGCACGGCGGCCGACGCAGTGCTCCGGGCCGCGGGCAAGGCGATCGGCGAGGTCCCGTCAGCGTGTTACGTCACGGTCGCGCTCCACGTCGATTTCCTGAAGCCGACTCCGCTGGGACCGGTGCGCGAGTTACGCGGTCAGGTCCAGGCGATTCCCGGACGGAAGATCACGGTGGTGTCACGCTCAGCGCGGACGGAGTGATCACGGCGCGGGGGGGAGTTGCGGCGGTGACGATGGCTGAGACGATGGGACAGGCGGGAGGACGCGGGGACGTGAGGACGTGAGAACGGCTCACGGCCGAGCCTCGAGCCGGAGCAGCATCGACCGGCAGCGGCTGCCGGAACCGCCGGCCAGCACGCCGCCCCGGAACTGGGTGAAGGGGATGACGCCGACCCAGTTGTTCAGTCGGTTGGCGAACCGCAGCCGGAGCGTATCGCCGGTAATGGTGTACACGCCCCAGTCCGGCCCCTCGAAGATCACGATGGCAGGCTCCCCCGGGGTGGGGTCCGGCACCTCGAAGCTGCCCATCAGCTCCACGACGCCCTCCCGGTCCGTGCCGGGATGGAGGT
>JAOTWJ010000151.1 GCA_029862925.1 Gemmatimonadota bacterium
GCGGCGGCGTCATCGTCTGGGTCGAGGAGCGGCTGCGCCCGCGCTTCCAGGCCGAAGACGTCGCACCCGGCACCCTGACCGTCCGCTACTTCTAGAGCGCGCCGCTTTCCTTCGTTCTGCGGGCGCTCCGCGTACCCGCCCGTCGCGCCCGCGCCCCGTTGGACAGACCCCGCCCGATGCGGTAGCATCCTCGCGACGCGTTCAAAAGGGAGGGGTCCATGACTCGCACACGCACGACCGCCGTTTGCCTGGCGCTGGTGTTCGCTGCAACCTTCAATCCCATGTCGATGACCAAAACATACGCACAGACCCCCGCGTGGGGTACCGAAGCCGCCGCGGCGGCCAAGAGAGAGCTGGTGACCGCGCACGGAGAGGCGCAGCGGGGCCGGGCGGAGCACGGTGTGGATCAGGTCCTCAGCTTCTGGCGCGAGACCGACGGCGATCGCTCCGTGTTCGAGGCGTTCGTCGCCACCAACTTCGCCGGCGACCAGAAGACCCTCGACGACGTGTTCGCGCGCACGGAGTGGCTGCTCGAACAGCTCGACGGGCACATGAACGAGATCACGCTGGCCTTCCGGCGGCAGGCCGACCTGGACCTGGGACCGATCCTGCCCATCGACGAGACCTTCGCCGGCTACGACCCCGGAGCCCACGTCAACGACGACTTCTTCGCCAACAAGATCGCCTTCGTCGCCCTGCTCAACTTCCCGCTGACGACGCTGGAGGAACGGCTCACGCAAGGCGACCAGTGGAGCCGGCGCCAGTGGGCCGAGGTGCGCCTCGCGCAGCGCTTCTCCAAGCGCGTGCCCGCCGAGGTGAACCAGGCCCTGTCGGAGGCCAGCGCGGCGGCCGACCAGTACATCGCCGGCTACAATGTCTGGATGTACCACCTCCTCGACGACGCGGGCCAGAGGCTGTTTCCCCCCGAGATGCGGTTGCTGGCGCACTGGAATCTCCGCGACGAGATCAAGGCGCAGTACCCGAACGGGGCGGAGGGCTTGCCACGGCAACGGATGATCCAGAAGGTGATGGAGCGGATCGTCACGCAGACCATCCCCGAGGTCGTCGTGGACAACCCCCACGTCGACTGGAACCCCTTCCGCAACGAGGTGGCACTCGCGGCGGCGAGCGACTCCGACGACTCCCCGCCGGCGAACCTGCGGCCCACCGGCTCACCGGAGCCGGATACGCGCTACGCGGTGCTGCTGCGCACGTTTCAGGCGTCGCGCAAGCTCGACCCGTATTCGCCGACCGCGCCCACGCTCATCGCGCGCCGTTTCGACGAGGATCGCGAGATCCCCGAAGATCGGGTGCGCGCGATGTTCGACGCCGTGCTGGCATCACCCTACCTGGCGCAGGTGGGCGCACTCATCGAGGCGCGGCTGGGGCGACCGCTCGAGCCCTTCGACATCTGGTACAACGGTTTCCGCCCGCGCCCGGCGCACGGCCAGGTCGAGCTCGACCGCATGGTGGCCGAGCGCTACCCCACCGCCGAGGCCTTCGAGAAAGACATCCCCGACCTGCTGGAGAAGCTCGACTTCCCGCGCGAACGGGCGGAGACCATCGCGCGCAACATCGCCGTGGAACCGGCGCGCGGATCCGGACACGCGTGGGGCGCGCAGATGCGCTCGGCGCGAACGCGCCTGCGCACGCGCGTGGGTAAGGACGGCATGGACTACAAGGGATTCAACATCGCCGTCCACGAGCTGGGACACAACGTCGAGCAGACCCTATCGCTGAACGAGATCGACCACACCCTGCTCGAGGGCGTCCCCAACACGGCCTTCACCGAGGCGCTGGCGTTCGTGTTCCAGGCCAAGGATCTCGAGCTCCTCGGCCTGGCCCACGCCGGCGCGCAGGACGAGGCCCTGGCCGCGCTCGACACCTACTGGGCCACCTGCGAGATCGCGGCGGTGGCACTCGTCGACATGGCCGTCTGGCATTGGATGTACGACCACCCCGGCGCCACGCCGGCGCAGCTCAAGGAAGCGACCATCGGGATCGCCAAGGACGTGTGGAACGCGTACTACGCGGACATGTTCGGAACGCGGGACGTCGTGCTGCTCGGCATCTACTCGCACATGATCCACTCCTTCCTCTACCTGCCCGACTATCCCATCGGACACATGATCGCCCTGCAGATCGAGCAGCAGATGAAGAAGGTGGGGAAGATCGGTCCCGAGTTCGAGCGTTGCGTGGCCATGGGCGGCGTCACGCCGGATCTGTGGATGAAAGCGGCGACGGGCTCTCCGGTGGGCCCGGATGCGCTGCTGGCGGCGACGCGCGAGGCACTGGCCGAGGTGGGAGGCGCCAAGGGGGGGCGCTAGGCTACGCGGACGACTTCGTCTTTGTCCAGGCGGTGCCCGGCTTCTCGAGCGTGTAGTAGACCTTGATCTCCTCGAGCTCCTCGAAGATGCGCGGGACCACCTGGAGATCCATGCCGATCTGGATCTCGTCTTCCGCGATGGTGTCGCCGATCCAGGCCAGCAGGCGGCCCGTCTCCGCGAGGTCGGCGACGCCGACGGTGTAGGGGGCGAGATCCTCGAAGCCGGTCGGCGCGGCGACGATCTTGGTGAACGTGTGCAGGGTCGCCTTGCCGCTGATCTCGAGGAACTCGAAATCGCCGCTCAGGCACTCCGCGCAGTCGGCCCGCGGCGGGAAGGACGTCGCCCCGCAGGCCTTGCAGCGCGACGCCATCAGGCGGCCGTCCCTGAGCTCCTGGGCGAAGCCGGCCACCTTGGTGTACGGTGAGAAGTTGACCTTGCCGAACCACTTGAACACGGCTCAATCCCTCCTCAGGACCTGGACGAAGCAGTACTGCCCGATCCCGCCCACGTTGTGGGTGAGGCCGACGTCGGCGTCGCTCACCTGACGCTCCCCCGCCTCGCCGCGCAGCTGCTTGACGATCTCCACGGTCATCGATACGCCGGTGGCACCAATGGGGTGGCCCTTCGCCTTGAGGCCGCCGTCGACGTTGACGGCTACCTTGCCGCCGATGTACGACTGGCGATCCGCGATGAAGCGTCCCCCCTCGCCCTTTTTGCAGAAGCCGAGGTCCTCGTAGGCCAGGATCTCGGCGACGGTGAAGCAGTCGTGTACGTCGGCCACCTTCACGTCTTCGGGCCCCACCTCGGCCATCTCGTACGCCACCCGTGCCGCCTCCACGGCGCTGGGCAGGCCCACGAGGTTGGGCCGCCGCAGCACCGACATGCTCGCCGTCGCGCACCCCATGCCGTCGAGCCACACCGGCTTCTTCGCAATTTCCCGGGCCGCGCCCTCGCTGGCCAGGATGACGCACGCCGCGCCGTCGGCGTTGGCGCAGCAGTCGTAGACCTGGAACGGCGTGGCCACCTCCTCGGATTCCTTCGCCTTCTCCAGCGTGATCTCCTTGCGGAAGAGCGCGCAGGGATTCATGGCGCCGTAGTGGTGATTCTTCACCGCCACCTGCAGGAGCTGGTCGCGCGTGGTGCCGAACTCGTGCATGTGGCGCCGGGCGAAGAGCGCGTAGTAGGCGGGAAAGGTGGTGCCGAAGACCGATTCCCACTGCACCTCCCCCACCCGGCCCATGAGGCCGAGGATCTCCGGCGTGGAGAGCTCCGTCATCTTCTGGCAGCCGATCACCGCGACGACTTCGTGCACGCCCGCCTTGATCGCCATCCACGCGGTGCGGATGGCCGCGCTTCCCGACGCGCACGCCACCTCGGTGAGCCACGTCGGTTTGGGGTTGACGCCGAGGTATTCCTGCACGACGCCCGGGAGCGAGCGCTGCTTGTGGTACTCGGGTACCGACCCGATCACCGACGCGTCGATGTCGTCGCGCGCGATGCCCGCGTCCTCGAGCGCGTCGCGAAAGGCCTCGAACGCCAGCTCCTGGACGGTGGCGTCGCTGCGCCGCCCGAACACGCCGTGACCGATTCCGATGATTCCCACTCTGCTCATGGCATCCGACCCCTCAGATGTACTGGCCGCCGTCGATCTTGATCACTTCGCCCGTGATGTGCCGCGACCGGTCGGAACACAGGAACGCCACCACGTCCGCGCAGTCCTCCGGGGTGGCGAAGCGCCCGAGCACGGTCTCGTCCATGGCCTTGGTGAGGAACTCGGGCGGAATGTTCGCCGCCATGTCCGTCATCACCATGCCCGGTGCCACCACGTTCACGTTCACGTTGAACTTGCCCAACTCGCGGGCCAGCGACTTGCTCAGGGCGACCTCGCCGCCCTTGGAGGCCGCGTAGTTGGTCTGCGCGAACTTCCCCCGCAGGCCGTTGATCGAGGAGATGTTCACGATCTTGCCCCAGCGCTGGTCCTTGAAGACCACGGCCGCCGCCTTGTTGTAATTGAAGTAGCCCTTGAGGTTCACGGCGATAACCTTGTCCCACTGCTCCTCCGTCATCTTCCAGATCACGCCGTCCCAGTTGATCCCGGCGTTGCAGACCATGATGTCCAGACCGCCGAACCGCTCGACGACGGTCCGCACCATGTGCATGGCGTCGTCGTAGCTGGCCACGTCCGCCTTGACGGCCAGGCCGCGGCGGCCGAGCGCCTCGATTTGACCCACGATTTCCTTGGCTTCGGTGTCGTGGCGGCGGTAGTTGATGGCCACGTCGCACCCCTCTCGCGCCAGCGCGAGCGCGATGGCGCTGCCGATGCCGAGGCTGCCTCCGGTGACGATGGCGCGCTTTCCTTGGAGATCCAAGTCCATGACACTCCCCCTCTTAGCGAGGGATCCGTTACCCCCGACGTTGATCATGCAGGCAAGAACCCCCGAGGTGTTCTTGCTCAAAACGGACGACGCCGTCTCAATGTAGCACGCCCGGCCACGGTCGAAAAGCCCTTTGCCGGGGGCCGAAAGCGCGAGATGGCAAAGCGGAGCAATAGAGTGCGATTACCCTCTTCCGCTTCGCTCGGAAACATGATATGATTTTCGCGCTAAGGGAGCGGGCAGTATGGAATTACGGAACCCGTCGCAGTCTGGCGGGATGGTGGTGTTGACCGAACCCAGGGGGCTGTCTTTATGACCAAACGCTATAGCTTTCTTATCGCTGTCCTCGCCTTGGCGCTCTTGCCGGCCATAGCGAGCGCGAATGCCCGGCTGATCAGCGTGACGCCGGTGGCCAGCGGCTGTGTGTCCGGCCCGACCGGCCCCGCCGTGCAGGCGTGGGACGTGGAGCCCGGGGAGACTTATACCCTAACCATCAGCTACGTTCTGGAATGCGCCAACGGCGGCACCGACCCCACGCTCGACGTGAGGGTGAATAGCACGACCCACGGGAACACCGACATCGTGGCCACCTACGTTTCGGATGGTGTCTACCAGTTCAACTACACGATGCCCACGGACGGCGTCTGCACATTCCCGATCTTCTACTGCACCACGCCGGGCAACGCCTACACCGGGATTTTTGTGGTCCGCAACGACGGCGGGATGTTTCAGGCGCACCTGCGCGCCGCGTCGTTCGACGCGGGGTGCACCAACCCGCAGGCGCTCATCGGTCCGGCCTGCCAGACGGTGCCGGTCGACGAGGCGACGTGGGGTCAGGTGAAGGCGCTTTACCGGTAGTCCGGCTCTTCGCGTGATTAGAGATAGGCGTCCCGCTGCGCGGCAGTATCCGGACGCTGCAGAATTGAAGGGACAGGCCCAAGGGGCCTGTCCCTTTCTGTTTGGGCGCAGGTGGTAGTCGAGCTTTGGCTGGCGTACTACTCCGCGGACGCCGCCTTGTCGCTCACCATGCCGACGCCGCCCCCGTTCTTGCTCGCCAGCAGCGCGACGAGCTTCTCCAACTCCGCGATGCGGCGCTCCAGTTCGGCGATGCGCGCGTCCTTCTTGTCGGCGATGTGCTTGAGCCCCTGGATGGCGGCCAGCGCGACGCCGTCCGCATCCACCGTGCTGATGCGCTTCTCGTCCTCGCCGACGCCGAACGCGGCGTAGAAGTCCTGCGCCATGGGGCCGATGTGCCGGATTTGCTCGTCCTGCGTCTTGTAGTTCCACGCGGAGATCTCCATCGCGGCCACCGCCTCCAGCACGTCGACACCGTCGACCGGAACGAAGTTCTCTTTCGCGTTGCGGTCGCTCAGTGATGCCCACGTGCCCGAGCCGGATGGCAGCTCCACGCCGGCCGTGGGCGTGCCGGTTCCATCGATTGCGGAGACGAAGCGCACGCCGCCGATTGCTCGCACGGCGAACTCGTGGTTGGCCGCGGAGTTGAAATCGAAGTCGTTGCCATCGGCGTACAGGAACGCGCCTGTGTGCGCCGCATCTACCTTTGCGCGGCGTCCCGCGGCAAAGCTGAAGTTGCTTGCCGCGGAATTATTGGCGCCACCAGGAATGGTGGCGTACCAACCGTCTACAGCGTTATTGCTCCCACCACCTGCGACCGCGCCCGATCCATTCGCCTGGTTCTGGATTCCCCCGCCCACCGTCGAGTATTCGCCGTTGGCCTGGTTTTGAAGCCCACCAGCCACCGTTGCGTTCGTTTCGTCTGCGAGGTTGCTGCCCCCTCCACCGACGGTGGCGCCGCTCGCAAGCGCGTTGTTACTGGCGCCGCCGGCAACCGTTGCGTTTCCGCCGCTGGCACTGTTACCGTTCCCGCCCCCAACGGTCGATTGGGCGGCATCGGCCAGGTTGTTCAGTCCGCCCGCTATGGTTGCGCCCTGGGCATCGGTAATGAGGCTTTCGCCGTTGCCCGCCTGGTTGTTGCCCCCTCCGCCGATGGTGCCGTAGTTGTCGGTCACGCGGTTGCCGGTCGCGCCATCGTTGAGGTTGCTGCGGCCGCCACCGGCAATGGTCCCGAGCACGCTGAAAACGCGGTTGTTCCAGCCGCCGCCGACGGTGCCTCCGCGCTCGCTGGCCTGGTTGCCCTCCCCGCCACCGACGGAGGCCGCCCGCCCCGTGGCCAGATTGCTGCTGCCGCCCGACACCGTCGCCCGCTCGCCGCTAGCGGTAATGTTGGTGCCGCCACCAACGGTCGAGTATATGCCTGAGGCGACGTTGCCCGCCCCACCGCCCACGGTGGTGTAGTTGTTGCCCGCCTCATTGGCCAGCCCGCCGCCGACCACACCGGTGGTTCCGGTGACCTGGTTGTTCACGCCTCCCCCGATCGTGGCGTACTGAATGAGGGTTGTA